>JAQUMX010000008.1 GCA_028717885.1 Candidatus Omnitrophota bacterium
CCCATTTGCGCGAAAGCCCGTGAAGCAGCGCGAAAAACCTTTTGATAATTTGCCTTGAGAGTTGCCTCGGAATAATCTTTACCGGTAAAAAGCACTGCTGCGGTTAAAGGAAAAAGCGACATCCCGGCAAGGCTGGCTGCTCCGTAAATTGCCGCACTTTTAATAGCGGTTGGCTTCATTGATTCTACCAAAATTAAACTGATAAACTGCTGTGCGCTGGTAATATTTTTATAAACACGGTTTTGGATCCCGATATCATAAACCTCTACCCAAAGCCTGCCTTCTCCGCGGCTATAGTCTTTTAAAATAACTTTACCGATGCTTAAATCCAAGGTATCAATAGCCATTTCCATAGCCTTAGCGGGTTTCGTTTCTTTTGCCCCTTCTTTTTTCGCAACTTTCAGGCTATCCACATTTAACTTTCCCTCTTTATCCTTAATCACTACCACTTCTTTAAGGTCTACTTTTACTTCGGGTAGGTGTAATTTACCTTTTAAGATTCCCGGTAAATCATAGTTAACATGGATTTTGCCGATATCTAACAATACGCCTTTCGGAAATCCTGCAGGATTAAAAATTTTAAAATCGTTGATCTTTACTCTTTGGTTCAATAATCCGAGGGAAAAACTTCCGATATGCGCCTTTGCACCAGTGATATTACTAACCTGGACTGTGGCAATAGTTTTAATCGCCTGGTCCTTCACAACTCCTAAGACAAATAAAGCAGCGATAACAACGATGATTACTACAAGCTTATTTTTCATCGCCATCCCCCTTTCGTTTTTTTAAAGTTCTGCTTCGATTTTCTTAATCAACGCCTCTGCTTCCCGGATAATTCCTGCAGGCAATAATTTCCCGACTTCAATCTCCTGCTTAAGCGACCTTAATGTCCCTAAAAGGCGCCGCACCGTCACGGTTTTTCTCTGCTCCCTGGCTTCTTCCGGCTCAAGCTCTGCCCTTTGCCTGATGATCGCAGTCAAATCCTTTTTTACCTCACGGGCATCCCTGCCTTTTTCAAAGACCTGCTTTTTTAAATCCTGGTATTCTTCTGCGCCGATTTTTTTGTTCTTTGCCATACGCAGCACATCCACGGATTCATAGGTCGGGATTGCGACGGCATTTTGTGAATCCATATTTTCCTGCTTAAGGATCGCCGGCTCTTCTTTTTCCAGAAAATAGTACGACCTTAAAAGCTTCATTGCGGTTTGCTTGCGGATGCCGATTTCCTTAACTGTATAAATATCGAAGCTGCCGTACCCCCAATCCCGGTATAATTTATCCTTTAAAACCGTGTAAAGCGAGCGGCCTAATTCGATCCATGAGCTTTTGAAATCCTTGGCATTTTCCAGCACATGGTAACGGAATGAGCCCTGGTCCAATTCCTGCATTTTTTCTTCAATATTTTCCAGTGATTTTGATTTTGCGACGTTCATTTGTTCTCCTTGATAAATTTTTTCGCTTTTTCCAAAGCTTCTCTCTTGCTTTTGATTTTTCCGATTGCCTGCAGCTCCTCGATTTCGCCTAAAATTTTGCCGATCAAAGGCGACGGGCTTAATTTCAAATTTTTGATCAGGTCATCGCCGTTAATCAAACGCGGCATTTTTTTCTCTTTCTGCTTCCTGAAATATTCCCGGATCAAAGCTGCCACTACCCTTTCATGCTGCTGGCGCGATTCCTGGGTGGTTAACCTACCGCGGGTAGCACGCTGGTCGGCTAAAGATAATAATAAAACACTGATTGCTTCGTTGCCGCTATCGCGAAAATAACGGAACTTTGCCCGCTCGCTCGGACGGTTGCTGTCTGCCAGATACCCGGGCCTTAAATGCCAGAATACCATTTTAGAAAGCGCCTCTAATTCATCATTGGAAAGCTTTAGCCTCCTGGCGATATTACGCGCGATATGTGCGCCTACTCTTTCATGGCCGTGAAAAATAGTTTTTCCGTCTTTACGGCGCTTTGCCTGGGGTTTACCCACATCATGCAAAAATACCCCTAATTTTAGAAGCTCCAGGCGCTTTCTTTCTGCTGCTACAGCCTGGTTAAGGAAATTTTTTACATCCGCGCTTGCTTTATATTCCTCGATAATTTCTTCGATTTTGTTTACGGATTCAAAACTATGCTTTAAAACATCCAGATGGTGATAAGGCCCCTGGTTAACTGCGCGCATAATTTCTATCTCCGGCAGGATAATTTTAAGGATTTTTAATTTATCGAGTAAAATCAGGTAATCATAAGCCCGGGCAGTGCCCAGAATTTTAAAAAGCTCATCGCGCACACGCTCCGAAGAAACTGTATTTAATTTTCCCTTCTTTACTTTGATTAATTTCAGGGTTTCCGGAGTAATTTTAAACCCGAAGATCGCCGCCAGGCTAAATGCCCTTAAAATCCGCAGCGGATCGTCGTCAAAAGCCGAAAGGTGGATAAAACGGATGCGTTTTGCCTTTAGATCTTTTTGCCCGCCAAAAGGATCAAGCAAAGTTTGAGAGAATTTCCCTTCCAGGAAATCCTCTAATTCTATAGCCAATGCATTAATGCTAAAATCACGCAGCAACAAATCTTCTTTTATATCTTTACCGCGAAAATCGGCAAAATCCAAAGTACAGTTTTTATTCCGCAAGAACTTAACCACCCGGCAGCAACCATGCTCCTTATCCAAAACCACAAATCCGGCATGCAGTTTCCGCGCCAGTTCTCTGCCAAAATTAATCGCGTTTTTTTCTAAAGTAAAGTCAATATCCGGGTTAGGCTTGTCGCGCTTTAAAAGCAAGTCGCGCAAATAGCCGCCCACAAGATAAAGCTTCTTCTTTTTACTTCGGGCAAAGCCCAAAATTTCTTTGAGTAACTGCTTTTCCTGGTTTTCCACTATTTATCTTGATTAAAAATTTCGGATTGCTTAATTACCGAGTCTTCGACATAAATCGGGGCATGGGCCCTGACAGCCAACGCAATACTGTCGGAAGGCCGTGCATCAATTACTTTTGTTTCGCCGGAGCTATTTTTAATGAATAATTTCGCGTGAAAAGTATTTTCTTCCAATTTATCAATGATGATTTTTTCTACCGAAGCTTCCAGGTTTTCGATGGTTAAATGCAGTAAATCATGGGTAAGCGGCCTGGGAGGCTGGAAGCCGCTAATTTTTAATTTAATCGCCGAAGCCTCTGGCAGGCCGATTACAATCGGCAAAACACGCTCGCCGTTCTTTTCTTTTAAGACGATCAACTGGTCATGCCTTTTTTCATCTATAACGATTTTGTTTAATTCCATTTCTACCATTGAAAAATACTCCTCTCTATTTCTTATTCCCGATCTTACTTAAAGCAGGCCGTTCTTTATTCAGGATATCCTTTAATTCCACCATAAACTGGCCCACATCCTTAAACTGCCGGTAAACGGAAGCAAAACGCACATATGCCACATCATCCAAGGATTTTAATTTCTCCATTACCAGTTCTCCGATGCGGGTAGAGGAGACTTCCCGGTCAGGTTTTTTCTGGATTGCCCTTTCCACCTGAGAGACAATCTCTTCCATTTTTTCAATCGAGATCTGGCGTTTTTCGCAGGCCTTAATAATTCCGGAAAGGATTTTTTTACGGTCAAAATTTTGGCGGCTGCCGTCTTTCTTGATCACCATAAGCGAAACTTCTTCCACATATTCATAAGTAGTAAAACGCTTCTGGCACTTTAAGCATTCGCGGCGGCGGCGCACTGCCGATTCTTCGGCGGTAGCGCGCGAATCTACAACCTTATCTTCCTTATATCCGCAGTAAGGGCATCTCATTTTAATTTTCTGATTTTAATCCCGGCTTCCTTTAAAAAATCCATCGCCATTTTATCCGGATAATCTCCGGCAATCACGATTTCTTTGATCGCGGCATTAATCAGCATCTTGGCGCAAATAATACAAGGTTGATTGGTCAGGTACAAAATACTCCCACGGGTGCCTACTCCGTGCAAAGCAGCCTGGATAATCACATTCTGCTCGGCGTGCAAAGCGCGGCAAAGCTCGTGGCGCTCTCCGGAGGGGATCCCCAGCTTCTCCCGCACGCAAAAACCGATCTCCAGGCAATCCTTTAACCCCGAGGGCGCGCCGTTGTAACCAGTGGCCAAAATCCGTTTATCTTTTACCAATACCGCTCCCACATGCCGGCGATGGCAGGTGGAACGCTTGGCAACTAAATTTGCGACTTCCAGAAAATATTCATCCCAGGTAGGGCGCTTAGCAAAATTTTTTTGTTTTTTCTTCATTTTATTTAGTTAGCTGTGGATATAAAGGAAACTTTTTGGTTAATTGCTGCACTTTTTCTTTAACTGTTTTTAAAGCATCCAGGTCTCCGCTTGATTCTATCGCCTGATTAATGCAACCGGCTATCTGGCGCATTTGCGCTTCTTTCATGCCGCGGGTAGTTACCGCCGGCGTGCCTAAACGTATCCCGCTGGTAATCCCCGGGCTCTTACTGTCAAAAGGAATCAGGTTCTTATTAGCGGTAATATTCACTTCTTCTAAAACCGCGGAAGCATCAGCCCCGGTAATTCTTTTTTGCGATAAATCCACCAGCATTAAATGCGTATCTGTCCCTCCGGAAACAATGCGGAATTTATCTTTCTCTAAAACGCTGGCAAGCTCTTTGGCATTAGCTAAAATCTGTTTCTGGTATTGCTTAAATTCCGGGGTTAATGCTTCTTTAAAGGCAACTGCCTTGGCAGCGATTACGTGCATTAATGGCCCGCCTTGCAAACCGGGAAAGATCCGCGAATCCAACTTCTTAGCAAATTCTTTCCTGGTAAGAATAAATCCGCCGCGCGGCCCGCGCAAAGTTTTGTGTGTTGTCGAAGTAACAAAATCAGCGACGGGAACCGGCGATTGGTGCAGCCCTGCGGCAACCAAACCTGCAATATGCGCCATATCTACAAAAAGTAAAGCTCCCACTTTATCGCAAATCTCGCGGAAAGCGCGAAAATCCATTTCGCGCGGATAAGCAGATGCGCCTGCAAGGATCATTTTTGGCTTATGTTTCTTTGCCAGATCTAAAATATAATTATAATCCAGCATTTCGGTTTTCCGGTCTACGCCGTAACCCACCATCTTATAAAACATCCCGGAGAAATTATGCGGGTGCCCATGTGTTAAGTGCCCTCCGGCTGCCAAGTCCATGGCTAAAACCGTATCCCCTAATTCCAATGCCGCAAAATAAACTGCCATATTTGCCTGGCTTCCGGAATGTGCCTGGACATTCGCGTGTTCCGCGCCGAATAATTTTTTTGCCCGCTCGATTGCCAGGCTCTCGGCAGTATCCACATTTTCGCATCCGCCATACCAGCGCGCTGCAGGATAACCTTCGGCGTATTTGTTGGTAAGTACCGATCCTTGCGCCTCTAATACTGCCAAAGAAGTAAAATTTTCCGAGGCAATTAATTCCAGATTGTCCTGTTGGCGCTCAAGCTCCCGCAGGATCACCTGGTAAATTTCCGGGTCAGTGTTTTTTAAAAATTTTAAGCTTTCCATTTTCGTAAGTCCTTCTCAATTTGTTTTAATTGATTTAATCTTTTTCTGTGCCTGCCGCCGGCAAACTTGGTTTCTATCCAGGCGCCTAATATTTTCTTGGCGGTTTTTTCATTCACGAATGCCGAGCCTAAAACCAGGACATTGCTGTCATTATGTTCACGGGAGAGTTTCGCTGCCTTGACACTATAGGATAAAGCCGCGCGCACCCCCGGATAACGGTTTGCTACGATGGAATTGCCAATACCGCTTTTACAGACGAGGATTCCTTGCTTATGCTTACCTTGTGAAATATCCTGCGCTAAAGCAGAGGCAAATTCCGGGTAATTACAGCGCTCTTCGGAATAAGTGCCTAAATCCTTGACCTGAATATGCTTTTTTTCCAGATAATCCTTTAATTTTTCCTTTAGGCGAAAACCTGCATGATCCGAAGCAATTAACATTTTCATATAATCTTAACGATCCTTTCTATTGCTTCCTTGATTAGGTTTAAGGTGTGTTGGTAAAATTCTAATGACAAGCCGATAGGATCTTCCACATCAAGGCTGCCGTTATTTATTTTAGCAAATTCCTTTAATAAAAACACCCTATTTTTTATCTCCGGCGCCACCTGCAGAATTTTTTCTTCGTGTAATTTTTCCATCACCAGGATTAAATCCGATTCATTCAGCAGAATGCGATTAATCCCTTGCGAATGGTGCCCAGAAACGTCGCAACCTTCTTTTGCCAGGACCCCTTTAGTTGCTTGCGTTGCGCTCATCCCGTTTAACCCCATTACACCGGCGGAAGAAACTTCTACATCCTTTCGTCCTGCTTCTTTTAATTTTTTTTCCAGCAGCGCTTTTGCCATCACTGAACGGCAGGAATTCCCCGTACAGACAAAGAGCACGTTTTTTTTCGTGATTACCTGTTCGATCTCTGCTCTTTTAACTGCGCCTTCGCGTAAAACTTGTAATTGCCCGCTGGATAAATCTACGACTGTGGATTCTGCGCCTAAAACTGTGCTTCCTGCGTCGATAGCCGCATCCACCTTGCCGTTTAAACCTGTCAGTGCCGCGGAAAATTCCTGAGGCGCCGCCTTACCGGAAAGATTTGCCGAGGGGCACGCAAGCGAGGCTCCGGTAAGCTCGATAATTTTTAAGGCAACCTGGTTATTCGGCATACGTAAACCTATAGTATTGCCTCTTGCAGCTTTAAGGATAATAGTTAATGCCCCGGGCCAGAATTTGTCGATCAGTTTATAGGCTGCTATCGGTATATCCCTGGCAAGCTCTTCCACTTTTTCTTTCTTTTCAATGAGCAGAGGAAAAGGTTTATCCGGCGTACGCTGCTTAACCTCGAATAACCTGTCCATGGCTTTACGATTTTGGGAATTTGCGGCAATGCCGTAAACCGTGTCCGTAGGAATAATCACTAAAGCCCCTCTTTTTAAGAGGTTAGCTGCCTGCTCTAAGGGCTCTAAGGCGATATTCTGGGAGTCGATTTTAAAAACTTTTGTGTCCGGCATAGGTTAAACGCTTAATCTGATCTTCCTGATCTTCTCGCGCATTCCTTGCTTATATTTTAATAATTTTGCGGCGATTGTTTTATCAACTGTCCCTAAAATCTCCAGGGCAAAAAGCGCTGCGTTCTTGGCTCCGGCCTTGCCAATAGCCATACTGGCTACAGGAATACCTGCCGGCATTTGTACTGTGGACAACAAAGAATCCATGCCTTGCAGACTCTTGGTTTCAATCGGAATCCCGATAACCGGCAATGTTGTATGCGCTGCGATCACACCTGCTAAAGCTGCTGCTCCACCAGCAGCGGCAATAAAAACTTTTACGCCTTTTTTGGATGCAGCTTCCACGTATTGCGCCAGTTCTTTGGGTGTACGGTGCGCGGATAAAACCTTTGCCTCAAAACCAACGCGAAATTCTTTTAAGAGATTAATTGTTTCCTGCAAAGTTTCCAAATCGGATTGCGATCCCATGATAATACTGATTGGCTTTGCCATTTGAGCCTCCTATGCCTATAATGCCTTTGCGCCGATATCTTTGCGATATTGCATACCTTCGAACTTGATTTTTTCTACTGCCTGATAAGTTTTAGTAATCGCTTCTTTAATAGTTTGGCCTAAGCCGGTAACGCCCAATACTCTTCCGCCGGAAGTAAGGATCTTCTCGCCTTCTTTTTTAGTGCCGGCATGAAAGACTACGATATCTTTCATCTTCGCAGCATCCTGCAGCCCGGAAATTTCTTTACCCTTAGCATAATCGCCCGGATATCCTCCGGAAGCGCAAACTACACAAACACAGGCTTTGGTTTCCCATTCCAAATTTTTGATCCGGCTTAAATTTCCCTCGCTTACCGCAAGCATGACTTCCAATAAATCGCTTTTTAAGCGCGGTAAAATCGCCTGGGTTTCCGGGTCACCAAAACGCACGTTAAATTCCAAAGTCTTTGGCCCGCTATCCGTTAACATGATGCCGGCATATAAAACACCCTGATAAGATATTCCTTCTCTGGCTAATCCGGAAATAGTGCGGTTGATCACTTTCTCCATAATTTCTTGGAATAATTTTGGCGTTACCACTGGCGCCGGAGAATATGCGCCCATGCCGCCGGTGTTTGGGCCATGGTCGCCGTCAAAAATGCGCTTGTGGTCCTGGCTGGAAGCCAAAGGGACCACGGTTTTGCCATCGGTAAAAACTAAAATCGAGGCTTCTACTCCCTGCAGGCAATCTTCGATAATCAGGCGCTTACCGGCATCGCCGAAGATTTTTTCTTCCAAAATTGATTTTACCGCCGCCTTTGCTTCAGGGGCATCCTTAGCAACAATTACGCCTTTACCTTGCGCTAAGCCATCGGCCTTGATCACGCAAGGCGTGCCATATTCATCAATATAATCATATGCTTCTTTAGCCTCGGAAAATATTTTAAACGCAGCAGTCGGCACATTATATTTTGCCATTAATTCCTTGCAAAAAATCTTGCTTGCTTCCATACGCGCAGCTTTTTTCTCCGGCCCAAAGATCTTTAACTTGCGGTTGCGGAAATCATCAACAATGCCTAAGGCCAAAGGCACTTCTGGCCCTACCACCGTAAAATCTATCTTTTCTTTCTTTACGAAATTTAAAATACTCTCGATATCATCGGCTTTAATATCAATGCATTCGGCGATCTGCGCAATCCCGCCATTACCGGGCGCGCAAAAAATCTTCTCTGCCAATTTCGATTGCGCCAGCTTCCACACCAGCGCATGTTCCCGTCCACCACTTCCAATAACTAATATTCTCATCGCTTAGAAAGTCTTAAAAACCTGCCCTCCGGTTGCGATATCAGCAATAATAATACCGGCAAAAATTATTATATAACTAAATAAGTTCATCAGCACGGAGGTCTTAAAAATTGCCGCTCTCTTCACTTTACTGCTTATGATAAGAGCAACTAAAATCAATAAACACCATTCTAGGATAACAGTTAAAAAATAACCGGGAATCAATCCTAAATAAGTACCTAACCGCATATCTTTATAGCCAAGTATTCCGGCGATGCCGGTTAACCTGCCACTGCCGAAAGACAGGCCGGTTAGAGCCATCCCCGCTACAGAAGAAAGAAAGTTAATCACAAACGCGATAATAAAACTCCAGATAAAATTAAGCAAAAATAACTTACGGATAAAAGTCGCTTCGATAAAGAGTATCAGGATTGCCATAATTACCGAGTAATAAGACCGCACTACTACACTGACCATAAACTGGTTTGCAATCGCCGGAAAAACCACATTTGCGTAAGCAAACGTGGTTAAACAAAACAACGCTATTAATCCCATTATCGTGCTATTTTTCATATTCATCGCTTTGCTAGTGAATCTGTCCGTTTTCTTTATCGTATCCCGCGTCTGTCTTGTCTGTGCTTTCGCGAATATTATCTGATTTTATGGTTTCGCTTCCGCGTGCTGTCCCGCGCTAGATTTAATACTGTAGCGGGACTAATGCACGCTCCAGCAAAACCATAAAATCTACTCAAAATTATTCAGAATTAAGTAATATATCCTTTAATTCCTAAAGGGATCAAATTCATTCATTAAAAAATCATAGACCTTTACTGAAGAAAATCGAATTATTTCATCACCAAAGATATTATTAACCATCCTTTGTTGAACAAGAGGAAGATTATAACTTGTACTAAATACTTTATTACATTTTGAAATTAAACTTATATTCAATTTTCTTAAATTAATCTCGTCATGCCCAAACCCTAAAAAATAAATACATTCTGCCTTTTCAATAATCTGATATACTTCATTTAAAACTTTAATTTCATCATTAGGAAGAATCATCTTTTCTGCAATTTCAAATATATTTGGGATAAATCCTCTACTCGCAAATGAACACCCCTCTCGAGAATCTTCCCAAGGTAACATATGAATTCTTCCATGAAGATGAATTATCGGTACTTTCTTTAGAAGAGACAATATTACACTTTGATTTTTTTCTCCATAATCATTTAATAACTGATTAAATAAGAAATGTTCAAGCGAACGATCATAGTTGAAAGTAAGGATACTAAGTTTATTCATTCCAAAATTTTCTAAATTGGGGTATCCGCAAATCAGTTTATATAAAATTTTGTACCACGAATCACTTTGAAAAATAGAATTATCGTCTTCGCAATCTGTGATTATCTTCGCAATTGCTACTTTACCAAGAGTTTGATATTCTTTTGAGCTTTTAGCTAAAAATCTATCTATCGTTAAAGCCCTGTCTCTCCTTAAGTCTTGAATGAATGCTGGAATAAAATCCTCCATTCCTGGTCGAAACCCGTACCCCTTCTTTAATGCTTCTTTAAAGTTAGGATTTGATAGAACATGTAAAACTCTAATTTTTAAATCTTCGCCAAGCGGATAGCCAAAATCAACACTAGCTCCTGCCCCAAGAATTAAGACGGTATTCGTATCAATCATAGCTAATTTATTCCTGAATAAATAACTAAAATCTTACTTTAGCGAGTGACGAGGCGCGTTTAAATCCGGTCACTCCGAAATACTTTTACAATGAATCTGGGCGCTTTGTCGAGCGAAATGGAGCTTTTAGGCAAAGCAGCTCGAGCATTTTTGGGAATCCCGAGGTCAACGCTTTAGCGTTGACAATCTCGGGACGGCGATGCTGTTCGAGCGCCGAGCGAGAGCGCGAGGCGCGAGTTCAGCAGCCGCCAAAAATGCGAGAGACCTTTGCCGGCACCCGCCACGATTTATGGCGGGGGCAAAAGCGACCTTGAGCGAGAGAAAGCGGACAGATCCATTTAAATATCAAAGAAACTAAATCAGCTTCTTATCGTCCTTGGACGATTCTTTCCTTAATGGCAACACACCGGCCATTTCGCCGATAACATTTACTAATTCTGTATTCGAAGGAATGACGATTTTCGCGTTATTTGCTAAAGCATGCTCGACAGTTTCAAGCTTGCGTAAGACCTGTGCATTACCGACAAAATAATGCTCGGCAGCTTCGTTCACTAATTTAATTGCCTCGGCTTCGCCTTCTGCCTGCAATATTCTTGCCTGCTTAATACCTTCAGCCTTCTTGATCTCCGCGCGCTTTTGCCCGTCAGCTGCGGTTTCCGTGGCGGTGGCAAAATCAACGGCTGCGATCTTTTCGTTTTCCGCTTTGACTACTTTGTTCATCGTCTCCTGCACGTCTTTGGGCGGATCGATCTCTTTTAATTCCGTGCGCACGATTTCGATTCCCCAGTTGGCAGTTTCCTGCATCAGGGTATTATGCAATTCCGCGTTGATTTTTCCGCGCTCGCTATTTGCCGATTTTAAGGTAAGCGTGCCGATAATATTCCTTAAGGTGGTGCGCGCTAAATTCACAATCTGGTATTGATAATTAAAAACATTATATATCGAGCTCTTTACACTTTGTTCGGTAGATGTCACTTTAAAATAAACCTGAGCGTCAACCTTGGCATTCAAGTTATCATTGGTAATAATTTCCTGCGGCTCGGCATCCACCATTTGTTCGGTAATATTCACCAGGTAGATATTTTCGATCACCGGAAAAATCCAATTAAACCCCGGGTTGGCAAAACGGTTGTATTTACCGAATCTTTCGATCAACCCGCGGTGCGTTGGGCGCACGATCCTGATGCCTGCCAAAAAAACTACCAGTACGATGATGCCGATAAGATACCAGATATTCATCGCTCCCTCCTTCGTAGTTAACGAACACCGGCCAATCAGATATGGCCGGGTGTCATCATACTATCTCTACCTTTTTACTCCCCCTAACTACTTCTCCGATAATTGAGGATTTGATCTTTTGCTGGGTTAACCTGGCTGTAGTGACTTTAAGATAATCCGGATCCACAATTATTACCATACCAATACCCATATTTAAGGTGTGATAAATCTCCCGGTCCTGGATATCCCCGCGATTTTGGATCACCTGAAAGATTTTGGGCACTACCCAGGAATCCTTTTCAATAATCACATCCAGATGATGCGGCAATATTCTGGCGATTTTATCGTAAAAAGCTCCTCCGGTAATATGCGCAATCCCCTTAATGGCATTGCGCTGTGCCGTAGAAGCATTATTTAATAATGCAAGAATAGGTTTTACATATATGCGCGTCGGGGTCAATAATTCCTGCGAAAGCTTAATCAGTTCATTCTGCGAAAAAACGCTTCTTACTAACGAATAGCCGTTGGAATGTATGCCGCTGGAAGCTAAGCCAATCACAATATCTCCGGCCTTGATATTCGAGCCATCGATAATTTTCTTTCTCTCCACCACTCCCACGCAAAAGCCCGCGATATCGTATTCGCCTTCTTTGTACATTCCCGGCATCTGCGCGGTTTCTCCGCCTATTAAAGCGCAGTCTGATTCGATACACCCGCGGTTTAGGCCTTTGATCAGATTAACCAGGGTTGCAGAACTTACCTTGCTATAAGCAATATAATCCAGGAAAAATAAGGGCTGCGCTCCGGTGCAAAGAATATCATTCACATTCATTGCTACCGCGTCAATACCCACAGTATCATGCTTATCCACTAAAAAAGCGACCTTTAATTTTGTTCCGACTCCGTCTGCGGAAGAAACCAGTACCGGCTCGCGGAATTTTCCTTCCGGGATGCTAAAAAAACTGCCAAACCCTCCGATATCCTTTAATACGCCTTTACGGAAGGATTTTCTTACCAATGGCTTGATGCGGTTCTTAAAAATAGTCGCTGCGCTGATATCTACGCCGGAACTCTTGTAAGTGATTTTGCTCATTTTCTCCTCGGTTTTTTATGGCTTAAGATTTCCCCCTGTCCGCAACAATGCTCTTCCAGGGAAAATTTGCTGTAGCGCTTTTCCGCTATGATCGGGTATTTTCCCGACCAACAGGCAGTGCAATAAAAATTCCGCGCGCTCTTCAGGCAATTCAACATCCCATCCAGGCTTAAATAACCTAAAGTATCTACCTCAAGGTATTTCCTGATCTGCTCTAAGGAATCGTATTTATTGGCGATCAATTCATTGGAACGGTGGAAATCGATCCCGTAAAAACATGGGAAACGGTGCGGCGGGCAGGAAATGCGCAAATGCACTTCCCTTGCTCCGGCGCGGCGTAGATTACGCACACGGATCTTGGAAGTAGTCCCGCGCACAATCGAATCATCCACTACGATAATACGTTTTCCTTTTAAGATATCCCGCAGTAAATTGAATTTTACCCGTACGCCTAAATCGCGGCTATCCTGCACCGGCTGGATAAAGGTACGCCCCACGTAATGGTTTCTGATAATCCCCATCTCCAAAGGAATCCCTGATTCCGCAGCATAACCTAAAGCCGCGGAATACCCGGAATCGGGGACCGGCACGACAAAATCCGCATCCACCGGATGCTCCCTGGCTAATTGCTCGCCGAGCCTGCGCCGTACTGCATGCACAGTCTCGCCAAAGACAATCGAATCCGGCCGGGAAAAATAAACATGCTCAAAGGTGCAAAAACTGAATTTATTTTTATGCTGCAGTTCTTTGGGCCTGACTGATTTAATTGAATCATTTTTTATGAAAACGATTTCTCCCGGCTCAACCTCGCGGATGTATTTTGCACCGATTAAATCAAGAGCGCAGGTTTCCGAAGCCAGGCACCAGGAATTTTTTAATTTGCCTAAAACCAGCGGCCGGAAGCCGTAAGGGTCCCTTGCTCCGATCATCGTGGACTTATCCATCATGATCAAAGAATACGCGCCCTTAATTCTTTTTAAGGCGTAAATTAAGCTTGCCCCCAGGTCGCGCGATTTATTCCTTGCCATCAAATGGATAATAATCTCCGAATCCGTAGTAGTCTGAAAGATTGACCCGGTCCTCTCCAAGCTTTGGCGCAGCTGCAAAGAATTAACCAAATTGCCGTTATGGGCAATACAGATCGAGCCCTTGGCATAATCAATTAAAAGCGGCTGGGAATTTTTTAAGACGCTTGAGCCGGTAGTGGAATAACGCACATGGCCAACACTCATCGTACCCTTAAGCTTATTCAAAACCTGCTCACTAAAAACGTCGCTTACTAGCCCCATTTCTTTATGCAGGGAAAGCACGCCGTTATTACAGGAAACAATTCCGCAGGCTTCCTGGCCGCGGTGCTGCAACGCATAAAGCCCCAGGTAGGTTAACCAGCTGGCATGCCGGTTATTGACTATACCGAAGAGCCCACAGTATTCTTTTGGCGCGCAATCGAGACTTTTTTTGTACATGTTTTCTCTCCGTTTTTATTGGGATAATTGCCTGTCCAGCAATAAACGCAAAGGTTTTCTTTTGGTAAGCCAATGGCATTGACCATATCTTCCAATTTCTGGTATTTTAGAGTGGCTACCCCCAAATCCTCGGTAATCCATTGCACCATTCTTTTATGTTTAGGAGAATCTTCATTGATATAAGCTGAGACATCTTCGATATCCTTGCCTTCCAGCGCCTTGATTGCCCGGCGCGCTGCCAATTCATTGATATTGCGCGTGGAAAAATTGAATTTGCAGGGGAACATCAGAGGCGGGCAGGCAATGCGGAAATGAATTTCTTTTATACCGCATTCGCGCAGCTTCTGAATCGTATAATTTTTTAATTGCGTGCCGCGCACGATCGAATCATCGCAGAAAACAATACGCTTGCCTTTGATGATTTCCGGGATCGGCAAAAGTTTCATCCTGGCAACTAAATCTCTTCTCTGCTGTGAAGCAGGAATGTAGCTACGGTCAAACCCGGGCGTATATTTGACGAGCGGCCTACGGAAAGGAATCTTTGCTTCCATGGCATAGCCGATAGCGTGGGTCGTGCCGGAATCAGGAATCCCTGCTGCCATATCTGCTTCCAGATGATCACGCTTTGCCAGGCACCTGCCGCATTTTTCCCGTACTGCTTCCACATTGATCCCTTCATAAGAAGAAGCGGGAAACCCCGTATAAATCCAGAGAAAGGAACAAATCTGATTGCATGCTTCGGCCTTACGTAAAGCTTTAATGCCGGTTTCGCTTAATAAAATAATTTCGCCCGGCTGGGTTTCCTTAATGGTTTTAAAACCTAAATTGCTAAAAGCTGTGGTTTCCGTGGTTACGGAAAAAACTCCCTCGCGCTCGCCGATAATCAAAGGGCTGTAGCCTAACCTGTCCCTGGCGATATAAATGCCTTCGGCATTCATCAGCAGCAATGAACATGACCCTTCGATTTTTTCAAACATCTGCTCAATGCCGCCAATCAAGCTCTTACCCTGGATAATTAATTTAGCGACTAATTCCGTTAAATTAACTTTGCCGTCGGTAATCTCGCTGAAAGAATACCCCTGCTCGTAAAGGCCCTGCGCCAGCTTATCCGCATTATCAATAAAGCCGTTAGTTACAATGGCAAATGGCCCGAAACGCGAATTGATTACGATCGGCTGCTCATCTTTGGCGCTGATCACTCCCAGGCCTTTATTGCCCTGCATCTTCTGATAATCTTCGTAAAACTTGGTCTTAAACTGGCTGCCCCTGATATCGTGGATTTTGCGTACCAGGTTATCCGCCTGCACTGCCAATCCGGCAAACTGCGCACCTAAATGGGAATGGTAATCCGTGCCGTAAAATAAATCCTCAAGGCAATCCTTTTTGGAAACCACACCGAAAATCCCGCTCATTGGGCCTCTCCCCCTCTAAAGAAGTTTTTTCGCGTAATCTACGCCATTCTGAAAAATCTGCAAACCATCGCCTGATTTTTTGTTTTTTCCGGCTGCACTCCAGCAAGGATGCTGCACATTCAATTGATGCCTTTCCGGATGCGGCATTAAACCTAAAATCCTTCCGGTCGCATCGCATATTCCGGCGATATTATCAATTGCGCCATTAGGATTATCCGGATAGCCGCTTAAATCCCCTTGTTTGTCGCAATACTGAAAAACGATTTGCTGATTCTTTTTTAGCCTTTCCAATACCGATTTTTCTTTAACTACGAATTTGCCTTCTCCGTGCGCCACGGGAAGATAAATTACCTGCGGCAAATTCTTCGTCCAGATACATTTTGTTTTTACTGCGCGTAAATATGTCCAACGGTCTTCGAACTTCCCCGAATCATTGGTGATTAAACTTGCTTCCTGCGTAAAATCCTTATTACCCGGGAGTAACCCCGCCTTAACCAGGATCTGAAAACCATTGCAAATACCGATAATCAATTTGCCCTGGCTAACAAAATCTTTTATTTGGTTGGCCAATTTACACTTTAATTCGTTAGCCAAAATTTTTCCCGCGGCAATATCATCACCGTAAGAAAAACCTCCGGGGAAAGCCAAAATCTGGTAATCCTCTAACTGCTTTTCCCAGCCGATCAAACGGTTTACATGCACTAACTCGGTTTCTGCGCCTGCCGTTTTAAAAGCAAAAGCAGTTTCCTTGTCGCAATTTGTTCCCGCGGTCCTTAAAATACAAACACGGACTTTTCTCATCTAATGTTTTTGGTAAAAATTCCGGATTGCCTTTACCACATCTTCCGGCTTATCTACTATGGTAAAAATATCCAGGTCATGAGGGCTGATATTACCGATCCTTAAAACCACCTTACGCAGCCACTCGACCATCCCTTTCCAATATTCGCTGCCCAGCAGCACTACCGGGAATTTCGGGATGCGTTTGGTCTGGATCAGGTTTATGGCCTCGAAGAACTCATCCAATGTGCCGTACCCGCCCGGCATGATCACGAATGCCTTGGCGTATTTGACAAACATTACCTTGCGCACGAAAAAATAACGGAAATCCAAAAGCGTATCCACGTATTTATTAGGTTTTTGTTCCGAGGGAATCTGGATATTTAGGCCAATGGACTGGCCCTTAGCGCGCCGGGCGCCTTTATTCCCTGCTTCCATAATCCCGGGGCCGCTTCCGGTAATTACGGCGTAACCTGCTTTTGCCAATTGATAAGCAGTTTCCTCGGCGAGCTTGTAATATTTGTTTGCTGGTTTTAACCTGCTGGAGCCGAAAATAGAAACCGCTTGCCCTATATCCGAAAGGGTTTCAAAACCATCCACGAATTCGGACATAATGCGAAACATCCGCCAGGTGTCTTCTTTGGTAAAGTCGTCTTTGATCATCTTATATCTCTGCATAGGTTCCTCCCTTTACCACTTTAAAGGCTTTTGCCAAGCGCATTTTAATTCTTCCAGCGTAGCCTTTATACAGATATTTCCCTCTAACCCAAAAACCTGAAAATCTTTTTTTTCTTTTAAACACCCTGCCAGGCCAAATGGCATCCCCTTAAGAGCGCTTTCGAATTTTTTCTGATTCTTCTTTTCTACTTCCACGATAAAACGGGAATTCGATTCCGAAAACAAAAGGAAATCATTTCTTTTTTCTTTCTCCGGATAAGGAATTTCCGAAAGGAACAAATCCATGCCTAAGCCGCCGGAAAAAGCCATTTCCGCAGCCGCTACAGCAATGCCCCCCTCTGAACAATCATGCATTGCCGCAACTAACCCTACGCCTGTAGCCTTGCTTAAGGCCTGAAAAACCGCCTTGGCTTTTTTTGCATTTACCTTTGGCACGGCGTTGCCGATAATCTCCGATAAAGCATAATAATGCGAGCCGCCCAATTCATTAAAAGTTTCCCCTACTAGATAAATCAGATTGCCGGCTTTCTTGGCATACATGGAAACCGCTTTTTCTACATCATCCATTACTGCCAAAGCGGAAATTAAAAGCGTGCCAGGAATAGCAATGGATTTATTATGCACGGTATATTCATTATAAAAACTGTCCTTGCCGGAAATAAACGGGGCCTCAAAAATGCGCGCCGCATCATAACAGCCGTATGCTGCCCGCACTAAGCCGCCTAAGCGGTCCGGTTTATCGGGATTGCCCCAGCAGAAATTGTCCAGGATAGCTACTTCTTTTAATGAGCCGCCCACGGAAATAACCTGGCGCAGCGCTTCATCGATACAGGAAGCTGCCATCCAATATGGGTCGATCAGGCCAAACCGGAAATTAATCCCGTTAGAAACAATTACGCCTTTTTGTGAATTTAATAATGGCTTAACAATGCTGGCATCCGATGGCCCGTCATTGACGATGCCAACTAACGGCTTTAAAATCGAACCGCCCTGCACTTCATGATCGTATTGCCGGATTACCCATTCCTTGGAGCAGATATCATAACGGGAAAATAATTTAGAAAGCGTTTCTGTCAGGTCTTTAGCGCATTTAAGCTTCGGCTCTAGGTGCCGGGCATGTACAAAAAGCGCTTTTTTCTCGATTTGCGGGGTGCCGTGATGCAAAAATTCCATCTCTAAATCGCAAACCAAAGCCCCTTTATAAAAAAGCTCCAGCCGCTTGGTATCGGTAAACTCTCCGATTACCGTTGCCTCTACATTTTCTCGCGAAAAAACTTCCTTTAGTTCCTCGATTTTTTCCGGAGAAACAGAAAGCACCATTCTCTCCTGCGATTCAGAGATCCAGATTTCCATATAAGACAATCCGGAATATTTCAAGGGCACTTTCTCCAAATCAACACGCGCGCCTAAATCCGCACCCATCTCTCCTACTGCGCTGGATAGCCCGCCTGCGCCGCAATCGGTAATTGCGCTGTATAAATTCAAATCGCGCGCCTGCAAAATCGTATCCACCATTTTCTTTTCCTGGATAGGATTGCCGATTTGCACTGCGCCGCTGGAAATGGTTTCTGATTCATGGGTCAGTTCCCCGGAAGAAAATGTTGCACCGTGAATCCCGTCTCTTCCGGTGCGCCCACCCACCACCACTACCAAATCGCCAACATGGGTCTCTTTAAAAGATTTTTCCTTAGGCATGATCCCGGCAGTGCCGCAATAAACCAAGGGGTTGCCGACGAATCTTTCGTGAAAAAGAATTGCACCGTTGACCGTAGGAATCCCCATTTTATTTCCGTAATCGCGCACTCCGGAAACCACACCTTTCATCACCCGCTTAGGATGAAGGCTGCCTTTCGGGACCTTGCCGGTTGCAAGGTCCGGCGGAGCAAAACAGAAAACATCGGTATTGAAAAATGGTTTTGCGCCTAAGCCAGTGCCCAGAGGATCGCGGATAACGCCGCCTACTCCGGTATTTGCACCGCCAAAAGGCTCTAATGCCGAAGGATGGTTGTGGGTCTCAACTTTAAAGCATACATTGTATTGCTCATCGAAGCGAATAACGCCGGAATTATCTTGAAATACCGATACACACCAGGGCTTGTTTAGCTCTTTAGTAACTTTAACGATAGTTTGTTTTAAAAGATTATCGATTTTCCCAGACTTGATTTTAGGATTTGAAATTTGGGATTTATTTTGGGCTTTGGACTTTGGATTTTGGATTTTTTCCTTGTAATCTATTTTGCCGCGGAAGGTTTTATGACAGCAATGCTCTGACCAGGTCTGGGCAATGGTTTCCAGCTCGCAATCGGTAGGGTTACGCTTTAATCCCTGGAAATATTTTTTGATCTGGCGCATTTCCGCAAGGTTTAAAAACAACTGCCCCTTGCGGCTGATCTCTAATAATTTCTTATCTATAGCCCCTAATAGATCTACTGTGATTAATTTAAATTGATATGTGGTTTCGCTGAGAGCTGACGGCTGAGAGCTGACGGCTATATGTTGAATCAATTTATTATAGAGCAGTTTTTCGGCGATAGTCTTTAACTGCTGCGAGCTCAAATTACCTTTTAAATAATATTTCTTTGCGGTCTTAACTGAAGAGGCGCCTTCTATCCCTAAATCACGGATACCCTTTAAAACCGAGTCTTCAGCCGGGTCCATTACGCCCGGATTATAGGCGATTTCGATAACGGAATCGTTATGCGCTTTGCGTTTTGCGCCTTGCGCATTAATCGAAAAAACTTGCGAAACTTTATCCGTTAATAATTCTTCGGCAATTTTTTTGGCTTCTTCTGAGGTCAAGTTTCCTTCGATGGAATAAACTTGGGCGAAGCGGACTTGGCGGATAGTATTCAACCCTAAATCCAGAATATCTTTTTTGACGCCGCAACCAACAGCATCAAAAACACCCGCTTTGTCGCTAACTTCAATTTTGTAAGGCATGGCCTAACAGGTAGGGAGAATTATAAACCGACTCTTGTTCCCGCCAAAGTATCTATTTCTCGGGCGGGATCCCGCTAAGTATTTTTACTAAAAACGCGGGAATAAATTTTATCGACGTTACGCAGATAATAATCCAAAGTAAAAATATTATCCAGCGCTTTGCTGTCGAGATATTTCGCCACTTGATGGTCTTCTAATAAATTATCTTTAAAATCAGTGCCCTCTTTCCAGGTTTTCATGGCATTTCTTTGTACCAAATCATACGCTACCGGGCGCTTTAGCCCTTTATCCATTAAAGCTAAAAGCACCCGTTGTGAAAAAATCAAGCCCTGGGTCTTGACCAAATTCTTAAGCATATTTTCCGGATAGACATTTAGCCCCTTGATTACTTCGATAAATTTATTCAACATATAGTCCAAAAGGATCGTAGAATCCGGCATAATCACCCGCTCTACCGACGAGTGGCTAATGTCCCGTTCATGCCAAAGCGCTACATTCTCCATTGCCGCTACGGAATTCCCTCTTAAAATCCTGCTTAAGCCGCAGATGCGTTCGCAAATTACCGGGTTACGTTTATGCGGCATTGCCGAAGAGCCTTTCTGCCCCTTACCAAACGGCTCTTCTGCTTCATAAACTTCCGTGCGTTGCAGATGCCTGATCTCCAAAGCGAATTTTTCTAAGCTCGCGGCAATTACTGCTAAAGTGGCCATATATTGTGCATATACATCCCGTTGGATAATCTGGGTGGAAATCTTCGCCGACTTAAGGCCGAGTTTTTTGCAGATATAGGCTTCGATCTCCGGCCCGCTATTAGCATACGTGCCGACAGCTCCGGAAATTTTGCCTACGCTGATTTCTTCTTTGGCTTGCAAGAGGCGCTCTATATTGCGCGCGGTTTCATCGAACATAAGAGCCAGTTTCAAACCAAAAGTAGTCGGTTCCGCATGCACTCCGTGCGTCCTGCCGATACAAATCATATCCTTATATTTTTTAGCTTTCAGGGCGAGGATTTTGCGTAAACGTATTAAATCCGCCAATAGAATATCCGATGCGGCTTTAAGCTGTACCCCAAGTGTAGTATCCAGCAAATCCGAAGAAGTCAGCCCCAAATGCAAATATTTGGCATCCTCCCCAATATTTTGTGCCACATTGGTGACGAATGCCACAATATCATGTTGTGTTTTCTTTTCGATCTCCTGGATTTTTTTTAGATTAAACTTTGCCTTGCGGCGGACTCTTTGAGGGATATTGGCGGGGATTTTCCTCTGTTTCGCAAGCGCTTCCAGCGTAAGCAACTCTATCTCCAGCATGACTTTGAACTTATACTCGTCCTGCCAGATACTGCTCATTTGCGCTAGGCTGTAACGCTTGATCATCGAAAAGCTCCTGTTAGAAATGCAAGAGATTTAATTATAGCAGAAAATTGGCTTTTGGCAACAAAAAACCCGCGCTTTATTTTTCTTCACGCGGGCGGAAAAAACTTAAACTGCCGCGGCAACTACGCCGCAACCTAGCGTTTCTCCTTCCAGCAAGTGCTTGTATGCTTCGGGCTTATGGATTTTTAACCAGATTTTTCCATAGGCACGCAGCCATTCCAAAGTCGCCCTTTCTTTTCCGATATCCCAGCCCACACGCTCGCTTTCTATCCATTTATAACGTTCGATCTCCTGAATTACCCGGTAGTCATCCAATAATTTCATTAATAAAAATATCCGCATGCCCCCTCCTCCGGTAAAATTTATGATAAGAACCTATGCAATTATAAGATGAAGAGAGAATTCTCTTATATGTGATTTCCGTTTTCTTCTGACTTTTTCCTAACTTTGGGCTTACTTCGGGGAGAAACAGAATTAAAGATACGGTTGGCTTACGATGCCGAGTATTTATGAAGACGTCTTCTTAAAAAATGGTTTTGCCCTGCTTCTTTATCTCTTTTACCCCGTGGCTTTCAAAAAGCGAAAGACAATATAGCATCGGAAGAAAAATTGTCAAGAAAAATATGATTTTCCCGTCGGAGATTTAAAATAAAAAAACCGCTGCGATTTTTTATGCAGCGGTTTTTTTATTGGTTGCGGGGATGCGATTTGAACGCATGACCTTCAGGTTATGAGCCTGACGAGCTACCGGACTGCTCCACCCCGCGAAATTTTTTTTCTAAAGAACAACGTTGATATTACTATAGCATAAATTACCGGCTTTGTCGCTTAGTTTTTTTCCGGCACCAACCTTACCGGAATCTCGCCCTTACGCACAACGCCCATTTTTTCCCGGGCGATTTTCTCCTGGTACACAGGGTCGTTCTCTACTTTTCTTAATTCTTCCTGCAAAAGGGCATTCTCAACTGCCAGGCGCTTGATCTTGCCTTCCAGGTCGTTATTACGGTCTTTAAGCTCTTGCAGCTTGGTATAGCCGGGAAGAAAAAGGATCAAAAGAAAAACCGCCAAGCCAAAAAGCCCGAATGCTTTTTTTAACATGCGTAAACAGCTTTACTCCCAAGTTCCTCTTCAATCCTTAAAAGCTCGTTGTATTTGCAAATTCTGTCCGTACGTGAAAGCGATCCGGTTTTAATCTGGCCGCAACCGCAGGCAACTGCCAAATGCGCAATCGTCGTGTCTTCGGTTTCGCCGGAACGATGCGAAATAACCGCATTATACTTATTCTTCTTTGCCATGGAGATAGCTTCCAGGGTTTCCGAAAGCGAACCGATCTGATTTACCTTCACTAAAATGGCATTGCCGATTTTCTCGTCGATGCCTTTCTTAAAGATCTTGGGGTTAGTGACAAAGATATCGTCGCCGACCAATTGTAATTTGTTTCCTAGCTGCTTGGTCATTGCCTGCCAACCCTGCCAATCGCGCTCGGACAATCCGTCTTCGATAGAAATTACCGGGTATTTACTTAACCAGCCTTCGTATAAAGCGATCAGGTCGGCAGAAGTCTTCTGGCCGTTTTCAAAATTATACTTTCCGTCCTTGTAAAACTCACTAGCAGCGCAATCAAGCCCTAAGAAAATATCTTTCCCCGGCTTATAACCGGCTTTTTCAATTGCCTGTAAAATCAGTGCTAACGCTTCCTGATTCGACTGCAAGTTCGGGGCAAATCCGCCTTCATCGCCTACTGAAGTACTTAAGCCTTTGGATTTTAATATTGATTTCAGGCTATGAAAGGTTTCCGTAGCATACCTTAAAGCTTCTGCAAAGCTGGGAGCTCCTTTTGGCACAATCATGAATTCCTGGATATCCAGGTTATTGTCTGCGTGTGCTCCGCCGTTTAAAATATTCATTAGCGGCACCGGCAAAATCTTAGCTTGCTCGCCGCCCAAAAACTTATAGAGCGGTTCTTTCTTGTCTAAAGCCGCTGCCTTGGCTACTGCCATAGAAACGCCGAGTATGGCATTAGCGCCTAACTTGGATTTATTTTCCGTGCCGTCCAATTCCAGCATCAACTTGTCAATTTTTTCAAATTCAGGAGCTAAACCTTTTATCTTTGAAGCAATTACGGTATTAACGTTATTTACCGCCTTAAGCACCCCTTTACCTAAATATTTTGTTTTATCCCCATCCCTTAACTCCAGCGCTTCATGTTCACCTGTAGAAGCTCCGGAAGGAACTGCTGCCCGCCCAAGAATACCATTATCCAAAGTGATATCCACCTCAACTGTAGGGTTGCCTCTTGAGTCGAGGATTTGCCTTGCCCAACATCTTTGAATCTTTGCCATTTTATTACCCTCCTAGCATACAGATGCACACCGAACCATCAGATAGGTTCGGGTGTCAGCATACAGATGCACACACCTCGCCCAAAATGATGGGCGAGTGTGCACTGGTGTGCAACCGACCTAATATATATGGCCGGGTGTATTATATTAGATTTTAGAAAATTTATTATACTCTTATTGGTTTTTAAGTCAAGAAAAGGTTTGACTTGCCGTTTTTAATGTGATATTTTAATAAAAATTACTAAGGGAGAAAAATATGGATTCGAAAAAATTTAAATTCTATCTGAAGACGCACTGGATAAAAATCATTATGATTCTGGCAGGCACCTTACTCCTGGTTTCTTTGATCTTCTTTATCATTAAGGGCATACGCGCCTGGAACGAATCGGAATCTTACCTTAGGCAGTCGCAGTTGGCAATGATCCCCTTGCAACTTTACCTGCAAATCATCATGGCGCTCATCTTCGGTATGGTATATACCTATATGTGGTATTGGCTGATGTTCAAGAAAGGCGCTGGTTCATTCTCCCAAACCAGCAAAAAGTCTATCGAAGGCAAGGAGATCGGCATTACCTGGAAAGACGTCATTGGCATGGATGAAGCCAAGCAGGAAGCCTTTGAAGTAGTAAGGTTAATTAAGGACCGCGCAGAATTACAGCGTATCGGAGGAAAAATTTTAAGAGGTATTCTCATGCTCGGGCCTCCGGGATGCGGAAAAACCTATTTGGCAAAAGCTATTGCCACAGAAGCAAACCTTCCCTTTATTTCCATGTCCGGTTCGGAATTTGTGGAAATGTTTGTCGGTGTAGGCGCAGGCAGGATCCGCAGCTTATTCAAAAAGGCCCGTCAGCTGGCTGAGTTTGAAGGCGGCTGCATAATCTTTATCGACGAAATTGACGCCGTGGGTGCCCAGCGCTCAGCAGATTCAGGTTTTGGCGGGCAAACCGAAAGCAATACCACTTTAAACCAGCTGCTGGTGGAAATGGACGGCTTAAAGGAAAAAGACATCAACATCGTAATTATCGGCGCTACCAACATGAATGAAAGTTTCCTTGACGCCGCTTTGCTTCGTCCCGGAAGATTTGACCGCAAAATTTATGTCGATAAACCTAACCTTGAAGACCGGGCTAAACTGATTGCCTATTATTTAAAAAATGTCCAGTATGACCCCAACGATGTAAAGATTGAACGCCTGGCGCGCATTTGCGTAGGAAGCAGCCCCGCAGATATCGCAAATATGATCCGCGAAGCAGCTTTGATTGCCGTGCGCAATCGCAGGCCGCTGATTACCATGAAGGATATTGATGACGCCCGGGAAAGAATTGCCTTAGGTATCAAGCGCCGCATCAAATTAACTGACAAGGAAAAATTACAGGTTGCTTACCATGAAGCAGGCCATGCCATTGTCACTTATTTGCTGGTTGCTTCCAAGGATGTTTTTAAGATTACGATTACCCCGCGTGGGCATACAGGAGGCGTTACCTGGGTGCCGGAACGAGAGGAAACCTTTATCTCTGATCAAAAACAACTCTTGAATGACATTAAAATTTCCCTCGGCTCTTATGCCGCGGAAAAAATCAAGTTTGGCTTTACTACTGCCGGCGTAGGCGGTGATTTTGCCAATGCGCTTTATACTGCGCACAATATGGTCTGGCGCTTAGGCATGGGAAAATCCGGGATTATCGGTGATTTCCACGCCCTGGATTTTTACCGGCGCATGGGCGGCAGCGTCTTAATTTCCGAAGAGATGAAATTAAAGCTCGATAATGACGTGCAGGAAATCATGCAAAGTTGCCTAAAAGAAGCTCAAAACCTTCTAACCAAAGAATTGCCCCTTTTGGACCGCTTAGCCAAAGAACTAGTGGCAAAAGAAGAGCTGAACTATGATGAAATCGAAGCCATCTTTAAGGAATTTGGCAAGAGCCGTCCTTAGCTTAATTATTCTCTCAGGGTTCATTTGCGGCTGCACCTCTTCCACCACCCCCACATACCTAAAAGAAGATATTCCTAAGGCTGTCCAAGACATCTGTAAAAAAGAATACAAGATCGACGTAGTAGTTAAGCAGATCGGCACCACTCTCTGGATTTACATGCCGGTTGGCCAATTACTGGAAAAGAACCCCCAAAAGTTTACGGAAAAATTTACCATCCTCTCCGATGATGTACAATACCAGCAGAAATCATTCGAAATCACCTATCATATCAAACCGCACCCTGACAGAGAAAAGACTAATGATTATAAATACAGCAAAGACGTGCTGGATAAAGTAAACGACATCTGGATGGTCTTACGCCGGGTAATCTTCAGCACCGAGGCTTCAGATAAAGCCCCGCAGTTTTTTTATTTGGTAGTTGCGGATACAAAAAATACCTTTGATATTTTTGGCCAAAAATTCGGCCTGGAAATAGAACAGTTGACTTATTATCCGGATTTTAAAAAAGTTTTCTACGGACTGATCTCCATTACCGAATACCAGCACCGCAGCATCCAGGAATCGGATAAAATACCCGCCGAAGAAATTATCAACGATACGCAAGGCGAGCACCTAAAGTACCGAGAGATTACGATGGCGGAATTCCTGACCAAACAGATTAAACAGCGGCTGGAGCTAAAATTCGAAAAACCCGAAGTAGGCAGGAATATCGATATCGATAAAGAAATCGAAAATCTCTCCAGCCTTACTTTAAAAATTTATGATTTTCGGGATTTTAATGAGGTGGAATTGCATAACCTGGCAACAAAGAACCGGATTATTTTGAATCGCGCGGCAGTATTGGAAAAACCGATAGAATAACTACTTTACTTTCCTTCCTTCGATCTTAAGCTTGCCTTCAATAAACAAACTGATTGCTTTGGGATAAAGCTTATGCTCAATTTTATGGATCCTTTCTTCCAATGATTCTAAAGTATCGCCTTGCTTTATTTCTACCTCTTCCTGCAGGATAATCGGGCCATGGTCCATTTTCTCATCGACAAAATGCACGGTTACGCCGGTTACTTTAACTCCGTAATCAAAAGCATCTTTAATTGCATGCCCGCCTTTAAAAGCAGGTAAAAGCGCCGGATGGATATTAATGATCTTATCTTTAAAACGGCCCACGAATTCCGGGCTTAAGATACGCATAAACCCGGCCATGGCTATTAAATCGATTTTTTCTTCCTCTAAATGCCGGATGATCTGCGCCTCGAAATCTTTTTTAGCCGGAAAATCCTCTCTTTTTACCAGCACGGTTTTCACCGCTGCCCTTTTCGCCTTAGCCAATACGCCTGCGCCCGCAGTATCACAAACCAAAAGCGTAAGACTCGCTTTAATTCTTCCGCTTTTTACTGCCCGGGCAATTGCGCTAAAATTCGACCCTCTTCCTGAAGCAAAAACCGCTATTCTAACCATGGTATCCTCCGGTGATAAATCAGGCTGATAATCCCCACAATCCCGATAATACCGCCTACGGTAACTAAAATTAATACCGGCGCCACCCTTTCCGCTAAATAGCTGCTTAAGAGCATAAAAAGCAGGAAGCCTAAATGCATGACTATTTCTAAGGAGCTGAAAATTTTCCCGCGCATTTCGCTTTCGCTGGCATTGTGGATAATTGTATTCGAGGCGATCATAATCGGAGCAATCGACAAGCCCAGCCAAAACGCCAGCAACGCCGCCAGCTGAAAACTCGGATAACGTTCCAACATAGCAGCAAAGGCAATTAACATTACTCCGCTAAGAATCAGAGAAGTAAAAATACTTTTGTAATGGGAAACTCTCTGGCCAAAACGGCCATACAGTAAAGACCCTACAAACAAACCGATACCCAGGAACATCACCAATAACCCTAGGTCTTTAGTGATGGAATTTAGGGTTTGCTGGACAAAAACGATGACTACTACATAAACCGAACCCAGGGCGGAAAACAGGACAAAGGTAATTGCCGCGGTGAACCTAATATCCTTTTTGCGCATAAAATAGAGGATGCCGTCTTTCATCTCGGCAAGCACAGATTTCCTGATTACCTCCACGATCTCTTTCCCCACTTCCTTGAAACCCAGATGGATAGATGACCTGCGGGAAATAAAATATATGCAGGTTCCGGAAGCCAGAAAGCTAAAGGCATCCAGGTAAAAGCCGCCTCTGGCTTTGAGCCATTCTACGATAATACCGCTCACGCCAAAGCCTAAAATTGCCGCGATCATTCCGGTAGTATTCACCAAAGAGTTAGCAATCAAGATATCCTTTTTATCTACCAGGTCAGGAATAATCGACATCTTCGCAGGAACAAAAAAACGGCCGATAGAAAAAATTATAAAGACAATTAGATAGACGGGAATAAGGTTTTGCCGGTTTAAGAAGAAAAATGGTATGGTAAAAACCAGGGCTGCCCGTAACAAATCGCTGATAAACATCGTACGGCGCCTGTCCCACCTGTCCACATAGGCACCGGCCAAAGGGCCAATGATAAATACCGGGATTATCGTGAAAGAGAGGATTTTGGCAATATCCAGCGTAGACGTGCCTTCGCGCGAAGAGATAAAAGCAATCAGTGCCATCTGGTCGAGCCTGTCTCCTACCTGAGAAATAATCTGGCCCACCCAGAGTAAAAAGAAATTACGGTTTTTGAGGACCTTGGTAAATTTAGTCATAAAATAAAGCCGATGAGTGGGATCGAACCACCGACCCGCGCTTTACGAAAGCGCTGCTCTACCAACTGAGCTACATCGGCAATTTCGCTTTATTATACCAATTCTTTATCAATAGTCAACCCGTAAAAAATCAGTTGACAAGATAAAAAAAGATGTTATATTACAAATGGTTGGAACAGTTTTAGAAGGAGTAAGGAAATTTGCACTTTAATACCGTAAAGCCAGAAAAAGTTTGATTTAAGCGCTTTACGGTTTTTTTGTGCCAAGAATCCGCCAAAAAAGCGGCGGATTCAATTCGCACTTATAATTTACTCACACTGCGTGTTCGTAAATTATGTGCTCTATTCGAAGGGGGTGAACTGTAACAAATGGCGAAAGGTAAAGTAAAGTGGTTTTCAAATCAAAAGGGATACGGCTTTATCACGCGCGAAGATGGCAAGGACGTGTTCGTGCATTTTAGCGCAATTAAAGGAGACGGTTATAAATCCTTAGCTGAAGGTGACGAAGTCGAATTCGAAGTTACTCAAGGCCCTAAAGGCGAGCAAGCAAGCAACGTAACTAAAGCTTAAGACGATAATTATGCACCCGGCCATAGCTGATTGGCCGGTGTGCCGTTTTCTACGGCAAAAAAACCCCGCTGCTGTTTAAAGCAGCGGGGTTTTGTTTTTACCTAAAATGTTGTTTAAGGATTATAAGAATCTGGATCCGGGTAATTGCTTGCTCGTTGCGCTGCTTCACGCCGTATCGCATCGAAATTCGCATTATTACGGGCTTGCGTATCTTCACGCAGGCCATCACTCATCATATCGGTTTCCTGCTGAGTATACTCTTGAGCACGGGTTATTGCGGCAGGAATTGCCTGATTCGGAGTCTGGCCATTAGCAATATCAGCCTGATATTGCGCATCATCTGCCGGATTAAATACTGTTACCGGCCTTTCCTCGTATATAGGTAATCCCGCTGCCCATTGGCCATTGGCGGAAACATCTATCAATTCCGGGACAGTACTGAGCGACCCCGGATCTTCTAACGGTGGTTCCGGTTCCGGGGGCTTAATTATTCCAAAGGCATTAGAAGTATCGGTTCTGCCGTCACTGGCTAACCTGTTTACTTCTCCGATAGTAACATCTTTATATCCGGCACCCCACTCAGCATCGGCCATATTTTGCCCGGGCTTAAGGAACGCTACATTTACGGTTAATCCTTCTGCGTGAATATTAGGGCCTTCCCCGCCGGTAGGTATCGCAATACGATTTTGTACATTTCCCTCTGTGTCTCTTACTATCTCTTCCGTACTCCACGTATCACCTTCGCCATAAGTTGCATTAGCGGTCTGGCGGGTTAATTGATATTCCTTACCCGTACCAGGATCGAATACCTGAATCGCAGCCATAGTGTCGCCACTTTTAAAACGATCCATTGTTCCGGTATATCCCTGTTGCCCCATAAGAGTAGCATCCTCAGCTGCGCGTTCAGTAGAAAGCTGCGCTTGAGAATCTGCAAAAGCAGCGGTGTCTATCTGATGGTCCAGGTCAGACGAACGCTCGTTTAGACGTTCATCGAAAACATCGGAAATTGGCTCCTGATCAGACCAAAACGATTCGTCATTCCAGAAATCGTAATCATCATAATACTCATCATCTGTGCCATCTGCCGAATCAGGTACCGATAAGTCTACTTCGGCTGAATCTTGAGCGTAGGAATTGTCGGTAAAGATAAACCCAAAAATAACGAAAAACACTGTAATGATGCCTAAAGCTAACCAATGACCCGTGGCCTTGTATTCCATTTTCTCCTCCTGTTTTTAAAATTTTATTCTCTTATCCGTGGCTTGTGCAAGAAGTATATCATCTGTCAAGCCCCTTTCAAGAGAGGATAGGCCAAAAAAAGAAAACGGTTTCATAGTAAATAAAAAAGGCAGCTCTTATTTTTCTTTAAGAACTGCCTCTTAAAACAAATGCCGAGGGAGGGAATCAAATATAACTCCCCCTAACTTCTCATATTATCAACAGATTTGTAAATCTTCAAGCATTTTGTGCCGTTAATGTGGCAATAATTTATCTCAAAACGTTGGCGAACTTGCAACAAAAGCAAGATTCCTGCTATTCTGTAACCCTACCGTCAAACTCTTGGTCATTAGCTTCGGCTTCTTCCTTGGTTTGCCGGACTATGCCGTCTTTGTGATGTGCTGGAGAATAGATGGTGTACAGTTTCAATTCCTTTGAATCCGATATATTGATGATATTATGCTTTGCTCCTGCTGGTACAATTACCGCTATGCCGTCGCCGACTTCATATTCGTTACCATCAATAATTACTTTACCAAGACCTTCCTCAAAACGGAAGAATTGATCATTTTCCGCATGTGTTTCCATTCCGATTTCTTCTTTTGGGCGAAGGCTCATCAGCACCAATTGGCTATGCTTTCCGGTGTATAACACTTTACGAAACTTGCTGTTTTCTAAAGTGTCTTTTTCGATATTCCCTCTAAATCCTTTCATAACTATTTCCTCCTTTTCTTAGCCCGAGATAACTTCTTCACACACCATAAAGATTGTGGCACCGAACATTTCAAAATGTTACGACTTTGTCACTCTCTTTGATAATTTCATACATATCCTTCATCGTATTGATTGGGCACATTTCGGTTCCTTCCTGATTGCGAGATTTAATACAGGTGCCGCAGGCAAGTATTTTCCCGCCTCCCTGTAAAAGTTTCTCAGCCTGCTCAATGGTGTTGAATTTATCCGTGCTTATTTTCTGATACTCAACGCCCTTACCGGTCAAAAATACCTTCGCTTCATCTTTCTGCCCAAGGCAAAAATTCGCATAACGCAAAGCATTCCAACAAGTCTCAGCATCATTAGTTGAAATCACCACTCCTATTTTCATTTGAATCCTCCTTAATGGCAACCGTGCTGCGCGCAGGCATTCTGAACAGTTATTTCCTCAAGCCCGCCTTTGGTGAACTGACTTACAATATCAGCAACTGTTCCCGGGATAGCTCGATAAGCCTTGACCCCGCCTTCATTAAGTTTCTGAACAGCCCGGGCGCCCATTCCACCGGTAACCACAGCGTCAACCTTCTTACCAGACAAAGCTCCCATCGGATGGCACATACCGTGCGCATGATGTTGATTTGCATTGTTGATGATCTCTACGGAATCTTTCTCTGTGTCAATGATGGTGAAATACGGCGCGCTACCAAAATGACCATAAACCTCCGCCTTCTTCCCTTCATTTGTCTCTGTTGGAATACACAATTTCATTTTACCGCTCCTTTCTGTGCAATAAATACATCTTGGTATCGAGTGCTTTCTTGTTTAACATCAAAATCATTTTTGGTTAAATAAGTTTTGAAGCCACCTAAAGTAATCTCGCTTACTTCATGTTTGCGCCCTTCAAGAGCGTGGATTTTATCCATTATCATTAACCCTTCTGTGGTAAAATCGCTTACAATAAGCTTCCCCTTAAAAGTAAGCAAACGGATTAATTCATCAAGGACTTTATAGGGATTTATAAGATGGTGGAATGTGTTTATTGAAAAGACAACATCAAAGCTCTTATCCTCAAAACTCAAAGATTCGCCATTTTCTATGCGGAAATCAACTAAATGATCTAAACCGAAATACTTAAGATTCAGCTTTGCAAATGCCTGTTCAGTCTCTGAAATATCAAAGGTTGTAAAATGGTATCCTGCTTTTGCCAGTTCAAGCGCAAAATGCCCCTTTCCTGTTCCGGCTTCCAAAATATTGCCTTGAATAGGCTCGGCCTGTTTAATTATAAAAGCCCGTTCCCTATCGATATCATAGCCGAAACTTTTATACAATTCTTTTCTGGCTAAATACTTTTCGTGATTATCCGTAACTTCTCTTTCCATATATTAATTAACCCTTTTTACTACTCCGCCCTCAATCTTCAAAGCTTTAGCGTTTAACAAAACATCTGCTATTTTCTTATGAGCTGAATTTATAATATTGCCGAAGGTCTGCCTTGAGATATTCATTTTCTCCGCGGCATCTTCTTGGTATAACCCTTCCCAATCCGCAAGCCTCACCGCTTCTAGCTCATCCAGAGTTAGGGTTACCTCTTCAAGCATATCCACGGGAATACCGCGCGGTTTAAAATAATTAGTATCGGGCTTACAGCGTATCCTTCTACATCTACATGGCCTGGGCATGTACTTTCCTTTTAGTTATTGGCATATGCTAATAATATAACGCCGTTTAATTCTTGTCAAGAGTATTTTATTCGATTTATAAAAACAAAAAAGAGGAACCTATACAGGTCCCTCTTTTTTAATAATTTGCCGAGGGAGGGAATCGGCCCCCCCACGCCGGCCTTTTTACTTGGCCGGGCTTTATATTTCGTTACCCCACTCTGCCGGATCTCATTTGATTCATTATTTCACTAAAAAATCCACAGATTATTCCGCTTGCCATTACTAAGTTATCAAAAAAAGTCACAAAAATTGAAGTAATCAAAAAATATATGTTCTTTTCTCGGGCTAAAAATACAAAAAACTTGATATTTGATAGTAACCAAATCAAGCACATTATAGAAGTAATTAACCTGGTTGAAGTTCCGAAAACAGTCATCATAATTAAGACGGTAATGGGGTAAATAAGGATTATGCTCATAAGTTGTTCTTTCGGTGCATGACAATAACCTGTATCATGTTTACCAAGTTGTTTCCATCCTTTATATCTGACAAATATTTTAGCCCAGTCAAACGGGATCTGAAAATCATTTATCACAAAAGAAACTAGGCTATATTTCTTAAGATGAACCACTTCAAGGTCTTTTAAGAAAAAGATTTGTTTTCCGCTTAAAAAAATCCGCTGCCCCCGCTCTGTATCATCTGTTATAACTCCCTCGCATATGACTACGGCTGCTTTTGCCTTTACTGCATTAATATCGCCTTGTAAAAAAGTTATCCGTGAAGGCAATTTACTTAACCTGTAATGCATATATAGATTTTTATATTGGCTAAAAAAATCGGGATTGGGATGTTCTTTTGACACAAGGCCGACTACAGCATCCGCTTCGGGGTGCCGCATAAAAAAATCGTTAATCCTGGAAAGGGTATCCTGGCGGACTATGTTGTCAGAATCAGTAAAAACTAAAATATCTCCTTTAGCCTCTTTTATACCTACATTGTGCGCGGTTGTCCGACCACACCTCTGGTCTAATTCTATAACTTTATCGGCATATTTTCTTGCTATTGTAACCGTTTCATCCTGGCTATTAGCATCAATTACTATTAATTCATAATCATGGTAAGTTGATAGCCGGATAGCTTCAAGGCATCGGCCAATTTCATTATCCTTTGCCCTATTATAAACAGAAATTATTATTGATAAGTGTGGCATGCAGGTTTTTTATAAACAAAATTCGGTCAAATTAACATTTGCCCATTTCAATTATCAAGCTTAGTATATATGTCCCCCATAGATATTCCTTTTGGGAGAGAAAGAAGGGCTTTCCTTATTTCCTCGATATTAAACCATTCCGGTGAAACTAATTCCATTGTTTCGTCAATAGAATAATTAAAATTTCTCACGCCGATACCAAAGAGGTACTGAATGCAATTTAATGCTATATCGACACACTCGCTGTTAAATTCAAAACTCATATACTTAACCGGTTTTGATAAACCTTTGATAACCTCTAACTCATACCCCTCAACATCAATTTTACAGAATGTCGGTTTGCCGTAATTCCTAATCAGTTCATCTAAAGTAATAATATGCACTTTTTCTCGACCGCGCCAATTAAATACAGAAAATCTTCGGCTATTCTTCATTATATTTATCCATTCCTTAGAGATTGAAGAAGATCGATAGTTATCGCAAAGCATTAGTTCGGTTGTGCCGAGCTTCTCCCCGCAGGCCATTTTAACTAATTTAACTTTATTGTTTTTTTCGAATTGTTTCTGTAGCTGTTGCATACAATAATCTTGGGGCTCAACTGCAACAACCTGAGCCCCTAATTCTAGAAAGATTTTTGTCTTACTGCCTACATTTGCCCCGATATCAAAGCATAAATCCCCTTTGTTAATAAAGTTTGCATAAAAACTTAGTATTTTGTTTTTGCGAAAAAAATACCTGAGCTGATTTTCGGCATAGATAAAACACTTGTACGCCCCGGGGATCTTGAGTGCTATTTTTTTTAATAAACGGAGTTCGGCAAGAGAGAATTTCTTCATATTATTCGCTAAATTTGCTCTATATATCCACAGCCAAATATCGCCTTTTGATCTTACATTAGTAATAATATTATCACCGAAGCCATTACTGTCAGCATAGAATGATCCACCGAATCTAAAACGAAAAAAAACGTAACCGCTTTAAAAATCAGACAATTACGCTTAGCTTAAAAAAGAGAGTTGTGGAAATTCTCCTTAAATATCAAAATGCCGAGGGAGGGAATCGGACCCCCCACGCCGGCCTTTTCAGGGCCGCGCTCTACCACTGAGCTACCTCGGCTATTAACTTATTGGCGAATCCCCCGCGTTTTTCGGGGGAGAGCTACCTCGGCTTAAATGTAAGCAATTTTACCATAAACGGAGAAAATATCAAGTAGATTAGGAAGATCGCAAAGATGCCAATCTCAGGTAAAAAAACGCCGGTAATCCAGTAAAAACCGGCAATACTAAGGCCCACAGCCGCTAAAACAGCCAAAAGGGCCATCCTGGAACGCGAAAGAACCTCCTTGACGTAATCTAAATTCAGGTATTTTACCTTTGAAACCATTAACACCGCCAGCAACAAAACTAACAAAACAAAAATTCCCGAAGGAGGCAGCTGCGTGTATCTGCGGTAAATTAAGATAAATGCGGCTAACGCGCCGCCGCTTACGGTAGTAGGCAATCCCAAAAAGTAGTTTTTTAATTCTTCCTTGGCAGTGATGTTATATTTAGCCAGCCGAAATACGCTGCAGCATAAGTAAACGAATAAGGCTAAAGTAGCCCAGAAATGGAAATGTTGGTAAATAAAAACATAACCCAGGATACTCGGGGCAACGCCAAAAGAAATCACATCTACCAAAGAATCCAATTCTTCCCCGAAAGAGCTGGGTGCGGGGTTCTTCCTTGCTACCTGGCCGTCTAACCCGTCAAAAATTACGGAGCAAATAATTGCCCAGCTGGCAAAAGTAAAATGCGACTCCAGGGAAAAAATAATCGAAACAAAACCGCCGAATAAACTTAAGCCCGTAAGCAAATTGGCTGCAAAATTATAATAATTCATCTTACCTCTCCCATCATTTTTGTGTAGAAATCTTCTGCTGCTCCTACTGCGCCGCCAATGATAAAAGGCAAACATCCCGAAGAAAAACATGACAAAAATGAAAGTGCGGCGGCAAAAATGATTTTCCTCACTTTAGTTCCTTCTTGGAAAATACCCTGGTAAAACAAAAAACCGCAAGCGCTAAAATCATCCCCCAGGAAATAAAAAGGAAAAACCATCCGCCTACGCTCATTTTGCTTGTCCTGCTTTCTTTCTTCTGCCCCAGGCAATTTTTACTAATACGGCTAAAAGTAACAATATAGCAAATAGCCCTATACGCGTGCCAAGGATAAAAGGCTGGTTAGCCGCAGATACATTTTTCATAAAAATGATCGGCAGCCATTCCTGCCAGAGCCACATTCCCAGGATAAAAAATAAAAATAACGGCGTAATATATTTAATAATGAATTTATAAAATTTAGGCACCCGCATATCCGCGCCTTTATGAATCTCGTCCCAAGCCTTCTCCATCCCGAATACCCAGGCAAAAAGGATAGTTTCGATAGTAGCGAATAAAACCAAAAAGAAAGTCCCACCCCAGAAATCCAACTCATCAACTACTCCCCGGCTTAAGAAGAAAACCGCCGGTTGGCAAAGGACAAAGGAAATAACCGCGAATATAGAAACTGCTTTTTTACGGTTAATTTCAAATTCGTCTTCTAAAAACGCTACTGCCGGCTGGGCAAGAGAGACCGAAGAAGTAATTCCCGCAAGAAACAAAAGGAAAAACCAGCAAAAACCTAAAATCGGGGCTAAAGGTAATTTATTCAATACCAAAGGTGTTGTAACAAACCCTAAATTAAATACTCCGGAACGCGCAATTGACTGAATATCTACCGGCCCAAAAAACACAAAGGCAGCCGGAATAACGATACTGCCGCCTAAAATTACTTCTGCTACTTCATTGGTACTGGCGGCAGTTAAACCGGAAAGTACCACATCATCGCCCTTAGAAAGATAACTCGCGTAGGTTAAAATCACGCCTATCCCTACACTTAAAGTAAAAAATATTTGGCCTGCTGCTTCCAGCCAGACTTTAGCTGATTTTAAAGCCGAGAAATCCGGATTCCATAAAAACCCAAAACCATTGGCGATATTCCAGTCAGGCCTATTCGTGTCAGGCGCGCCTAAAGTCAATACCCTGATCAATAAAACCAGCCCGAAAACAAATAAAAGCGGCATTGCCCATTTGCAAAGCCGCTCAATCCCGCCTTTAATCCCGTAATAAATTACCCAGGTATTCAGGATAAAAGTAACCAGGAAGAAAAAATAAGCCGGGGCAAAACTGCTAAAGAACTGGTTTTTTTCCAACCCCTGAAATCCGCTTAAAAAACTTTGCATGGTTTGCTGGTCGGCGATCTTGCCATACTTTCCGGCAATAGCGAAAAAACTGTAGGCTAACGTCCATGACTCTATATAGGTATAATATATAAATATTACTAAGGGGCCAAATATGCCGATTACCCCAAAATATTTAATGAACCGGTTCTTTTGCCAGACGCTATGAAAAATCCCCGGGGCTGTCCCGTGTTCAAATCCTCCGCCATAACGGCCCAAGGTCCACTCTATCCACATCAGCGGTATCCCTAGTAAAAATAAAGAGATAAAATAAGGGATCATAAAGGCTCCGCCCCCGTTTGCCGCCGCCTTTGCCGGGAACCTCAAAAAATTACCCAGGCCGATGGCAGAACCGGCTACCGCCATAATTATCCCTAAGCGCGAACCCCAGCTATCCCTTTTCTTTTGCGCCATTGAATAACCCTTCCAATTCTTCTAAAGTTTGAGCGATTTCAGGGCTGATTTTATCCCCGAAAGAAATTGACTTTGGCTGGACAATTAAAATAATTATATCCGCCTTGATATGGCTTTGCAAGTAATTTATCGTTAAGGATAGCGACGCATTATGCGTAGAATACAAATTTACCGTCTTAACTTCTTCCCCTTCCAGAATACGGTATTCACCGGGCTTGCCCCCAAAATCCGCAGCATCGATGATCACCACATTATCCGGGTTATCTCTGATGATCTTTCCCAGGTAATTCTCCGGAGTGCTTGCGGCATCATAAACAATAAAGGGGGCTTTTCCTTGCAGGCGGATGGCGAGCAAAGAACCTAAAGCATCGTCGCTCTTCAGGCTATTGCCGATACCCAATATTACCACTCTACCCTTAAGGTGGGCTTTAAGATGTTCAAAAAATTCCATTATTGCTGCGGGGCAGTTGAATTTTCCTCTATGGGGTTTAAATACATGGTCAATTTCGCAAATAACCTTAAGCCGATAAGGTCCCTGGCATAAGTACTGGGGGAAGAGACTTCAACCTGGGTATTATCGGCGTCAATTACTTTAAAAAATACCCCTACGGGTGTCGTGTCCTGTTCCGAGACAAAAACTGCGATCATCTTGTTCTTCTTATCCTTGGCAAAAAGGAAGGTATTAATATCCTTCAAGCTTACCAATGATTTTTCATAACAGGTATCGAAATCAAAGTTAAAGATTTGTTTTATCGCTTCCGGCCGCGAGGCTTCGACACTACTGGTGGAAGTGCCTAACAATTCCCGGGCTCCTTTTTCCAAAAGAGCGCATCCGCTAATAAAAACAGTGCTCAAGATAACCGTAATAATGAATTTATTCATAGCTTCTCCTTCTTTATTCGTTAATTACCTGCCAAATCTTATCCAAATTTTTACGCGCCTCTTCTTCCCCTCTTCTGGCAAACTCGCTTGAGCGGTGCAATTCCAGCCAATGCATGCCGCTGGTATCTGGATGCAAAACTACATCCGCCAGCTGTACTTCTTTTTCCACTAATTCTGCCTGCATTACTTCGATACTGCTAAAAATGATATCCAGGATATTTGTCTTAAACCTTTCTTTCAGGTATTTTTTCAAATTAAACCATTCTCTCTTTTTTACTGCCTCGTAAGTTACAGACAGCTGCTCTTTGATCTTTTCATATTGGCTGACAATATCACTGCGGCAGGGCGTTACATTGACCGCAATAATTTTTCGTACCCCCATTTTAAAAAGTATCTCTGTAGGCAATGGGGTAATGATCCCACCGTCCAACAATAACCCCTGGGCAAAAGAAAACGGCCTGAATACCCCGGGCATGGCGCAACTAGCCATTAATGCTTCGACCAGCGGGCCCTCATCGAAAATCTTGGATTCTTTCTTACGCACATCGCTGGCTACCACTTTTAACGGAAGGCGCACATCATAAAAAGTTTTGTCTCCTAAATATTTCTTTAAGAAATGGTACATTTTATTGCCCTTAATGAACCCTAATGACGGAAAGGTAAAATCCGCCAGGCTCCACATGAATTTTGGCTCTCTAAATTCCCGGGTAATCTCCATGATTTCTGCGCTGGACCTGCCGGTAGCCCAAAGGCTGGCGATAATCGCTCCGATAGAAGCTCCGGAAATGACATCAATAGGGATTTTTTGTTCTTCAATTACTTTCAAGACCCCGATATGGCAAAAACCGTACCCCATCCCCACCCCTAAAGCCAGCCCCACGCAGGAATCGCTTGCCTGCCGGGAAATCCTTCTTATTGCCTTGGCATATTCACTATCAGCGTCCTCCAAAACCAACCTATCTTTAGCCACTAACCCCATCTTCGGCAAAGTAGCAAATATTGCCGAACCCAAGAATTCCTTCTGCTCAACGCAGCTAATTTTCGATAATTTATATTCGTTAATGATAATTTTAATTTTTGTTTCCGGAAAATTAAATTCTGCTTTTAACCTTTCCACCAGGTGGTGGGTACGCTTAAGGTCAATGCATTCAGGGCTGCTTAAGAGATGGATAAAATCAGACTGGTTAAGCACGCTAAAAACAAAATTATCCATCGCCGCAGGAAGGTCCAAAATGATATAATGATAGTCGTTAACCAGGTTACTTAAAATGGCGTTGAGCTTTTTCCGGCAGGCATCGTCCTCTGCCTGGTAATTTAAACAAAACAGGTCAACCCCGAATTTACTTGCTAAAATATAATTCTTTGCTTCCCGGACATCGCTCTTCGCCTTATCCTCCAGGGCAAAAACCTTCGGGCTATCATCAATCTCCAATTTTTTCGGCAAGCTATGTATTTTTTCCCCAGAGGCTATATCCAGGACGATTACCGATTTCCGGGTCTCTTTCTTAAGACTCAGCGCCAGGTTTAAAGCATAAATGGTTTTGCCGGCATGGGAATAAGAGCTGTAGACCGAGAAAATCGTGCTCTCAAAAATGCTCTTCTGGTGCAGGTCTTTATTCTTCAGGCGCCGGCAAAGCGTACGGCTTAGGTCAACAGCTAAAACCGGAACCTGTTTTATAATCAAGTCAAAATCGGCCTTGCTTATTACCAATAACGCGCAATCATTGATTGCTTTTGCGCTGACAGAATGCGGCTCGCCGGTAAGCAAAGAAATAATCCCGAAGTATTTTCCGCGGTGCAAATATTCCAAAGGCTTTTCGTTGCCGTTTAAATCCTTGGTATAAATCAAAATCCTGCCCAAGATTAAACAATAAAAAGCATCGGGCGGAGCGCCTTCTTCATAGACAATCTGCCCCTTTTTGTATTCCACGATCCTGCTTTTCTGCAAAAGCAACGCCTTCTCTTTCCGATTCAAAGCCATGAACAGGGGGATCTCTTGCAGGATTAAATCTTTTTCCATATTATTCTATTTTTCCGTTTTGGCAGACCTGAGCGTACTTTTTAGCGCTTTCTCTGATAGTACGGCCGTAAGTTTGATAGTCCACTTCAATCAGCCCGAAACGCGGGCCGAAGCCCTTATCCCATTCAAAATTATCGATTAGCGACCAATATAAATATCCGGTTACCTTTACGCCCTGCTGAATTGCCGAAGCAACACTCTTAAGGTGTCCCCGGATAAATTCCCAACGCATATTATCATCGTCGATACAAATGCCGTTTTCCGTAATAATTACGGGGAGATCGTATTTTTTTAATTTAAGCAATAAATCATAAAGCCCTTGCGGATAAATATCCCAACCCAGGGAATTTTTCGGCAAGGGGTGGTGGTTTTGGTTACAGGTGTCCGTAAAAAAACTCCATGGCCACCAACTGTGCAGCTCAACGAGGCTGCGCGAATAATAATTAATCCCGATATAGTCCAGGGCCTTATTTCTAAGCAACGCCTCGAGAAAACCGAAATTAAAAAGTTTATTCCTCAATTTTACCGCTAATTTATCTCTAAGCGAAGAGGTGCAAGGAACAAAAGACTGCATATGATTGGCAAAACTCACTAGAGGTGCCGCTAAATTATTCCGGCGGTAAATTTCATGGATTGCCCGGTAAGAAGCTATATGCGCTGCGATCAAATTACTTTCAGCCTGCTTTGATTTAAACAAGGATTTTTCCTGCGGCGGCCAGGCGCCGGAGATAAAACCATGGTAAAGATACACCTGCGGCTCATTGATCGTCATCCAAAAACGCACCTGCGGCCCTAAGGCCTCGACGATATAGCGCACATAACGCAAAAAATATTCTTTTGAGCGGCGGTTACGCCATCCGCCTTTTTTAGAAAACCAGAGCGGATTGGTAAAATGATGCAGGGTAACCAACGGCTCAAGCCGGTAATCCTTCAGGCAGGAAAGTACTCTTTTATAATGCTCTACTTCTTTTGCGTCGAATTTGCCTTCTTCGGGCTCGATCCTGCTCCATTCGATAGATAAACGGTGGGCATTATGATTGAGTTCTTTGGCTAAAGCGAAATCGGTTTCGAAAAGTTCGTAGTGGCGGCAGGCAAGGCCGGAGGAGTCCTTTAAACCAATTCGTTTTTCCCACTCCCACCAGTCACAGTAGGAATTTTGGCCTTCTACCTGATAAGCGGAAGTAGCTGCACCCCAGAGGAAATTATCGGGAAACTGCGTCATAATTACCGATATTATAACACTATAAATAAAAAATCCCAACAAAATTAGTTGGGATTAATTAGGGACGCCGATAAAGGCTTGCGGCTCGACCACTCGTCGGGCCGTCGCACCTTCGGCAACCCAGCTGCCCTATTACCGCGATGGTAACGTAGGCCTGTGGCTTTGTGTCCCCATCTTTCGAAGGGTTTACCTTTATCGGCATTAAAAGTATACAACAAAAAAACCAAATTTCAAGGGCCAGCGGTTATCTTTTTTGCGTCTTTAAGTACTGTTCCAACGCAGCCCATGTAACCGGACCAACCTTGCCGTCAGCCGTAAGGTTGTGTGCCTTTTGAAATTCTTCAATGGCCTTCTTGGTCATCGGGCCTTTTTTCCCATCTACTGCCCCGGTGTAAAAACCGGCATTTTTCAATGCAGTCTGGATCTCTTCAGTACTCGGCTTATAAGGGCCTGACGGCGGCAAAGCTTCTAAAGCCGGCGTAGTCGGCGTAGTTGTTGCTTGTACTGAAGCTGCGGGCATTTTGGTTTCTATGGGTTTTACTTCCGCTGCCATAGGCTTTACCTCAGTGCTGACCGTGCCTAAAGATTCGATAGACATCGGCGCCTGCATTTCTTCAAGCGGCTGCTGCTTCTTGCCGCATCCTAAAAAATAAAAACTTAACGCTAAAACTAAAGCAATTAAACAATATTTCCTCATTTCTCTTAATTCACCCCCTTTTACATACGGATGTACACCGGCCTTTTCCGTAAGGCCGGGTGTGATCATTAAAATAATAAATTTATTGTAATACTTTCCCCGGAAAAATCAAACAAAATATTATGATTTTACTGCTGCTTCCCTGCGGCAGCGCGGGCAAAGGATCTTTATCCGGTCAGGCCTGCGCAATTCCAGGTCGTCTTTGCGCGCAGGCTCGTTTTTTAAAGCCAGGTCCAAAACCCTTAAATAAAAGAGGAATAGCGCCGGATTAGAAAACGACATGGGCCCGATTTTTTCCGCCACCCAAGCATACTGGTCAAAAGGCACAATCGTTTCTCCGCAGCAATCGCAAAGTGCCAATTCTTTTTCCACTTCATTAGACAACGCTTCCCGATTCTCTGTAGTTGAAAAATCGTATTCCTGGGAAAGGATGATCCCTTTGTCAGTAATGCAATTTGCCTGGCATTGCCCGCAGAATATACAAATATCCCAATGCACAACAAGTTTTCTTTTTCCCTTGCCGTTAATTACCGAATCTTCGTATTCAATTGCCTTTGCCGGACAGACCTGTGCGCAGGCAGTGCACCCTACACAGTCCTCTTCATGAAAATAAGGCCTGCCGCGGAACCGCTCAAAAGCCTTATGAGGCTTACGCGGGTAATCGGAAGTATACGGCCCTTTAACCAGGGCCTTAACCGCCTCCCTTAATTCTCTTAATTTAGGATAGCGCATTCTCATCCTCGCTGTATTTATCGCAAACGGATTTTTCCCAAAGCTTCACCCCTGATTTATGGGCGCTTCTTGCCAGCACGTGCGCAGAAACCGGGGCAGTTAAAACCAAAAAGACGATACAAAGCAAAGCTTTTATCCCGGTGGCAGAAATCCCTTTATATAAAAATAAACCGAAAAGAATGCTTGATGTGCCGAGGGTCACGCATTTTATCGAAGAGTGCAGCCGGTTATAAAGGTCAGGAAACCTTAAAAGCCCGAGGCAACCAAAGAAATCAAAGGCCAAGCCAATACCGATAAAAACATATCCGATTATTTCATTCATCGAAACGCCTTCCTTCCAGATATTTCCCTAAAGTGAGAATAGAAATAAAACTCTGCAGCGCCCAGGCAATCCCGATATCGATATACCAATCCCTGCCCGTAGGAATACCTAAAATCGCGCAAAAGCCGATGATCAGGATCCCTAAAATATCCAAAGCCACGGCACGGTCGGCAGCGGTTGGGCCGCGCAATATCCTCCATAGCGAGAATGATGCGGAAATTATCAGGATAAAAAAAGCATGCTTTAAAAAATCCGATTGCCAGGACAATAAAGACGGTAAGGGGTAGAAAAATACCAACGCGAAACTTACGCCCAATGCTATCAGACCCAAAAACCACCTTAATCTTCTCATGGGAAAATCCTCATCAATACGCGTTCGAATTTACGTACGATTAATTCGGTAGCCTTCTCCACATCCTGCGCTTTTACATCCGACCAATGGATATAAAGGAACCCGTTTTCCTTATCGATATCCACGGTCATAGTCCCCGGCTTTAAGGTTAGGGAATTTGCCAAGAAAGTTAAGCCTACCTCCGACTTTAACTGCGTCTTGACTTTCACTATCCCCGGGTTGATCGGCAGGTCAGGATGTATTACCCTCCAGGCTCCGTCGAGATTTGCCTTAAAACATTCCCAGGCAAAAAGAATAATGTAATAAACGAACCAGAGATAGCGGGAGGGCTTTTTAAAAACTTGCGGGCTCTCGAGGAAGATATCCGCAGTGACGAAACAAACCAAAACGGCAATCAGTACACCCAAGAACAAATGCACGGGGTCTACTGACCAGCTAAGCAGCAGCCAGAGTAAAAAAGCCAGAATAAAAATGATTATTTTTACCTTCATCGCTTTAGCGCATTAACACATTTGCCGCTGCCTGTAAATAAATCCTTAATCCCGGAAGCAGTACGCCTCCGGCTATTAAAGAAATTATTGCCAGGGCCACCAGCGAAAACTTCATAGTAAAAGGCACTGCTTTAACTTCGGCGATAGCCGCATTAAGCGAGCCTAAAAAAACAGTATTATAAAATTTCAAGTAATATACCAATGTCACAACGCTTACCAGCACAGCTACCAACGCAAAATTAAAATATCCGGCCTGCACTGCCGCAATAATAATAATCAGCTTGCTCCAAAACCCGCCTAAAGGCGGGATCCCAGAAATACTCATCGAAGCGACCAGGCTGCTAACCGAGGCTACGGGAAGTTTATCATTTAAGCCGCCAAGTCCCTTTAGGCTGCGGGTATCGGTAGCATATTCTATCGTCCCGGCATTCAAAAAAAGCAATGATTTCAAAACTGCGTGGTTAAATAAATGTAAAAGTGCCCCGAAAATTGCCAAGGGACTGGCAATGCCTAAAGCAAAAATAATATAGCCTACCTGGCTGATGCTAGAATATGCGAACATCCTTTTAATATCATTCTGCGCCACTGCCAAAAACGCGCCGATGGCCATGGAAAGGATTCCTAATATCATCAAAACATAAAACAATTGCGCTGAGATACCTATGATATTAAAGAAAACCCTGGCTAAAGCATAAACCCCCAGCGTCTTGATAAAAACTCCGGACAATACCGCGGAAACCGGGCTGGGCGCCGAGGAATGCGCATCAGGCAGCCAGGCATGAAAAGGAACTATTGCCGCTTTTAGCCCGAACCCTGCCAGGAATAAAACAGAGATAAAATTAATCAGTATTCCCCGCGGCTTAGCAGCCAGGCTCAAAGCAATATCCGCCATATTCAGAGTAGAGGTATGGCTATAAAGCAAAGCGATCCCTAAAAGAACAAAAATCGAAGCAAGCGCACCCATAATCGCATATTTGAAGGCCGCTTCCAAATCTTCGGCTTGTGTGCCAAAAGCAACCAAGGCATACCCGGAAATCGAGGCTACCTCGATAAAAATATAAAGGTTGAATAAATCACCGCTTAAAATTACCCCGTTCATTCCGGTGAGCATCATTAAAAATAAAGCGTGGAATTTCCATTTTTCCGTATACCTGCGCATGTAACTGATAGCATAGATCATTGCCAGAAAAGCGACTAAATTTACGGTCAGAAGCATAAATGCGCTTAAGCCATCCATTACTAATGCGATGCCTATCGGAGGCGCCCAGCCGGATATATTATAGGTAAGCACACCCTGAGCAGCTACTTGTTTTAAGGAAAAACAGGCAAGCAAAAGTAAAAATAGGGCGGCCGTATTAGCCAGGATGTCGCTTAAGGCTTTGAACCGCCTGGCTAAAAGCACGATCAGAAAAACACATGCTAAAGGAACAATCACGAATAATGCCAAATTCATCCTTTTAATCTCCGGATCTTGGTAATATCGAAGGTCCCGTACTTTTCATAAACGCGTAACGCTAAACTCACCACAGTTACCATTACTGCCAGCCCCACCACAATCGTGGTTAAAACCATTGCCTGCGGTAAGGGGTCAACGGTATTTATGAGCTCCTGTTCCGAGATAAGTATGGGTGCGCGGCCTTGCGTGCGGTAACCAAGAAGAATAAAAAACAGGTTCAGGGAATATTCTATAATCCCTAAACCAATCACGATTTTAATGATATTACGCTTACGCACCAGGCAATATAACCCCACACAGAAAAGCATAAAACATAAGAAATAAAGGCTCATTGTTTATTTCCTTTTGCGGATTCTTTGATAAATAATACCAGCGTTAAAAATACTACGAATAGCCCTGCCCCTACCATCGTAGCAATGGCAATATCGCTTAGGAGCACTCCGGTAAAATGGTTTTTTGTGACCAGCCTGGAAAGAGCAATCACTAAAAAAGCAATTGCCCCGCAACTCATTAAGCATACGCTGTTAATTTGGCTGATTTTCTTTAGCACGGCATCCCTTCCAAAGGCAAGCACCAGGTGAATCAGGGAAAGCGCCATTACTACACCGCCGGCAAAACCTCCGCCCGGAGCGATATGGCTCTGTAAAACTATATAAAAACCGTAAATCAAAATCAGCCCCACGGTCAATCTGGTAATGGTTTTTACAATCAGGCTCATTCCTGAAGGGTTATTTGTCATGAGCTTTTCCTGTCTTCCTGGTAATTGCTAAAACAGCTATCACTGCAGTAAAAAGCACGGAGGCTTCTGCTAAGGCGTCGAACCTTCTAAAATTTAAGGTAATCGCAGTCACGATATTAGCTAATCCGCCCTGCGTTAAGCTATTGGCCAGATATTCCCGAGAAACTAACATTGTCGGCTGGCCGAAATTCGGCAGCTCTTTAAGCGCGAAATAACCAAAGGTAAGAAAAATCCCGATAAAAAGCAAAGTGGAAACCGTATTAAAAAGCCAACGGCCGTCCCTGACCAGGGGCAGGTCTTTTTTGATGGTAGCGCGGATTAAAACTATAACCAGCAAGATCTCTACCACCAGCTGTGTAATCGCCAGGTTCGGGGCTTTTAAAACCAAAAATGCAAGGCATAACCCTAAGCCTACTGCGCTTAAAGCGATAACGCTGGAAATCAAATCCTTGATCTCCACAGCCATAATGCTGGCGCAAATCATAAAAATTAAAATCAAATGTAGTTCCATGGACTAATTACCCGATTAGAATCAAAAATAGCCCCATCATCCCTAAAAGGATCCAGACCAGGTATGTGGGCAAAACACCGTTATGTAAAAACTGTAAAACTTTAGAAATTTTGAAAATTTTCCTGGATTGCTCGTAAAGATCAAAAGTGCCTGCTTGCGCTTTTTGATAAACCTTCTTTAAGAAAGGCATCTCCTGGACCGTATTATAAAAGTCTGTTCCCGTCACCATTGCCTCCTGCCCTTGTTCTTCAAGTTCTCCGCCGGAAAAAGTAGAATCTTCGCGGATATTGGATTTAACCTTTCCTGACCTAAAAAGCAAAGCACCTGTGAGAAGGCCGATTAAAATCAATATCGTTGCCAAAACCGGGGACCAGTGGCCAGGCAAACTTGCCGCGTTAAGCTGGGCATAAACACTTAACACGGGAAAAATAAAGTATTTTAACGGCAGGACAAAAGCAAAGATGCCGAAGATAATACAGATGACCGCAAGCACCAGGCAAGGAGCAAGCATGGTAAAGGAAACTTCTTTGATCTCTTTTGATTTCAGGGTGTTTAAGCGCTGCCCTAAAAACACCGCATGCAATGTTTTCATAAAAGTAGCTAAGGTAAGCGCAGAACCGAACATTGCCGCAATCAGGCAAAAGATGCTAATAATTTTCATACTGTAATCCGCAAATTGAAGGTTTTGGATCAGCCCCTGATAGATGAGCCATTTGGAAACAAACCCGTTAAAAGGCGGGATCCCGGAAATAGAAAGGCTGGCAACCAAAAACGAAAAAAAAGTAAACGGCATTAAACTGCTTAAGCCGCCTAACTGATCAAGTTCGGCAGTCTTTGTACGGTACTCTACGTTTCCCGCACTAAAAAACAGGCAGGATTTGTAAACCGTATGGTTCAACATATGGAATAACCCGCCGGCGATACCGATAGGATTGCCGGTACCGATTCCTAAAACCATGTAGCCGACCTGCGATACCGTGGAATAACCGAGGAGTTTTTTTAAATTCTGCTGCACCAAAGCCATCATTACCGCGGCAATAATAGTAATTGCCCCGATTATCATAAGTACCATAGCAACTGCCTTGCTCATCACGAATAAATTCAAAGAAAGGCGGCTCAAAAGATAGATTCCCAACAACTTGTCTAACGCGGAAGGCAAAAAAGCAGTCACCGGAATAGGAGCACTCTTAGCGCAATCCGGCACCCAGGAATGATATGGCATTGCTCCGGCCTTGGCAAAACAAGCGCTGGCAATACAAAAATAAGCCAGAATCAACGGCTCCTGGTTTAATTCCAGCCTGATTTTATCCAGCTGCATGGTCTGGGTAAAATAATAAATGATGCCGATACCGAAAATCATCAGCGCATCTGTGCCGCCGACGATAACCAGGGATTTTTTCGCTGCTTGCGGAGCATCGCTGTCTCCCATATTGATCAAAAGATAAAGCAATAACCCTAAAAACCCCCAGCAAACCAAAAGCACAACCAGGTTATTGGTAAGCACAACCCCTAAAGAAGCAAGCGCGGATAAAACTATATAGAAGTAATAAAGCACTAAATGCTTCCTACCTTTCATGAACTTCAAAGAATAGGAAATAGCCAGAATAAAGAATAACCCGATTGCACCGGCAATAAATGAATTTAAGGCATCTAATTTAAACATTTTTTATCTTTAATAGCCCCTTAGCGATCTTCTTTATGTGGTAATAAATCGCCGCGGTAAAATCCAACATATTCAAAAACATATTACACCCCATGGGAGTACAGACTTTGTCGATCATGCGCTGAGTATGGCGCCTGCGGTATTCATCCACCAGGCTATCGATATGTTCTTCGTGTTTTAAAACAGCTTTAACACTGGAAGGCAAATTTTTTTCCAAAGCGCTTGCTACTTCTTTCATAGATTTTTCGGCAAGCGCGTATAAATTATTATATTCTTTTACCCCGTCTTCGCTAAAAAGCAGCTTTTCTTCGATTTTTATCTCCACGCGCTCTAAAATGTCCTTACAATAGTCGCCGATCATTTCCAGGTCGCCGACCACATCCGTAAGGATGGCAACTTTATTGCGTTCTTCCTTCTTGGCGCAACCGTGCCCAAATTCTACCAGGCTAGAAGTAATGCTCTTTTCCATATCATTGAGCTTGGTTTCTTCTTCTAAGGCAGTGGTAATCAGGTCGCGGTCATGCTCCATAAAAGCTGCGTGGGTAGTTTCCAACATTTTTAAGGCTACCTGGGACATTGCGGAAATTTCCTGCTGAATGGACTGGAGGTCTTTCATTGTTTCATCTCCTCCTTTATTTTGTTGGTCTTCGCTTGGGACATTTTAATCAAATCCCAACCATTCATAATTTTCCTGTTATCCGGCTTATTAATCACTGCTACCCTCTCTGTACAACAATAACAAGGGTCTACCGCCGCCAAGGTAATCGTAGCGTCGGAAATCGTGCCACCCACGGCACCGACCTTATCCGAAGCCACATTCATAAAACTGGGGGCGCGTACCTTTAACCTTACCGGCCGGTTTGTGCCGTCGGTTTTGATATAATGGAAACATTCCCCTCTCGGCGCTTCTACCCTGCCAATTCCTTCCCCTGCCGGGATATCTGCTACCTTTGCATCAATCTCTCCCTGCGGCATCTTATCCAGGCATTGCCTAATCATGCGCACTGATTCATACATTTCCAGGATACGCACAATCGTCTTGGCATAAACATCGCCGTCTTTTTCGATAATTACTTTCCAATCCAGCCTATCCACTGCTCCGTACGGCTCATCCCTTCTTACATCTATATTTACGCCGGATGCGCGCGCAGTCGGGCCAACCACACACCAATCAATACATTGCTGCTTAGTAAGGATACCTACGTTTTTAAGCCTGGCCTGAATCACCGGGTCATCCATTACCGCTCCGCGGAATAAATCTAATGCCGGGACTAATTCATCGAGAGCTTTTTTTAATACCGGCACATCCTCATCCTTAATATCGCGCCTGACTCCGCCTACTTTAAACATCGCGTAGTTATTGCGGTTACCGGTAATCATTTCGAACATATCCAAGACCGGCTCGCGGTATTTCCATGCCCACATCCAAACCGTGTTGTAGCCGATAAAATGGCCGGCTAGCCCCAGCCATAATAAATGGCTATGGATCCTTTGTAACTCGTCGATAATCGTGCGGATGTAAAGTGCGCGTTCAGGCACAACCGCTTTTTCCCCGCCTAAAATATCTTCTACCGCCAAAACATATGTATAAGGATGGCTGGAAGAACAGATCCCGCAGATACGTTCTACTAAGAAGGGAATCTGATCGAGATGTTTAGTCTCTGCCAATTGTTCAATGCCTCTATGGCTATAGCCGATAATAATATCTATATCTACGACCTTTTCACCCTCGACGTGCAGCTGGAATAGTTCCGGCTCTTCCAATAACGGGTGGTACGGCCCAATAGGAACAATTACATTATGCGACATATTAACCTTCCTTATGCCTGAGCGGGAAATTTCCTTCCGGCCAATCATCCGCCAACAACAGGCGCTTTAAATTAGGATGCCCAATAAACTTAATCCCCAGCATCTCCCAGATTTCGCGCTCGATCCATTCTGCGCCGGGAAAAAGCGTGGCGATAGAATCGATTTGCGGATTTTTTTTATCATCCAGGAAAACCCGCGCCGAATAAATCTCTCCGGCCTTATCGTAACTAAAATGATAAAGAATCTCAAAGCCTTGCGGGGTATGGGTAGCGCTGGCGATCACAAATCTTAAACCCAAATCCTTGAAAATAATCCGGGTAATTGCGACGATATCTTCTTTTTTTACCGTAAAATATACCCGGCGGGGAAATTTTTCCTGCCAATCAAGGATCCTGCTTCCCAGGCTTTCTTTAATATTATCTCTGATATTCATTTTATTTATTGCCCCTTACTTTATTCACTAATTTCACGATACCGTCTATCATTGCCTCCGGACGCGGAGGGCAGCCGGGAATGTATAAATCAACAGGAAGAATCTTGTCCAGCGGCTCACAAACATTATAGCTGTAACGGAACATATGCCGCGAAAGCGCACACTGCCCGACGGCAATTACCACGCAGGGCTTAGGCGCTTGCGCATAAATCTTTTTCATCCTGGGAACCGATTTACGGTTCATAGCACCTGTAATCAACAACGCATCTGCATGCCGCACAGAACCGACCAATTGAATGCCAAAACGCTCCAAGTCAAAACGCGGGGTAAGGCAATCCAAAATTTCGATATCGCAGTTATTGCAGGAGCCGCAGCTGACATGAAAAACCCAAATCGATTTTAGCAATGCTTTTGTCTTTAGGTCCATTTTATAGCCCTAATAGCGCCAAAATAAGCGCCAATCCCGCAATTGCCGTTACCGGCCCCCAGAAAAAACGCACTGCCTGGTCGATACGCAAGCGCGGGTTAGTATTTTTAATCAAAATAAAAACCACGAGGATAATAATATATTTTGCCAGCGAAAAAATTGGCGAAATGTCTTTCCCTAAAAAGAATAAGATTAACAACACAGGCATTGTATAAAGAAGGATTGCCTTTGTCAATTTAAAGGCTGCTAAAGCTGACCCTGAATATTCGATCACCGTGCCTGCCATAATCTCCTGTTCCGCCTCTGCGACTTCAAAAGGGGCTAGCCCTAACTTTGCCTGGCAGCAAAGAAGCGCAGCGATAAAAGCAAGCGCTCCGGAAAAAGAAAAAAACAGAGAATTGAAATTCATCTGGAATGCAAGGATATCTCCTAAGCGGATTCCTCCGTGCGTTTTCACAATTACCGTAGCGATAGACAAAACAAAAGGCAATTCATAACCTAAGACCAGCTTCATTTCGCGCGCAGCCCCTACGGAAGCCAAAGGGTTACGCGAGCTTGACGCTCCGATAATTGCGCAAATCGCCGGGATAACCAAAAGATAAACCACGACGATTAAATCCCCGGTAAAACTTTGCTGCGGGGTAAAAAGTGCCAGCCCCAAAATAGTAGCTGCCAATACCAGGCTAAAAAGCCCTAAGTAAGGCGCTAAGAGAAAAGTAGCCCTTGCTTGCTTAGGGATAATCGTTTCTTTTCCGGAAAGCTTGATTAAATCGAGAAAATTTTGATACCAGGGAGGCCCTACCCTCCACTGGATGCGCGCGGTGACTTTGCGTTCCACCCAGGAACTCAAAAGCCCGGCCACAGCGCTAAACAGGAAACCCGGAAAAATAAGGTAATAAAACAATGCTTTCATATTCTTACTTCTTCTTTGGCGGCTGGATATCTTCCCGCGACCATTTACGCGTATGCACCGCCAGGTAATCACCGATGAAATAAATATTTGCCTCTAAATTTTCTTCTACTTCTTTGACTTCTATGGCTTTCTTTGGGCAGCTCACTACGCATTTAGGAAGCTTGCCTTGCGTTGCACCCAGGCAAAAATCGCAACGCGAATCCAGGTATTCGATAAAATCCTGGAAGATTATCCCAAAAGGGCAGGCTACCGAACAGGATTTACAGCTGGTGCAAAGCATTTTTTTGCGCTTAATGTGCCCGTCGCTGGCACGCTCCAAAGCGCAATGATAGCAGGAATTAACACAAGGCGCCTGTTCGCAATGGCGGCAGATTGTAGCAAAGGTGGCGTATTCGCGTAAGGATGTAACGCCATTATTCTGCGGATGATAAAAATAATCGCAGGCTGCAATGCATTCTTCGCAATTATTGCAAATGTCCAGGTCGACAAACAAACGCTTCATTTATTTTTAGTCCCAGATATCGTTTATGCCCTGTAATTGGGCATAAGTAAAAACCGGGCCGTCCTTACAGGTGTAATATTTCCCCAGCCGGCAATGCCCGCATTTCCCTAATCCGCAGGACATATTTTTTTCCATCGATAAATAAATATCTTTCGGGTCAAACCCCAAATCCAGCAATTTCAAATTCACGAATTTCATCATAATCGGCGGGCCGCAGACAATCGCCACCGCATTCTTCACATCAACCGGCAAATCATTCAAAACGGTAGTAATCAGGCCGACATTTCCCTGCCAATCGGGGCTGCCCACATCCACGGTGGTCATGATATCAACTTTGTTTAACTTGGCCCATTCAGGAATAGCCTGTTTATAGACAATATCAGCCGGGCTTCTTGCTCCGTAACGCAACACCACCTTGTTATATTTATCGATTTGCGCAAAAAGGCTAAAAAGTAAAGAACGTAAAGGCGCTAAACCAACGCCGCCTCCGATAATCAAGACGTCTTTACCGAAAAATTTCTCTAAAGGATACCCCTTGCCATACGGCCCGCGTATCCCTAAGGAGATATTCTTCTGCGCACTGTGCAATAAAGAAGTCACCCTTCCGGCTTTCATAACCGTGACATCGATTTTCTCTTTGACGTTCGGGTCGGAAGAAGGAGTAAATGGCGCTTCCCCGATCCCAGGGATACTCAATTCGATAAACTGACCGGCGCGGAAAGAAAAATCTTCTTTGGACCGGATCACAAAAGTCTTGATATTTGAGGTCTCGGTAATAATTTCTTCCAATATGCCTTCTATCGGCCGGTAGATATTTTTCATGTTTTTTCTTTGGTTTCTTCGGCTAAACTTTTGAGCACTTCGCGGATGTCGATTTTTCCGGGGCAGACTTCGATACACCTGCCGCAGCCGCAACAGGCCGGAATTCCAAGGTTACTGACGAAGAAGTCGAATTTTTTCGTAAACCTGAATCTCAACCTCTGTGCGCGCAATTTGTTAGGGTTAGCTCCGCCGGCAACCCGCGCATAATTGGCATAAAGGCAAGCATCCCAAAGCCTTAATTTAGCGTTTTGCCCGCCTGCCGGCAGCCCAGGCTGGTTTTGCTTTTTTTCTTCCAAGAGAAAACAATGGCAGGTATCACAGATAAAATTACAACCGCCGCATTCCACACAAGTAAGCATAAATTCTTTCCAGGTCTTGGCATTATAGCCCTGTTGTACCAGTTTTTGCACACTGTCTTTAGTAACTAAATTTTGCGGCAGTAAATGCCGTTTTAGCCTATCTACCAGGCTCTCGCGTTTTGCGCGCCGGCCGGCAATCTGCGCATCGCGTATGGGAACAAAAAGGCTTTTATGCTGGGCAATCAATTCTTCGCCTTTTCTGGAACCCACCTCTGCTACAAACCCCTCATTTAAAGGCGAAAGGTTAAGGTCAAAACCCCAGGTCGGGTACGGCAAGATTTCCCAGGCCAAACAATGGCAGACTTGTTTAAAATCAATGCAATCACCGGAAATAATCAGCGTATGCTCTCTTTTCGCCCGGTATAAAGCATCGACTTCTACTCCTTCCAGGAAAACAAAATCCTGGATTTTATGCCCGGCAATGTCGCAGCTTTTCACGCCAAAAACAACTGTTTCCTGCGGAATATCGACCACATTTTTTTCGGCCGAGAAATAATCTGCAACTTTTTCATGTGGATAAGTAAAAAATGATTTTAGAGGTTCGACTGCGCGATAGGGGTTGAAATCAAGCGTGGAACTTAAGGAAAACTTCTTATAGGAAAAATCCGCTTCGCAGGTAAAATTCGCCCTTTTTTCCACCGGCGCGAATACGCGATGGGTTTTGGTTAAATCCTGTGCCAGCTGATTCAGCTTGGAACTCTCGATAAAATAAATGCTGTACATTAATCCGCTTCCTGGACCTTTCGGCGTAAATTCTTTTTTTGGGAATGTTTACGTTTTTCTTCCAGGATCTTTACTTTTAGATACTGCGGCTTCTTACGTTTCTGCCGCCTGATTTTTTCTTTTTCCTGCACTGCCTGCGCTATCTGCCTGCGCCTTAGGCTTAAGACTTTTTCGCGCAGCAATCTCCAGGCTAAAATACGGTTCTGCGCCTGGGAACGCTCCTGCTGGCACTTAACCTCTATTCCCGTAGGAACATGCTTCAGGTAAACGCAGGTTGAGGTTTTATTTACCTTTTGCCCTCCCGGGCCTTGCGAACGGATAAACTTTTCGACTACATCCTCTAGCCTCAACAACGCTTCATCCATAGGAAAATCATTTTACTTTAGTTTTATCCAGCACATTCACAAAGTAAATCAAATTTTCCAGCTCGTGCTCAAGGTTCACGTAATTCACTACGCAATCATCCGGAGACTTGATTCTCGTCGGAGCAAAATTCAAAATCCCTTTTATCCCGGCTTCGAACAAAAGGTCCGCCACTTGTTGCGCCGCCACATCCGGCACAGCGATGATAGCGATCCTGATTTGGTTCTCTTTAACGACTGTTTTTAGTTCCTCAAGCGGCAGGATGGGAATTTCGTTATTCTTTTTGAATTTGGAGGGGTCGATGTCAAAAGCGGCAGTAAGCCTGATCCCTTCTTTTTCAAATCCCTTATATTTCATTAATGCCGAAGCAATATTGCCGGCTCCTACGATAATTACTTTCTGGATCTTATCTTTCCCGAGGATATATTGAAGTTTTTCCAGCAGGTTATCGATTTGATAACCGCCTTTCTTGTTGCCGGAAATACCAAAGAGCGAAAAATCTTTTCTTACTTGCGAAGCAGTGCAGCCTACGGCGTCGGCCAGATTATCGGAGAATACCTTGACAAACCCTAAGGATTGCAGGCGATTGAGTGCATTTTTGTACCGGGAAAGCCGGATAATGGAATTTCGATTTGCCACCATATTGTTCTTTTTTTCACAATAAACATTTTAAATATAACACAGCGGCTTTTTTTGTCAAGTTTTTTTTGCGATTTTTTTCACAAAAAATACTAAATAAAGTGGGCGGCCCCTTGGAAAAGCCGCCCCAATATTTATTCTGTAAGCCTTCCTCTTACCAGGTCGCTTACCAACTTACCATCTGCTTGCCCCGCTACTTTTGCCGTAACTTCCTTCATTACCTTACCCATGTCTTTCATTCCCTGTGCACCGGTAGCAGCAACTGCTTCTTCAATAATCTTCTTTATTTCCGCTTCCGGAAGCTGAGCGGGCAAATATAATCTCAGGATCTCCAGCTCCTTCTTTTCTTTATCGGCTAAATCCGGGCGGTTGCCTTTAGTAAACTGTTCGATAGAATCCTGGCGCGCTTTGATTTGCTTACGGACAATCACCAGGCATTCATTATCATCGCATTTATCCTTCTTTTTGGCAATTGCCGCATTAATCATTTCCGCGCGTAAAAAACTTAACACCGATGATTTCAAGCTATCCTTTTGTTTCATCGCTTCCTTATATTCGCTTAAGATCTTTTCTTCAAATGTCATTTAATCCTCCCATGTTAAATAGAAATGATCTTTGTAAAATCCTTTACCCTTTGGTTCAATTGCCGCAAGTTTACCCCGGAAGTTCTTTCTACTCCGAAGTCTTCGACATTAAATGATGCTGCGACAGTCCCGTAGATGAGCGCCTTCTTTAGGTAAGTTGTGTTGATTTTCCTGGCTTGAGCCAGATACCCCATAAACCCCCCGGCAAAGGTATCCCCTGCTCCGGTGGGATCCGTCACTTTTTCCATCGGGTACGCCGGTAAAGCAAAAACAAAATCCTTGCTGTAAAAAAACAGCCCGTGCTCGCCTTTTTTGATCAGGACCATACGCGGCCCCAGAGAATATAATTTTTTTGCAGCCTTAAGCAGATTTGCCTCTTCGCTTAAATCACGGGCTTCCTGGTCATTAGCAACGAAGATATCTGCTTTCTTAAGCACCTTTAAGAGCGAAGTGCGCTTATTCTTGATCCAAAAATTCATGCTGTCCAAGCCCACAAAAGCGCCCGGGCAAGCCTGGCCCAAAAAATAAAGCTGGATATCAGGGTCGACATTAGCCAAAAAGATATTCTTGATCTTTTTTTGCCCCTCGGAAATGCAGGGCTTAAAAGTGGCAAGCACCCCTAATTCGGTATTCAGCGTCAAAGCAGCATTAAGGTCTCCCCGGTATTCCCCTTCCCATTTAAAAGTCAACCCTTCTTCTCTAATTAGAGAGGTAACAACTATGCCTTTACGTTTCAAGAAGCGCATATAGGTGAGAGGAAAATCACTGCCTACTACTGCCACGAGATTAACTTCGGTAAATAACCGGCTGGACATGGAAAAATGAACGGCAGAGCCGCCTAACATTTTTTCTCTTATTCCAGAAGGAGTTTTCACCGTATCCAAAGCCACTGTTCCTAACACCAGAATGCTCATCTAAAAACCTCCTCGATTGCCAACTGTATCAATTCAGGATCCCAGCGGTGCGCGGTTAAAGCGGTTTTAATTTCTTCGGCAGCCTTACCCTGCAGTTTTTGAGAAACGACAAATGATTTCAGAACCCCTAAATTATATTCCTGAATTTCATTTAGAATACTTTTCGGCTCCTCTTCCCGGTCGCTTCTATTAATCATAAAAGCTGCCAAAGCAAAAACCAGAGGGAGCGCTAAAATAAATATTGAGCTGTAAAAAAACCCGCTGTTGCTCTTTCCCAGGATGTAAGCAGCTACGCCTAGAAAAGCGTCGAATAAATAATGCGCTACAATTACCGGAATAATCCCGTATTTCAGGAAAACAAAACCAAAGAGCAAGCCCAGGATAGTTACCTCTATCGCCCTAAACCAAACCGGGAATAACGCATATTGGCTATGGCCTAGGCCCCAGATTACACTGGCAAAAAGTACCGCGATAAACGCATTCTTTAAATATTTTTTTGCCCAGCTAATACTAAAAGAACGAAAAATTACTTCTTCGTTAACTGCGGCAGTCACGGCAATCACAAAAGCGCTAAAAAGCGGCCAATACGCCGAGGAAAATTGGGTAAGGTTGAACCACTCCTTCCATACCCCGAGGTATTTCCTGCCGAAATAGAATATCGCTGCTTGGGCCCCAAGCATAATTACAAATAAGCCGTAGCCGAAAAGAATTGCCCACGTCAGGTTACGGCTAAAAAAAGTAGACCGGATATAATGCGTAAAAGAACTGTAAGGTTTTTGAGGCAAAACTTCCTTGCGCAATACCTCTCCTGCCAAACCCGGCAAAATCACTACCGCACAAAAAATCGCCAGGTTAATAATCACCTTTACTAAATAAATAAAAAGGTAAGCGGATAACGAAGAGCTGGTAGGATAATCCATGATTGCATCCTGGATATTATTGAAAAGCGAGGCCAGGTTAAGTGCGATGATAAATGCCACTAATAGAGAAAACCACCTGCCGCAGGAACGGATGACCAGGTTTTGGCGCCTCTGGGCAATAGTAATGATACTTTGCGTGATGAGAAAAATAAAAATCAGAAAATAAAAGCTGTAAAGGTATTCACCGAAAACCACCTGCTGTTCGATATAGCGGTGGAATTTTTCCGGGATATCCAAAGTCTCCGAAAAGAATTTCCTGATCTCGTTCCCCGAAACCGTGACCCCGATTAAAAGTTTCGCCCCGCCTTCGTTTTCTTTCCAGGGGATAAAAATGCCTTTTCTTTCCCAGGTAAAGGTATAATCCGTCCTCTGGTCATAGCGTTTTGTTTTTTCCTCGTGAAAATCGTAATCATTTAAGTCAAATGCAAAATTACGCTCTAGGAATTCTTCCGAATTCAAGCGCGCAGCTTCTTTTCCTGTTTCTTCGCGTGCGGCAACATCTTCAATCAGATGAGAAAACCCGAGCACCTTACCGGAGCGCGGGCTTACTTCAACGATATATTCCTCTTTTTTAAGCTCCTTAAAAAACCTTACCTGCCAGGAAAAAATTTCGTACCCGTATTTGGTGATAAAATCTTTTTCCTGCTCCAGGCCGATAGTTTTCTGTAAATACCTATCTGCCCAGTCATCGCTGTTAAAAACCGCGGCCTTTAAATATGTGTTTGTTTCCACACCGCGTTGGCGCAGAAAATTTTCCGCGCGGGCAACAGCTTCTTTTCT
>JAQUMX010000009.1 GCA_028717885.1 Candidatus Omnitrophota bacterium
ATTACGAACTCGCGTATACCTTCCAAGAGCTCTTTTCCGGAAATGTGGCTTTGGCGTTTGAGCTTACTTTGCGTAAAATGCAGCGCCTGCATAACAAACTCATAGCTATCCGGCTTATAACGGCTATCTTTGGAGCAGATTTCTTCGACTACTTGCGCAAAAGTCTTTTCTTTTTCCATTTTCTTACATCATTCCCGGCAGATTAAAACCCGTGATCTGCTTCATTTTTTCCGCTGCGATATCGTGCGAACGTTTGATTGCCCTATTATACGCATCTTTAATTGCTTTTTCAAGTTGAACTTTCTCTAATGTTTGCGGGTCTTTCTGAAGGGCTACTTCTTTTACTTCCTGAGAGCCGTTCATGGTGATTTTAATGGTTCCGTCGGAACTGGCAACTTCAAAATTTGTATTATCCAACTCCTTCTTCATCTCCTGCATCTTCTTTTGCATTTCCATCAATTGTTTCATTTTATCGAACATTCCCGCTCCTTTTCTCTAAAGTACTTTTTTAACTAAAAACCTAAGCCTTCGCCGACTAAGATTACCCTTAACCTGTCCGGCGTGGCTTCTGCCTCGATAATCAGCGTCTGGCAGCACATAATTTTATTAGCATCCCAGTTCAGCCGCTTGATATTTAAGGGTGTGGCGTATTCGCGGCTGCGCTTAACCGCAGTTCCCAGGTCTTGCGTAATTTTATTCATTCCGCAAACGATAATTACATTCTTCGCATAAGCAATCCCTGAAGTTCGGTTCCCATAAGCGCTTAAAAATACTAGTTCTCCATTTTGTGAAATACCATTGGCAGACGCTAAATAATAATCTGCGCTACTTGCCTGCTTTCTGATGGCAAGGCTTTCCTCTCTGCTTATGCCTGCCTTGTAAGGATTAAAGACCTTATTTCCCCGCGCCTCTAATTTTGCGATTACTTGAAGCTCATCCAAAGTTACAGACCCTGAGAACCCTACGCTGGCAGAAAGCGGGATAAGGCTTAAAATTTTTTCCGTAGCCACTTGCCTTTGCGCGAAATATTCTGCCTTAATATTCTTCTTTCCCCAGATTTTAATCAAAGCTTCCGCCCGCTCGTTAACCATAAATTAGCTCCTCATTGCCCTGCTTAAATTTAACTTCAATCTTCTTAATCCGGGGCTGATTGCAACCGGATAATTATAAGTGCCGTAAATATCGAGTAGCCCAGAGGGAAAACGGAAAAGATTCTCTTTTACGAAATCCCTGGTTTTTTCTAGCGACGGAGAATGATAAATCATTCTTCCGCAGGAAATCACTTTTTTCAGTAAAGGCTTGCCGCCGATATTTTCCCCTTCTAAGGCCAAAATATCCCGCAAGAATTTTCCTTGTTTTCCCCGCACCCGAAAAACCTGTTTTCTCCCCGGAAAAGTTGTCTTTGCTTTGCTTAATTTCATTACCGGGATAAACTTACTGTTCTCATCCGTTACTTCGCTTAATTTGTAAACTACATCTAAACAAGGCGCATCGATACTCGTACCCATGTTCGTGCCTACCCCGAAACTATCTATGCAGGCTTCCTTTTCCAATAATTTTTTGATTTTGAATTCATCGAGGTTTCCTGTAGCGTAAATTTTTACCTCTGCAAGGCCGGCGCGATTTAGTTTCACCCTTGCCAATTTCGATAGTGCTGCCAAGTCTCCGCTATCAAGCCTGATTCCTTGCAGCTTAAATCCTTTTTCTCTAAGCAATAACCCTATTGTAATTGCATTTTCAATCCCTGCTGCCGTATTATAGGTATCGACCAATAGAATAGTTTTCTGCGGAAAGGTTTCCGCATAAGCCAGAAAACTTTCCAATTCGTTTTTAAAGGTCATGACAAAAGAATGTGCCATTGTCCCGGTGATCGGCACAGAATAGAGTTTTCCGGCTAAGACGCAAGAAGTGCCGCTTGCTCCGGCAAGGTAACTAGAACGCGCTCCTTTTACTCCTGCACCTGCCCCATGCGTCCTTCTTAAAGCAAAATCATAAACCGGCCTGCCCTGTGCTGCTACCACCACCCGCGCTGCTTTGCTGGCCACCATCGATTGTAAATTAAACGTATTCAAAAGGCAGCTTTCCACAATCTGTGCCTCGATAATATTGGCGGTAACCCGCAATACCGGCTCATTGGCAAAAAAGACCTCTCCTTCCGGCATTGCCCAAATATCGCCTCTAAACTTAAAATTAGATAAATATTTCAAAAAGTCCTGGGAAAAAATTTTTTGCTTTTTCAAATAACCTAAATCATCTTTGCTAAAACGCAAATTACGTAAGTATCCCAGGATATCTTCTAATCCTGCTGCCACCAGATAGGAACGGTTAGGCGGAAGGCCTCTGACAAAAAGATCGAAGGTGGCGCTGGTATTTCTTTTGTAAAGAAAGTAGCTCTGCGCCATGGTCAACTCGTAAAAATCAAGCAAAAGCGCGTTATCCATTGGGCTTCTTAATCAATTCTTTAAGATCTCCAGGGAAGGAATTGTCCTGATAAACGACCTGGCCATTTTTATCGATCAGGATATAGGTAGGCACACCTAATACGAAAAACGCAGAAGCAACTTCTGTATCTTTATCCAAGAGCACGGTAAAAACAGGGTTAACTTTTTTTAACAGCCGCTGCACAGTATTAAGCGATTCGCCGGCATTAATTGCCAAGAGCTCTATCCCCTCCGATTTTAAAACCGTATAATTATTATTCAGGCCAGCGAGTTCTTTTTGGCAAAAAGGGCACCAGGTGGTCCAGAAAAACAATAATACCGGCTGTTTATTCTTATAGCTGCTTAAAGTATGCAAAACGCCGTTCGTATCCTCTAATTTAAAATCTGGGGCAACACTTGTTGCTTCCGGCTGGCTTTCCTGCGCCCAGGCAACATTACTTATTTTACTGATCCCGCTGAAGATGAAAAATATCCCCATTGCCAAGAGGATGATTGCGCAAGCGCGCTTGATGAAATTAAGCCACTTGCCCGATTTAGGAATGCTGGCAATAAGCGAGCTAAAAGTACCGACGGCAATAAGGATTACCCCCATTCCATAAGCGAAACTTAAAAGCAAAGTAGCGCCGTAAAGCATATTTTTTTTCGTTGCCAGGTATAAAAGGATTGAACTTAACACCGGTGTCAGGCACGGCGAAGCAATCAATCCGGAAGATAAACCTAAGGCAAAGGTAGAAAGAAGATTTCCCTTCTTTAACGCCGGGAGCTTAATGAAATTTATTCCCGGAAAAGTAAAAAAATCCAGCATAGAAAAACCGAAGATTGCCACCATTACCCCCACTATTATGTAAGTTACCGGATGGGTACTGATTTTCCCGAAAAAAGTCCCGGTTAAAGAAGCGATTATCCCTAAAATAGAATAAGTTACTGCTACACCCGTAACATAAACTAAACTTAAAATAAAACCCCTTAATTTCGAATTAGCGGAATTGGCGCCGATGTAGCTGGCGCTGATTGGTATCAAAGGGTAAATACAAGGAGTAAAACTGATCAATACCCCGCCAAAAAATGCCTTTAAATAATCCGCCGGGTTACCCGAGAGAACCATCGATCCACTCCAGATAGGCTCTGCTTCCGGAAACAATCGGCAAGGCAATAATTTCCGGAACTTTATAACTGTGTTTTTCTTTTACCAATTGCGCGATTTTCCTAAATTTCGTTTTTTTAGATTTGGCGACCAATAATACTTCTTTTGCCGAATCGATTTTGCCCTGCCACCAAAAAAAAGAATTTATCTTATCGACGATATTTACGCAGGCAACCAGCTTTTTTTGCAGCAAAGCTTTGGCAATTAAAGCGCCCTCTTTTTTATTGGCACAAGTAATAAAGATTACTATATACATAAAAATATCTTCTCGTCATAGGTTTATCGGTTGCGTAGCTCGTTACGGTTTTCGGTTAACGTTCTACGGCACAGTTAACGTTTGACGATTGACCTTTCGAGCTACGTAACCTTTTAACGTTTAACCTCTATCTATTGTTCTGATCTTTTTTTTATTAACTTAGCTATTCTACTCCCAAGCCTTAAACATTGCTTAGTTGCCCTTGCATCAGGCGCACCGATAGAAACCGCTCCGTAATGGTCTCCTTGCGGGTCACCTTGGATCATCATACCATGAATCAACATCGCGTTCAAGATATCTAGGATTGTAGTTTCGTTTCCTCCTGCGATATTGGCGCTGGAAGCAAATGCCGCGCCGATTTTACCATCAAGTTTACCGTGAAATTTTACAGAGTCATCAAGCAACCGCTTAATCTCTGCGCTCATCGTTCCGTAATAGGTTGGCGAGCCGATAATAATCGCGTCATACTGCAATAACTCATCAACTTTTACGTCTTTGACGTCTTTTAATACGGCGGCGATTTTTTCGTCTTTAAGCCCCTTAAAGATCAACTCCCCCATCTTCCGGGTATTGCCGCTACGGGAATAATAAATTACGATTGCTCCTGCCATTTTATTCTCCTTCCTCGTTAACTTTTACCGCGCTGATTTTTCCGTACTGCGAACAGATATCAAAAACCAATGTCGGGTCCTGGGTGCGCAAAGAAATCGAGAAATTTTCCCGCGCTATTTCCTGGATCTGCGGGTTTTCCGCGCAGCCTTCGAGGGATTTTTTCAACACATCCGCAGATGCACCCGGGGCATTCAGCAAAAAATCCAGGCAAAAAAACTTTAAGATCATTTTTCTTTATTCCTCCTTAGGCGCAGCCTTGAGTAAGAAAATCGTAAAAAATAACGCCCCGGCAATAAACCCGATCACATGGGCAATCCAACTGATCCCGCCGTACTTCGCCGCTTCTTTCAGGTCAAAATCCGCCGTCCCGTAAAAAAACTGCAAAAGCACCCAGAAGAGCAAAAACCACACAGCCTGGATGCGGATCCTTTTCCAGAAAATAAAAATCGGTATCAATACCTGGATTTTTGCCTCGGGCGAAGAAAGAAAATAAGCGCCTAAAATTCCCGAGATTGCGCCACTTGCACCGATTAAAGGTAGTGTAGAATTTGGGACCAACACCATAAACCCTAAACTTGCCGCAACACCGCAGAGCAGGTAAAAATAGATAAATTTCAAATGCCCTAATTTATCTTCGATATTATTCCCGAATACCCAGAGATAAATCATATTCCCTGCCAAGTGCCCCAAATCCACGTGAAAGAACAATGAAGTTAGTAACGTAATGAATACCACCGGGCTCTCCGGATGTATTATCCTTTCCGGCACTGCCCCAAAAAGCATAAGCGTATCATCTAAACCATTACCTAGCCTGCTTTCAAACCAAAATACCAGAATGTTTGCGAAAATTATGGCTATGGTTACAAAAGGAAACGTGTTGGTGGGGTTTTCGTCTTTTAAAGGGATCATTTGAGCATTATCACTGACATCATCCTGCCGCAGGCATTCCCTTGTTTACGGAAAGAGAAATATTCGCTTATTTTACAAGAAGTGCAGATATTACTCAAGCTGACTTTTTCTAAAACCACCCCGGTTTCAAGGAGCTGGCGCAGGTTTTCACCGGCTAAATCAAAAAAATAGTTTTGGTTTTCCTTTCTCACGCTTTGCGGAAAATAATTACTGAATTCTTTTCCTACGCGGTAACAGCATTTGCCGATAGACGGCCCAAACCCAATATATACATCCGCCGGCTCAGTGCGGAATTTTTCCGACATTAGCCCCAGCGTCTTTACGCAGATTTTACCATGAGTGCTACGCCAGCCGGCATGGGTATTGGCAATCGCAGAATGTTTCGGGTCGTAGATAAATACAGAAAGGCAATCCGCAGTAAAAATAGCAAGCGGCAAATTTTTCTCGTTCGTAACCAGGCTATCGGTATCGGCAATCGCCTGGCTTGCCGATAAGGCGCCCTTACCGCGGTCAGCTTTTGTGACGTATCTTACGGCTGTTGCATGCACTTGCTTTGCGCAGACTAAGGCCCGATAGTCAATCCCCAAACTGTTTAAAAATAGCTTGCGGTTTGACAAAGAATCCCCGGTGTCGCCGTAATCCAGGGACATGTTTTGCGGCTGCTTGCTAAATGCGCAAATTAAACCGGGGTGCTGAAAGATCACTTCTTTTCTATCTGCTTAGCGTCTTGGATATCGTTAAGCCGGCCGGAGAAACGATCCAGTCTTTTTTGGCTGTCGTTATATTTGGCACCGGCATTAGCCAGGTGGCTGCCCAAGACGGAAAAATCTTCTTTGAATTTATCCATCTCGATATTCAAGGCGCTTAAATTTTTTAAAATTACTTTGGTGTTCTCTTCTAATTTCAATCCTTTTAGCCCCAAGCAAATCACCTGCAAGTAAGCATAAAAAGTATTCGGGGAAACCGGGATTACTTTTTTCGCCATCCCGTAAGAAAACAAATCTTCTTTGATGATGACTTCATAATAAACATTTTCCGCCGGGATATACATCAGGGCAAAATCATAAGTATTTTCCGCGGGAAGGATATATTTCAGGGCAATTTCATCTACGCGGTTTTTTACATCCTGGATGAATTTTTTGCGAAAGGCGTTCTTTGCCGCTTCATCCGGAGTATCAAGGATTTTCTGAAAGTTTTCCAGGCTAAACTTGGCATCCACCGGTACCAGGCGCTCGCCCAAACGGATTACCGCGTCCACTGCATCGCTTGATTTAAACCGGTATTGGGTTTCGAAATGGCTTTTAGGCAATACCTGCGAAAGCAGGTTTTCTAAAAGCGTTTCCCCCATTTGCCCGCGGAATTTGGGTGCGCGCAAAAGCTCCTGGAGGCTGGCAATATCTTTGCTGATTTCGTAAATCTGGCGGTTGGTTTCCTCGAGCTGCCCGAGTTTTTCTTCTACGCTGCCGAATACGGTAGTCGCACTACCGAGGTTGGCGCCGATAATCTTGTTCGCCTCCTGCAAAGAGGCATTCATTTGATTTAATCGGTCGTTTACCTGTGAGGAAATTTTTAAGGTAAGCGTAACGAGGATTGCCGCCAAAATCAAAAATGCTAAACCAATAATCCAAACCATAAGGTAATTATACCATTGCTAAAGGGTTCCTTAAAGCAAATAATCTGTTTTTATGCGTTTGATGCTGCGGCAGATATTGGTTTTGACGTCAGGGCAGACTTTTCTTAAATCCTTAATGATCTCTCCGACTTTGGTGCGGTTGGAAGTAGCTGAATTTGGGCAGGCGCATTTATGGTGCGGGAAATCCAGTTCCTTGCTGAATTTTACGATCATTTCTTCATCCACATATGCCAAAGGCCTGATCACGGTAATTTTACCCTTAAAAAGTTCCTGCTTCGGATTCATTGCCGAGATTTCACCGTGGAAAAATAGATTCATAAGGATAGTCTCGGCAATATCGTCTTTATGATGGCCAAGCGCAACTTTGGAACAGCCAAAACGGTCGGCAACACTGAATAATGCCTTGCGCCGGTTCCAGGAACACCAGAAACAGGAAATATCTTTGCGGGTTTTTCCTTTTAGGATATCGATCTTTTCGATATGGTATTCCACGTCATGTTTTTTAAAATATTCCGCGAGGATTTTAGGGTGCTGGCAGGGATAACCCATATCTACATGGACGGCGAGCAGTTTATATTTAATCGGCACAAATGCCTGGCGGTCCTGTAAGACGCGTAGCATCGTCAAGCTGTCTTTACCGCCTGAGACTGCAACACAAATTTTATCGCCTTCGGAAAGCATATTATAATCGGTAATTGCCTTTCCTACGCGTTTGGAAATATAAAACTCGGTTCCCTGGATTACTGACATCTACCTGATTCCGCGGCCATTTTGCGGATTTCTTTGGTAACTTTATGTTTCAGCAAATCTTCCAAGGGGATCGGCAGCCGCAAAGACCAGTTTTTTGCGCTGATTGTTCCGGGGGTATTGATGCGGTATTGATAGGGATCACCAGGCAGGACATTCGTTAAGTATAGCCAGTCAAAAATTGTATTAATGCAAAAAAGCGAACGGGAATTTAAGACAATCCTTAAAGCCGCAGCCACAATCTCTGTGTCACATTTTTCCCGCATCGTTCCATTCAAGCCCAAACATTCCCAGAGTTTTTCTTTTTCCCGGTAAGAATTAAGGTACAGGTCAATAAAATCCCCCACCTCTTCTTTTTTCTTCCTTAAAATCCAAACCAGCTTATCTACCGAATCGATTTCTTCCAGCCAACGTAAGCGTCCATGACAGGAGCAGCTTGCGTCAAAAAGCTCACTCTTTACCCTCACAAAATCTATTCCTCGTTCGTTGCATTTACGCAAAAATAAATCTTCATCTACTGTCCCTGCCTCATTCTCCCACCAGGCAGGCCAATTCGTCGTGTCGTGCGTAGAAAGCACTGCCACAGAAAGCTCGCGAAATTCCTGCGGAGCAAGAAAATCGTGGCGCACACTCCAATCCTTTACCCAGCGCTGCACATCATTTCCCGGAATCCCTAATTCCTGCAAAGTTTCCGTGCAAGCCTTGGGGATCACCCCTAAGTCTTCGGCGCAAAGCTGCATCGCGGTTGAATCCTGCATTACCTTCAAAATCCGCCTGCCGTGCTCCCTCCAGAGCGATTCATCCCTGGGATCAAAAGATCCATTCAGGCCCTTATTTTCAAATGGCTCTCTATAAGGAATGCTCCAGATCCTAAACAGCCCAACAACATGATCGATCCTTAAAATATCGTAAAAATTTTGCGCGAATTTAAGCTTTTCTTTCAGGTATTGGTAATCCTGGCGGGCAATACTCTCCCAGTTATACGTCGAGGCCCCCCACCTTTGCCCCTTAGCGCAATACATATCAGGCGGAGCTCCCGCGGCAAAATCCAGTTTAAAAAATTCCGGGTGCGCCCAGACATCCGCGCTATCCCTGGCAACCAGGATCGGCAGGTCCCCTTTTAACAGTATATTCTTTTGCCGGGCGTATTTTTTTACCCCTTCGAACTGCCGAAAAAGCTGCCATTGCAGCCAACATTCGAAAGTGATTTCCTTTTCATGCTCGATATGGAAATTTTCCAAAGCTAGTTTTTCACGGTTTCTATACTGAACCTTCCAATCATACCAAGGCAGCCCTGCGTGGTATTTTTTCAAGACCTTGTAGAGAGAAAAATCTTCCAGCCAATAGCTGTTATCTTTCCGGAACCTCTTTAGTTCCAGGGAATCATAGCGGTCCCATTGCACAAAAATTTCCCAAAGCACCTGAAGCTTTTCGTATCTTATTTCATAATCCAGGAAGATTTTTTCCGGCGGGTAATTATTCTTTAAGCGCGCGATCCTGCTTTCAACGGAAGAATTTTTTTCAAAAGGCAATTCGTGAAAGGAAAGGTAAAGTGGCTCAAGCGCAAAGGAGCTTAAAGCATCGTAGGGGCAAAAAGAAGCACCCGTCTCATTCATCGGCAATAATTGCAGGATGGAATTGCCGGTAGAAGCACACCAATCAATTACAGTTTTTAAATCCGTTAAATCCCCTATCCCTTCACTCTGGTGTGAGTAAATTGAAAACAAGGCGATTAATATTCCGGAGCGTTTTTGCATAGTTTCAATGAAAACGTTTTCTAAAACGGGGGCTAAACCCCTTGATTTTTATGATGTTATATGTCATACCTTAAATAAGACGTTTACTCTACTGGTTGGATGGATCTAAACACACCATCCACCTAGACAAGGCCCTGAAGAAGGGCCTTTTTTAATTGCCAAATAGCAAGCGGATCAAATTATCTGCCCAGAATAGCGCGATCAAAGAAGATAGCGCCAAAAAAGGGCCGTAAGCAATCGTGTGGTCTTTCTTGACAATCAGGTTAAAAGCGCCCACAACTGCTCCCAGGAACGGCGCAAGAAAAAAGGTCAATAACACTTTTTCCCAGCCTAAAAATGCGCCGATCATAGCAAGAAATTTCACATCCCCTCCGCCCATAGATTCGGTTTCTCCCTGGATGGGCGGCCTTTTTAAAAGCTTAAAGTAAACCAGGTCAAAAAGTACTCCGGTAAAATAAATTACCCCTCCGCCAACAATAATCCCCAGGAATGAATCCAGCATCGGCCGGAAATTAAATGAGAAAGCCGGGTTAAGGCTTACCCCTTTAATAGAAATCAGGATAAAACCCAAGATAAAGCCTCCGATTGAAACTTCATCAGGGATAATGCGGTGTTTAAAATCCACGAAGGTAGCGATAATCAACCCGCAGCCAAAAACCAGATAGATGAAAAAATCATAGGTAAGGCCGAAATATTTAAAGAAGAATACGAACATCAGCGCAGTGATTAATTCAACCAACGGATAACGCAAAGAGATTCTTTTATGGCAAAAACGGCATTTGCCCCTCAAGAGAATGTAACTAATGAAGGGGATATTATCGTAAGCGGGGATCCTTTTCTTGCAGTGCGGGCAATGCGAACTTGGCCAAACTACCGACTCTTCAAGAGGCATACGGTGGATGCAGACATTAAGGAAGCTGCCGACAATCGAGCCAAAAACAAAAGCGACAATTGTACCGATCATATTTTTTTCGCTCCTTCATTTAGCGCCTGGCGCATAATTTCAACAGGCGCTTTTTGGCCGGTCCAGATTTCAAAGGCTAAAACACCCTGGTACAAAAGCATCCCTAAACCATTTGTTGCCGCGGCCCCCTTCTCTCTTGCCATTTCCAATAACCGGGTTTGCGCGGGATTATAAATTATATCATAAACTAGCATTCCTGGATGCAAAAACCTTGGATCAACTATTATCGGGTCATTTTTTTTCATCCCAACTGGAGAAGTATTGACCAATAAATCGGCTTCTTCGATTTTTAAACCGGAAGTAGAATCTGTTATTATAAATTCATTGTCTTTGAAAGCCCTTTTTAACAATTCCGCTAAAGCAAGCGATCTTTTCTGGTCAACATCGTAAATAATTATCTGCCTTACTTTATTTTGTGCTAAACAAACCGAGATCGCCCGGGAAGCCCCGCCTGCCCCAATAACCGCGATTTTCTTGCCCTCGGGAATAAATTTCATATCATCCTTCAGGTGCCTGATAAACCCGTCTCCGTCAGTATTAAACCCCTCTAATTTACCTTCGGTATTCTTAATCGTATTCACTGCGCCGATCAGCCCTGCTTGCGGAGTAAGCCTATCCAAAAAAGGGATAATTTTTTCTTTATAGGGAATAGTAACATTTATGCCTCTTAATCCACGCTGGCCAAGCGAACGCACGAAACTTTCAACTTCCTCTGCTTTTAATTCAAAAAGCTGATATTCTCCATTAATCCCTAATGCCTGAAACGCAGCGTTATGCATTAAAGGAGAAAGGCTATGGCTAACAGGACAGCCAATTAAACCAAAATTTTGCTTTTCTGTTGTGCTCATTTGTTTAAGATAATATCAAAAAATATGTTCCAGCCTTCCTTAGTAAGATTCACGAAAGGCATCTGATAACGATTAACCAGCTCATTCACGATCTCGCCTTCGGATAATTGCCTCATCTTATTAGGAAGCCCCGGCTCTTCCGGCTCGACAATCGGGTATACTTTGTAAATGATATCCCAGAAACTTGCCCAGTCCTCATCCTTAAAGTCGCTAAAGGGCTTACCAAAGGTAGTCATCAGCTCCGCTTCCTTATAGGCGGTAGAAACGGGCCTGACCCTTTTTACTACCTCGGGATCGCCTTCAGCAAAAAAATTATCGGAAATTGTTTGTATTTTTTTGAGTTCGAATTCTTTGACGCGGCGCAAATAAGCCTGATGGGAATAAATAAAGATAAGGGCACTAAAACCAACCAGTAATAGGATTTTTGGCGTAAGCCCTCTAGGCAGCATGCTTATTGACAGCATTTAGGTACGCTAAAAGTGATGCTTCAATAATATCCGTAGAAGAACCCCTTGCAGAAATAACCTGATTCTTGATTTTTACCTTAATATTGACTTCGCCAAGGGCGTCTTTGCCCTGGGTAACTGCCTCCAGGCGGTAATCCAACAGTTCACCGCGGGTTCCGGTCATCTTATCGATTGCTTTAAAACAAGCATCAACCGGACCATCACCCTGAGACTCTGCCTGAAGTATCTTTTCCTTCTTTTTTAGCCGGACAATTGCTTTAGGCGAAATTTTTGTGCCGGAATTAACTTCAAAACTTTCCAGTTTCCACAAAGGAGTTACTGCGCGGATCTGATCTTCCACGATCGACATAAGGTCATCGTCAAAAATATTTTTTTTGCGGTCCGCCAACTGCTTAAAACGCTCGAAGGCAACTTCCAGCTGTTTTTTCTCCAGATGAAAACCCAAAGCTTTTAGCCGTTCTATAAAAGCATGGCGGCCGGAATGCTTCCCCAAGACCAGGCCAGTACCATGGAAACCGACATCCGAAGGCTTAATGATCTCGTAGGTAGAACGCTCCTTCAAAACCCCGTCCTGGTGAATGCCGGACTCGTGGCGAAAGGCATTAGTGCCGACTATTGCCTTATTCGGAGCAATCGCAAAACCCGTCAACCTGCTCACCAAGCGCGAAGTTTTATAGATCTGGTTCTTTTTTATCCCGGTAGTCAAGCCTGGAAAAATATCTTTTCTGGTATCGATTGCCATAACAATCTCTTCCAAAGAAGCATTTCCCGCGCGCTCGCCAATGCCGTTGATCGTACACTCAACCTGGCGCGCCCCACTTTTTACCGCTTCCAAAGAATTTGCGGTAGCCAACCCCAGGTCATTATGGCAATGCACGGAGATTATTGCTTTCTCGATATTAGGCACATTATTTTTTATCGCCTGGATCAGGCTGCCGTATTCTTGCGGCTCGGTATACCCAACTGTATCAGGAATATTTACAGTCGTGGCTCCCGCGGCTATCACCGCTTCGACTACCTGAAACAGGAATGCCCGTTCGCTGCGCGAAGCATCCTCTGGAGAAAATTCTACGTCCTTGCAAAATTTACGCGCATATTTGACACTCTCCACTGCCAGGCGCAGGATCTCGCTCTCCGCTTTCTTCAGCTTATATTGCATATGGATCTTGGAAGTAGCCAAAAAAACATGAATGCGCGGCCGACGAGCGATTTTTGTCGCAGCAGCAGCAGCTTCGATGTCTTTTTTAATTGCCCTTGCCAACCCGCAGATTACCGGCCCCTTGATGGCCTTGGCAATTGCCCTGACAGCCTCAAAATCCCCTTTCGAAGAAATAGGGAATCCCGCTTCGATAATATCTACGCCCAGATTAGCCAGCCCTTGAGCAACCTCGATTTTTTCTTTTTCGTTCAAAGAGGCGCCCGGAGCCTGCTCACCGTCGCGTAGCGTAGTATCAAAAATAATTATTTTTTCATCCATGGCATCATTTCTCTTAAATTCTTGCCGACTTTTTCGATTAAATGTTCGTCGCCTTCTTTCATCAACTTATTAAAATTCTGGCGACCGGTTTCATTTTCCTTGATCCATTCCCTGGCAAATTTTCCGCTCTTGATTTCCTTAAGGATCTTTTGCATCTCCTTGCGTGTTTTCTGGGTAATAATCCTCGGGCCGCGGGTCAAATCACCGTAGCAGGCGGTATTGGAAACTCCTCTACGCATCCCGGAAATCCCTCTTTCCTGGATCAAGTCCGTGATTAATTTTAATTCGTGTAAAACTTCGAAGTAGGCGATCTCCGGCTGGTATCCGGCTGCAATCAATGTATCGAACCCGGCCTTGATTAATTCGCTCACTCCGCCGCAAAGCACTGCCTGCTCGCCGAAGAGGTCAGTTTCGGTTTCTTCTTCGAAAGTAGTTTCGATTACGCCGGCAGTAGTTGCCTTAATCGCTTTTGCATAGGCTAATGCCAATTGTTTGGCCTGGCCAGATGCATCCTGAAAAACCGCTACCAACGAAGGCACACCTTTCCCCTCTTCATACATCCTGCGCACCAATGCTCCCGGGCCTTTGGGTGCCACCATAAACACGTCGATTTTTTTCGGCGGCTTAATCTGCTTAAAACGGATATTAAACCCGTGCGAAAAACAAAGTGCTTTACCCTTGGTTAAATGCGGCTTAATGCTATCATTATAAACTTTAGCCTGCACATGGTCTTGGGTTAGAATCTGAATAATATCAGCCTGCTTAGCAGCTTCTTCTACTGTCACCGGATTAAACCCGTCTTTTTTCGCCTGCTCGTAATTTGGCGTATCCGGCAACTCCGAAACAACCACTGAACATCCTGAATCGCGCAGGCATAATGACTGCCCGCGGCCCTGGATGCCATAGCCGATAATGGCGATAGTCTTTCCTTTTAATAAATTCAAATCCGCGTCTTGATCATAATAAATCTTTGCCATTTCTTAACCCCTTTCTTTAATATTCAATCGCTATTTTTCCGGTCCTGATCAATTCCTTGACCCCAAACTGGCGCAAACTCTCCAATAGTTGCTTGATCTGCTGCTCCTTCCCCACCGCTTCGATTACCGCAGTATCATCTTTATGCTGCACGATCTTGCCCACGTATTTCTGCAGGATCGCCTCTAATTTTGCTTTTTCTTTTGCCGAATAATCAACCTTAACCAAAACCAATTCACGCTCTACATGTTCTTTTTTAGTAAAGTCCGTGACGGTAATCACGTCGATAAGCTTATTCAGCTGTTTCATGATCTGTTCCAGGATCTTCTCATCCTTTGCTTCCACGACGATTGTCATGTAGGAAATAGAAGGGTCCAGAGTTTCGCTGACAGCTAAAGACGCAATATTGTACCCGCGCGCGCTGAACAACCCTGCAATACGCGCTAAAACGCCGAACTTATTTTCCACTAATACTGAAATCGTATGTCTCATTTTATGCTAGCCCGCTAATCATATTGTTAATGGCGCTGCCCGCCGGCACCATAGGATACACATTCTCTTCGGGCTCGATATGAAAATCTATCAACACCGTATTATCGATAGAGATCGCTTTTTCTATAGCTTTGCGCACATCCTCTTTTTTAGTTACCCGGATGCCCACGGCACCGAAACTTTCTGCAAGTTTCACAAAATCAGGGCCGCTGATACAGGTATGCGAATAGCGGCGCTTATAGAAAAGTTCCTGCCACTGCCGCACCATCCCTAAATAACCATTATTAAGAATCGCGATCTTTACATGGATCTTATTACAAACACAAGTAGCTAATTCCTGGATATTCATCTGGATGGATCCGTCTCCGGCAATATCAAAAACCATCCTCTCCGGCAATCCCATTTTTGCACCCATTGCCGCCGGAAAACCAAAACCCATAGTGCCTAAGCCGCCGGAGGAAATAAAGGTGCGCGGATGGTTATATTTGTACCACTGGGCCGCCCACATCTGATTCTGGCCTACTTCGGTAGTAATAATAGCTTCGCCCTTAGTTACTTCGTCAATTTGCTCGATTACGTATTGGGGCTTGATCTTTTCGCCATCCTTATATTTAAGCGGATGTTTCTTTTTCAAAGCTTCCACTTCTTTGATCCAGCTGGATGTATCCGGGCTCTTTTTGATTTGTTCCAATAATTCCCCTAGGATATTTTTCGCATCCCCTACGATCGGCACATCCACGCGGAAGTTCTTACTGATCGAAGAAGGATCAATATCGATATGGATTACTTTTGATTTCGGAGCAAAAGCATCGAGCCTGCCGGTTACCCGGTCGTCAAAACGCGCCCCCACGGCAATAATCAAATCTGCATCGGTAATAGCATGGTTGGCAAATGCAGTGCCATGCATACCGAGCATGCCTAAGGAAAGCTTGTGCGTAGCCGGAAAAGCACCGATGCCCATCAATGTCCAGGTAACAGGAGCCTGGATTTTTTCTGCTAATTCCCTTAAAAAAAGAGTTGCACCGCTGGAAATAATCCCGCCGCCGGCGTAAATGATCGGTTTCTTCGCCTGGGAAATCAGTTTCGCAGCTTTTTTTATCTGCCCCGGATGCCCGAAAAGAGTAGGCTTGTAACTGCGGATCTCCACGGTTTCCGGCCAGATAAATTCTGCTTCCTGCTGCTGAATATCCAAAGGCACATCAATTAGCACTGGCCCGGGCCTGCCGGTAGAAGCGATGTAAAAAGCTTCTTTCACGATCCTCGCCAGGTCTTTTATATCTTTTACCAAAAAATTATGCTTGGTAATCGGGCGCGTAATCCCCGTAATGTCTGCTTCCTGGAAGGCGTCATTTCCGATCAAAGTAGTTTTCACCTGGCCGGTAATTGCCACCATAGGGATCGAATCCATGAAAGCAGTCGCAATGCCCGTAACTAAATTTGTCGCCCCCGGGCCGCTGGTAGCAATACACACGCCTACCTTGCCGGTTGCGCGCGAATAGCCATCAGCAGCATGCGCCGCGCCCTGCTCATGGCGCACCAGGATAAAGTTAAAATTGGCATCGTAGAGTTTATCGAATAAAGGAAGGACCTGGCCCCCAGGATAGCCAAAGATCACCGCTACCCCTTCGCGTTTCAAACTCTCGATTAAAATCTGTGCACCGGTCATTTTAAAATCGCTCCCTTATCTGCGGAACTAACCATCCTCGAATACCGCACCAAATAACCCTTATTGATTTTTGGGGAGATAGGCTTAAAGCTCTTCAATCTCCTCTTAATTTCTTCGTTGCTTAATTTCACTTCTAATTTCCTCTTCGGGATATTAATCGTAATTATATCACCATCTTTAAGAATAGCAATCGGCCCGCCGCTTTTTGCCTCAGGCGAAACATGGCCGATACATGGCCCCTTAGTGCCTCCGGAAAATCTGCCGTCGGTAATCAATGCCACTGAATCTGCCAATCCCATACCCACAATTGCGGAAGTAGGTGCTAGCATTTCACGCATCCCGGGGCCTCCGGACGGGCCTTCATAACGGATAACAATAACGTCTCCGCTCTTGATTTTTCCGTTAAGAATCGCCTGCATGGCATTTTCTTCCTGGTTAAATACTTTTGCCCTGCCGGCAAATTCCATCATTTTGCTACTTACTGCCGATTGCTTTACCACCGAGCCATTTGGGGCAAGATTTCCGAACAATACCGCTAACCCGCCCTGTTTATGATATGCCTGATCGAATGGGCGAATTACATCTTCATCAAAAATTTGCGCTTCATCAGCGATTGCGTATATTTTTTTCCCGCTTAGAGTCAAAACATTGTTTAATCTGCTCTTTAAGCGTTTCAGCACCGCAGGAATCCCTCCGGCATATTCCAAATCTTCCATATAATATGTGCCTGATGGTTCGATATTGGTAATATGCGGGGTGGCTTTACTGATCCGGTCAAAAGTTTTTAAATCCAAATTTATCCCTGCTTCATGCGAAATTGCCATTAAGTGCAACACTGTGTTGCTTGAACCGCCAAGCGCCATATCCACGATAATAGCATTCTCCAGGGATTTTTTATTGATAATATCCAACGGTTTAATGTCTTTTTTCACTAATTCCACGATGCGCTCTCCGCTAGCCTGGGCGATCCTGCGCTTTTTCGCAGAAGCTGCCAAGGCTGTAGCGCAACCCGGTAAAGACATCCCTAAAGTTTCCGTGATGCAAGCCATAGTATTGGCAGTGTAAAGCCCTTGGCATGAGCCGCCGCCCGGGCAGGCTTCCATTTCCAAACACACTAATTCTTCGGCAGAAATATCGCCTTTTTTTGCCCGCGCCAGCCCTTCATAAGTATCATGCACAAAGGCAAGCTTTTTTTGCTTGTAACGGCCGGAAAGCATTGGCCCGGCAGTCACCACGATTGCCGGAATATTTAAACGCGCGGCCCCCATGATCATACCGGGAGTGATCTTATCGCAGTTAGTCAAGCACACAATCCCGTCTAGCTGGTGCGCATTGCACACGCTTTCGATAGTGTCGGCGATGATTTCACGTAAAGCCAACGGATAACACATTCCTAAATGGCCCATGGCAATTCCGTCGCAAATCCCGGGCACGCCAAAGAAAAACGGCACCCCGCCCCCGAAACACACACCGCGCTCGATAAAACGCTCCAAATCGCGCATACCGATATGGCCGGGGATGAGATCTGTAAAAGAAGTGGCTACTCCGATAAAAGGTTTAGAAAAATCCTTCCTGCTTAAACCGGTAGCATGAAGAAGTGCCCGATGCGGCACCCGTTCCAACCCTTTCTTGATTTTATCAGAACGCATTAGTCTGCTCCTTCTCCGTCATGCACTACACCTTCATGTTCTTCTCTTTTACGGCTGATCACCCGTTTTAAAGTAACGAATTTATCTATTAAATCCTTATTATTTACGGCATTTAATTGCTTAAAAAGAAACTCGAATCTCGCCTCGATATCCGCGGTAATCGCATCGCGCACGGAATTAGGTAACCCCATAATTTCTTTTTTAAATGGCCCAAGGGCTTTTTTTCTGGTCTTATAGAAAAATTGTTCTTCGGTCTCGCCTTCTTTTTTCTCGTTGGCGGCATTTACCTTTAGCCAGTCATAGATCTTGGCTTTTAACTCTGCAGGAAAATGCTTGCTGTCATAAATCATATTCTGAAATTCTGTTGCCAAATGCACTTCCGCAGCTTCACATTCTGGGAACTTATGGAATGCTTCTGCGGGTAGCGTAGAAGCTCCATGCTGCACGGCTCCGGCTAAACCAAATTCTTTCCTGGCAATTTCTGAGAGATTTTTCAAAGTTTCAAAATCGAGTTTGACCTGGGCAATAGACCCATCCGGCAAAACCACTCCGCCGTGAGAAGTGCCGGTTTGAATAGAAATCTTGCTAATGCCAACCAAACCTTTGCGCAACCTTTCTTTGTATCCGGACATAAATGCCCTTAAATCTTCGGGGGTAGAATTCTGATGCCCCACCTCTCCGATCTCTCCTCCGACGGATACCGTTACCCCGCGCGGCTCGATCCTGCGGATAAACTGGGTCAGCTTTGCACAAACTTCATAATTCCACTTCTGCTGCTTCTTGACATCCGGTTTAGTTAAATCTACTACCGTGGAAGAATCGATATCGATATTATAGAAACCTGCAGCAACCGCTTCGGTAATCAATGCCTGTAAACCTTCCAGTTCCTTCTCCGGGTTCTCCTGGAATTTTTTGGCATTAACTTGGAAATGATCACCCTGGATAAAAACCGGGCCCTTGTAATCTTCTTTGATTGCCGCAGCTAAAATTACGCTGGAATATTCCAAAGGCGGTTGAGCTGTATAACCCATTTCCGACTTGGCAATTTCAAAAATAAAAGCGCCGGCGTTATTCTTTTTACCAACCCTAAAGATTGCCCTTGCTAAATCATAGGTCATGCTTCTTAAATTAATTGCCGGGACAGTAAAGCCGCTAAATTCGCCTTTTCCCCGGGCCATATAAAAATCATGGATACTGGAAGGATAAATCCCTTTTTTATACGCCAGGTCCAAAATCTTTTTTGCCAGCTGCTTTTTTAATGCAGCATCATCGCTCATAATCAAGCCCATAACAATCTTTTCCACATCCAACGGTTTCCTACCCATGTTACGTATCCTCCTTATACTTAGGTTAAAATTTTTATCAGGTTATAAAAATGCTCGTACTTAAAATTTTTCTTTTTTACTGCTTCGGCAAAAGGCACTTCGCGGATCTTTCCGGCAAAGACACTCACTGCCAAATCTTTTTTCCCCGCTAAAAGGCAATCTACAGCTGCCTTACCAAGGTTAAGCGCCAGATCGCGGCTCACAGCCGTGGGCCTACCTCCTCTTTGCACATGGCCCAATACTACTGCCCGCGTATCCAGGCTGGTTAAATCCTTGATTTGCTTGGCAATCTCCTCGGCATGCCCTGCGCCTTCTGCCACCACGAGAATCCAGCTGATCTTGCCTCTTAAATTACCTTCTACTATCTCATGGCAAATTTTTGCCAGGTCGAATTTTTTTTCCGGAATCAAAGCCTCTTCGCATCCTCCGCCCAAAGCAACTGCCAAAGCAATTGCCCCGGATTTTCTTCCCATGACCTCTACGACAAAAATCCTCTCCATAGAGGTAGCGGTATCGCGGATATTATCTATCGCGTTTAATGCCGTATTGATTGCCGTGTCCCAACCGATAGTAAAATCTATGCCGTTAATATCATTGTCAATCGAAACCGGTATGCCTATTGCCGGGATTTTATATTTTTTATAAAACTCGTGCGCGGCGCGGAAACTACCGTTACCGCCAATTACGACCAAGCCGTCGATCTGATGTTCTTTGACCGTGTTAAAGGCGCGCTCCATGCCCTTTTTCGTGGCAAAATCCGGGCAACGCGCTGTTTTAAGCATAGTGCCGCCCTGATTGATGATCCCGGAAACCGAGCGGTGGTCCATATGCTTTAATTCTTCGTTGATCAAACCCTGCCAACCGCGCATCACGCCTACGACTTCACGGTTTTTATTGATTGCGCAACGCACTACTGCGCGGATCGCAGCATTCATTCCCGGCGCATCTCCTCCGGTAGTTAAAACCGCAATGCGCTTAATCGCCATTTTATAATCCCTCTATTTGCATTTCCCTGGGATGCTCGACCGTGTAGTTATAAGTAATTTCCTGTTTCTGCTTCGGCTCCAAGGAAAACTCCCAAAGCCAAATACCTTTCTTATCTTTCCAGTCTTTTACCTTAGGCTCTAAAGAAACCTGATTCACTTTAACCTTGATCCGGTCATCCTGGGAAACCGGTATAGCTTCGAATAATTTAGCATTAATTTTCTTGGATTTATAATTCTCCATGGTTAATTTATAGGTAAAAGTTGTTTTCTTTGTCGGGGAAGGGATCCCGGCGATTAAAGTCTCATCGACTTTCTTCTCGATCTGCTCCCGTTTAATTTTTACATTTTCATCTACGCCTAAATAAAGGTCAAATTCTTCTCCGGGGCCAATAGTGTCTATGCCGGATAAGCCGACAAAATCTCCCTCTAAAAATATATTTACCCTGCCGCTTAAAAGCTGTAAATCTTTGGCGTTAGTAACCCTGCTTCCTAAATACGCGTAAGGAGCCAGGCGCGGATAAGCAGAATATTCGAAAGCTGCCACTAAATCCTGCGCCGATACCGGCAATTTATATTCTGTGCCGTCGGATTTAACTGTAGCTTTACGGGGAAGCTCATAGATTACTGCCACGCCTTTTTCTTCAGCCTTGGCGTATTTTTCCGCTTCCTGTACTATGTCCGCCCCCTCCTCAACTCCGTTCCAGGCGCCCTGCAAAGCAACTCTCGGCGCCATTGCTTTTGCGCGCACCATATCTTTATTGTCATAGAGCATTACCGGCTGATAAGGCCGGATAAACCAAGGGTCGGCTTCCGGCATCCTGCCGCCGATTGTCGGACGCGCCGTAGAAAGAAAAACCTTCACATCACGCCAATCTTCTCCGGTATTTTGCTTCACCAGGCCGTAGGAGATCAGCTCTACGCTGGATTTTTCTACCGAAGCCCGGGCATCATATAAGGGCTGCCAGGAAGCTCCGTATACCAGATAAGAAGCGGTTAAAGCAAAATTCACCGGCTTGGAAACTTCCAACTCTACTTCAATGGATCTTTTTAGTTTTCCTTCCGGCCCGGAAACCTGTGCCAATTTCCTTTGCACTAATTCGATTTTCTTCTGTAGGTCGCGGGATGTTAATTCCGCATCCATTGCCTTATTATAATTTTCTTTTAAGCGCGTACCCAAAAATTTCAAAGTGTCGTCCAGGTCTTTTGCTGCCGGCATCTTAGTAACTAAATCCTTAGGGATCTGGCCTTGAGAAAAAAGCCTCACCGAATCCAGGAACTGTTTTTCTTCAGAGATTGCCTGGCGGTCCAATTCCACCCTTCTTTTCTGGTCATTTAAAGCCTGCAGCTCATCCTGGAGTTGTTTTACGGCTTGCGCTGATTCTTCCTGCAGGAATTCTTTTCTCACCTGAGCGCCTAAAATTTTTACCTGATCTGCGGGCAGAGCAGAAACCTTAAGCGAATTTTCATCGATCTGCGGGATGATTTCCGGGAAAATGATTTTTTGCGCTCCGGGCGATAGTTTCACGGCTGCCGTACGGCTGACCATGACACTATCCGGATAAATCACAACTTGCGCAATATGCGAATCCGCTATTGTGTCCTGCGCCAAAACAACACTATATATAGGTATAGCCAGTATTGAGACAAAAAACGCCAGAAACGCTTTTCTCATTCTGCCCCCTATTTTTAAGTCCCCATCTCCCAGCTGGAAAGATATTTCTCCTGCTCCGGAGTCAAGGTGTCTATTTTTATCCCCATTGCCTTTAATTTCAAATCGGCGATTTTTTTATCGATATCTTCGGGAACCGCATAAACATCATTATTCAATTCTTTGGCGTGGCAGCTAATATATTCTGCGCCTAAGGCCTGGTTGGCAAAGGACATATCCATAACCGAAGCCGGATGCCCTTCTGCCGCCGCCAGGTTAATCAGCCTGCCTTCTCCTAAAAGATAAACTCTACGGCCATTACCTAAAGTATATTCAACGGTAAAGGAACGGATCTCTCTTTTTTTCCTGGCGATTTTTTCCAAAGCACTGATCTCGATCTCCACATTAAAATGCCCGGAATTGGAGATTATTGCCCCATCCTTCATCGATAGAAAATGTTCCTTGCGGATTACATTAATGTCTCCTGTAACCGTCACAAAAATATCGCCTATTTTTGCCGCTTCCCTGATCGGCATCACCTCAAAACCGTCCATAGTTGCTTCCAGGCCGCGCAAAGGGTTTACCTCGACCACGATTACTTTAGCGCCTAAACCTTTAGCGCGCATTGCTACGCCTTTACCGCACCAGCCGTAACCGCAAACCACCAAATTCGCCCCTGCCAATAATTTATTGGTGGCGCGGATAATCCCGTCAATGGTAGATTGGCCAGTACCGTAACGGTTATCGAAAAGATGTTTGGTCTGCGCGTCATTTACCGCGATAATCGGGTAACGTAATTTACCCTGGCCAGCCAAAGCCTTTAACCTGATCACGCCCGTGGTAGTCTCTTCTGTACCACCGATGATATTACTGTGCTCGGATTGCGGTTTTTGATGGATGCTGCTGACTAAATCCGCGCCGTCATCCATAGTAATGTTCGGCTTTGCCGCTAATACCGACTTAATATGGCGATAATAGGTTTTGGTATCTTCGCCTTTAATCGCGAAACAAGAAATTTTCAAATTTTTGGCTAAGGAAGCTGCCACATCATCCTGGGTAGACAAAGGATTGGATGCGCAAAGATAAATTTCCGCGCCTCCTAATTTTAAAACCTTCATCAACACTCCGGTTTCGGTAGTAACGTGTAAACAAGCAGCAACCTTTAATCCTTTTAAAGGCTTTTCTTTGCTGAAACGCTTTTCAATCAAACTTAAAACCGGCATATTATTAGATGCCCATTCGATGCGCAAGGCGCCTTTTTTGGCTAACCTGGTATCTTTGATATCATACTTCATAACTTCTCTTCTCCTTTAAAGTTTCGTAGCTGCTTTCTTCAAGCATTCCGCCTTATCCGTCTTCTCCCAGGCAAATTCCGCTTCATCCCTGCCGAAATGGCCGTAACAGGCGGTTTTGCGGTAAATTGGCCGCAGTAAATCCAGGGAATTAATGATCCCCCTGGGGGTAAGTTCGAAATTCTCCCGGATCAATTTGACAAATTTTTCATCCGAGATTTTTCCCGTGCCATAGGAATCCACATAAACAGAAAGCGGATCCGCGTATCCGATTACATAAGAAAATTGCACGAGGAATTTTTCCGCTAATCCTGCGGCAACGATATTCTTGGCAACATAACGGCCCATATAGGCGGCTGAACGGTCTACTTTAGTCGGGTCCTTACCGGAAAAAGCACCCCCGCCATGCGCAACTATTCCGCCGTAAGTATCGACGATAATCTTTCTGCCGGTCATCCCGGTATCAGACTGCGGCCCGCCGATTAAAAATTTACCCGTCTGGTTCACGTAATATTTAGTATCCTTGTCGATCAACCCCTTTAATATCGGCTTGGCAATCGTTTCAATCAATTCCTGCCGTGCTTTGGAAGTAATTTCTTTACCCGTTTTATCCAAGATATCGGCAGTATGTTGGCATGCCATAACTACGGAATCAATGCGTTTGGCAATACCATTATGGTACTCTACCGTAACCTGTGATTTACAATCAGGCCCAAGATATTTCAGGATGTTTTCTTTGCGTACCTGGCTCATGCGCCTTACTAATTTATGCGCCAAAGTGATCGGCAATGGCATCAATTCCTTGGTTTCATTCGTAGCATAACCAAACATGATCCCCTGGTCGCCCGCCCCGCCGGTATTCACTCCTTGGGCAATATCCGGTGACTGTGCATTAATAGTATTGATAATAGCACAAGTTTCATAATCAAAGCCGTACTGAGGATGGGTATATCCGATCTCTTTAATGATCCTGCGCGCCAGCTTCTGAATATCGACGTAAGCAGTAGTAGTAATCTCGCCGCCGACAATTAAAAGCCCCATGGTCACATAAGTCTCGCAGGCTACCCTGCTTCTTTCCTTATTAGGATCAAGTTTTAACACTTCGTCCAACACCCCGTCTGAAATCTGGTCGCATACCTTATCCGGATGCCCTTCTCCTACCGACTCGGAAGTAAAAAAATGTTTACGCATTACTGAATTCCTCCTTTGCTTGATTATAAAACTTATGGTCCCCGATATCGAACCATTTCCCTTTAAAAACAAAACCAAAAACTTGTGTTTTCTTTCTCAGCCAGTCGATATAAAAACCCGTAGCATCGTGTTTACCCGCTTTCCTGGTAATATAATCTCCGATCAATTCCAGTTTTTCCGCGGGAAAATAATAAAGGCACATCGCTACCAACGTCGAGCGCGGATGCGCGGGCTTCTCCTGAAAATCGACAACCTGATAGCCGGAATTAACCTTCACAACGCCGTAATTTCTCGCGGCCGCTTTTTTCGCAATATCATAAAGGCCAATGACCGGAGAATTCTTATGCGCCCTGGCAAAACGTAAAAACCCTTTTATATCACCGTCAAAAAGATTGTCGCCGCCAATTACCAATAAATCTTCTTTAATCCTTTTTTTGTTGATTGCAAAATGCATGTCGCCGATGGCGCCGCGGCGGTCCTCAAGGCTGGTAGTCAAGTCATCTACCAAAGTTACAGGCTTCTTTGTTTCTAGCTTCTTAGCCCAGGCCTTAAAATGCGGGATAAATTTGCTGTTTGTAACAACGACAATCTCATGAATGCCGTCTATCCGGTCCAGCTTGTCAATAATATAATCGATAATGTATTTTCTGCCGGCCTTAAGCAAAGGCTTGGGGTATTCTTTAGTTAAAGGATAAAGCCGGGTGGCATAACCAGCTGCTAAAACCAATGCTTTCATCAGTCTTTTTGTTTTAATTAGCGCTAAATTCTTTGATTTTCTTCTTCAAATAATCGATTTTATCGGTCGGAGCAGGGTCAACCCCGTAAAGGATTGCCAGGTAAAAAGAGATAAAATCGCCGATATATGCCAGGGAAAATATCCTACTTAGAAGGTCAGTGCCTCGCGAAACAATATCCAGCACTTCTACACCTTGAGAACGCAAGATTTCCTTGGTAATTTCCATCCTCTGCTTTACCCGCGCTTCGATCCCCTGGTCCTTAAACATAACCACTGAAACGCCTTTAATAACCTTTTTCGGGAATTGCCAGGCCATGATTTCATTATGGTTCATTTCCGGAAAATAGCCGCTTAAAGCCAGGCATTTGGTATTCTCGTTGAGCTGGCTGCGCAGCCGCGTTGCTACCGCATCGAAATTTATCGAAGCAGAATAAACTACGGGAAATTTATTATATAATTTCTGCGCGGCGAACTTCGCGATATTATCCTGCGCTGCGATCTTTTGATTCAGGTTTTTTAGTTTTAATTCCTCAAGGGCATTAACCGTATTAAAAACTGCAGCTTCGCTGCCGCGCCCCACACCCAGCTTCTCCAAGACGCATAAAGGAATAATGCTTAGGAACCCCAAGGCATACCTCGGAGGCAATCCTGCCGGCACCTGGATAAAGGTAAAATTATCCGCCTGGGCGCGCTCCTTTAATTGCCCGCCGGAAGAAATTAGTACGATGCTTGCATTTTTTACTTTTGCCTCAGAGTAGGCATTCAAAGACTCTTCGGTATTGCCGGAATAACTGGAGATAAAAACCAGCGTGCGGCTATCTACAAAACCGGGCAAATTATATTCCCGCACTACGGTAATCGGGAGATTGCTCTGATAATAAAGGTAAGAGCGCACCAGGTCCGCTCCGATCGCCGATCCCCCCACCCCCACAAAAACGATTTTTTGAAAATCTTTTTTCAGTAGCGAACAATCAACGCGCTGGCCGATAGCAAAAGCATCCTGGCATTGCTTAGGAAAATCAAGCAGGACTGCCAGCATCCCGGATTTATCTATTTTTTTAATATTCACAAGGCTTAAAGAATTTTTCATTAAGGGCATTAGCCGATGATTTCCTTTAATTTAGCTTGGGCATAATCTTCTACTTCTTTCCCTGTTGCTAGCCCAAGAGCTTGTAATGCTATATCTTTTACCTGGGAAACTTTCAAAGAACGAATAATATATTTGGTTTCCGGAATCAAAAGCGGCGGCATACTGAATTCATCCAGGCCTAACCCCAAAAGTATCGGTATCAGGATCGGTTCGCCCGCCATTTCTCCGCACATTGCCACCTTTATCCCGTTTGCGTGCGCGCTATCAATAATATTTTTAATCATCCTTAATACCGCCGGATGTGTAGGCTCATAAAGATAGGCTACTTTTTCATTTGCGCGGTCTACTGCCAGGGAATATTGAATCAGGTCGTTGGTACCGATAGAGAAAAAATGCGCTTCCCTGGATAATAAATCCACGGTCATTGCCGCAGACGGGACTTCGATCATTGCGCCCACTTCGATATCGCTATTAAAAGGAATATTTTTACTGCGCAACTCTTCTTTAACTTCATTAAGGATAAGATTTGCCTGTTTTAATTCTTCCAGCCCGGAAATCATCGGGTACATCAGCTTTAATTTTCCGTGCACGGAAGCTCTCAACACTGCCCGCAGCTGCACCTTAAAAACATCCTGGCGCGCCAGGCAAAAACGGATCGCCCTCCATCCCAAGAACGGTTCTATCTCGGTGGGGATCTCGAATTGGGATAAAAATTTGTCCCCTCCCAAATCCAGGGTACGGATCACTACCGGATGGGGAGCTAATTCCTCTGCCACATATTTATAAGCCTGGTATTGCTCTTCTTCAGTCGGAGGGTCTTTACGGTTCATGTAAAGAAATTCCGTACGATACAAGCCGATACCTTGCGCGCCGTGCAATTTAACGGAAGCGACTTCCTCGGGCAATTCTATATTGGCACTGACCTCTATAGAATGGCCATCAAGGGTAACTGCCGGGAGGTCTTTACTCTCCAGGAATTTTTCCGCGATCCCCTTTAATTTGGTTTCTTCTTCCTGGTAAATCCGCAGCGTCTCTTCATCCGGCTCGATAATTACCGTTCCGGTTACCCCGTCTACAATAAGTAAATCGCCGGTTTTTATCCTGGCAGTCACCCCTTCAACGCCTACTACCGCAGGGATCTCCAGGGACTTTGCCATGATCGCGGTATGGGAAGTCTTACCTCCGATATCAGTAACAAAAGCGCAAACATTCTGTTTATGCATTGCCGCAGTATCCGAGGGCGAAAGGTCATGCGCTACTACGACCACTTTTTCTTTCAGGTCTTCAAAACCTTTGCGTTCCTTGCCTAAGAGGTTTCGCAAAATCCTCTTACCCACATCATTGATATCGGCAATACGCTCTTTTAGGTACTCATCTTCGATTTTAGAAAAAACCTCGATATATTTTTTCAAAACCTCGGAGAAAATAAAAGCCACGCTCAGATGCTCTTTTTTAAGGCGCGAAATCACTTCTTCGATGAGCATCCGGTCTTCCAGGACCAAAAGATGCGCGTCAAAGATCTGCGCCTCTTCCTGCCCCATTTCCGTAGCGATTCTTTTCTGCAGGTCGATGATCTCCCGGCGCGTTTTGATCAGCGCTTCTTCGAAAATTTGTATCTGCAAAGGTATGTCTGCGTCTCCGATCTCCTGCTTAGGGACGGTAAATTCCTCCTTGCCCATCTTATAGGCAGGCCCGATACTGATCCCGGAAGCAGCAGCTATACCTTTAAATTTAATCATGCTTATTCCTCGCTGGTGACGATTTTTTCCAGTTCCAAAATTGCTCCTTGCGCATCTTCCCCGTCTGCTTCGATAATGATTTCCGTTCCTTGTTCTGCGCCGAGCATAAGGATGCCCATAATAGATTTCCCGTTTACCTCTTCTTTGTTGCTTTTGACGATAATCCGGGAATCGTATTTATTGGCTACCTGCACGAAGAGCGCGGCAGGCCGGGCGTGCAGCCCTTGCTTATTCTTCACAATCAGTTTTTTCTGTACGGTTGCCATCGTATTAAATCTCTTCGATAAAATCAAAAATAATCTTTGCCAGTTTTATGGAATCATGCCGGACAACATCATCGCTAATAACGAAATCGTCTTCGATGACTCGATAACCCATATTCTCGATATTCTTGCGGTCGTTAACCACGCGGTAAGAATTCTGCAAAGCATACCGCTTCAAGATAGACTGCGGGATTTCCGCAATGTTCAAAATACAATAATCGATGATCCGCGGGTGGCTATGCTTAATCAGGCCCTTGATATGCTCTGAGGCGCGGAAATTTTCCGTTTCGCCCGGCTGGGTCATCAGGTTACAAACATAAACTTTAATCGCCTCGGAAGCGACAATTGCTTCGGTTATTTCCTTAATCAGCAGGTTCGGGATAATACTAGTATAAAGCGAACCCGGCCCCAGGACGATAATCTGCGCTTCTTCGATAGCCTTAAGCGCCTCGGGTGCCGCTTGCGAGTTTGCCGGCTTTAAAACCACATTTTCTATCGGAGAATTGTGGTGCGGGATTTTATTTTCCCCCTCCACGGTTGTCCCGTCTTTATACTTGGCTACTAAAGCAACATTGTTAAGCGTAGCAGGAATAACTTGCCCCTTTAAAGCCAGGACCTTGCTGGTTTCCTTGATTGCCTTCTCGAAATCACCGGTTAACCGGGTCATTACCGTAATAAAAAGATTGCCGAAACTGTGTCCCGATAATTCCGAATTAGTATCAAAACGGAATTGAAACAGATCGCGCATTAACGCCGGAGCGTCAGCTAAAGCCACCAGGCAGTTACGGATATCCCCCGGAGGCAAAATGTCAAACTGCTGGCGTAACCTGCCGGAAGAACCTCCGTCATCAGCCACCGTCACAATTGCCGTAATATTGGAAGTAAATTCCTTTAATCCCGACAAGAGCATAGATAAGCCGGTCCCACCGCCTAAAGCCACGATTTTCGGGCCGCGGTTGAGTTGTTTTCTCTGATAAAGGATATCAATGAGCTCGGTATTTTTCGATGCCGGGATCAATGCGGCAATAAAAGAACGGATGATCCTTTTAATCCCTAAAACTAAGATAATAATGCCGGAAATCAAAATTATCGTATCGAGGATTTTTAAAACCGAGAACTCCTCGGTACGCATATAAGCGGAACCGACAACAATCAGCAAAACCCCGAAAATTGCCAGGATCATCCAGCGCTTTACCCCAATACCGGGATAAAGCCATTTCAGGATGCCGCTAAATTTACCCTGCATCGCCTTTTTGATTCGGTTAAATTTTCTTGTCATCTTCCTGGCTAATAATTTTAACTATTGCTTTGCTATCTTCTGAAGAACGCAGGCTGTCCCGGAAGTATTTATCTTTTAAAAGGCGAGAGATCCTGGCCAATGCTTTTAAATGCGGGCCGGCAGAATCTTGCGGCGCCAGCAATAAGAAGAAAATATAAGCAGGCTCTCCGTCTAAAGAATCGAAATCTACGCCTTTTTTCGAAAGTCCGAAGGCAGCTACCAACTTAGTTGCGCTATCTGACTTGGCATGGGGAATCGCCACTCCCTGGCCGATCGCCGTAGAACCCAATGATTCTCTGGCAAGCAGGGCTTCGATGATTTTATTACGATGCCGCTTATCGACTTCGCCAGAATTGATCAGGACATCGACAAGCTCTTTGATTACCTCATCCTTCTTGCTCGCCTTAATGTCGGGAACAATTGCCTCTTTAGACAAAAAATCCATAATTTTCATTTGCTTTTTCTCCTTTGTGGATTTGAATTTTAAATGTGCGAGATAATATGGAGCGGGAGACGGGATTCGAACCCGCGACATTAACCTTGGCAAGGTTACGCTCTACCAACTGAGCCACTCCCGCATTGATAAATTTTTCATGGGCGGAAGAGGAGTTGAACCTCCAAGGGTTGCCCCATTGGCTCCTAAGGCCAACGCGTATGCCAATTCCGCCATCCGCCCGTAAGGGCTAGGGATACTTAAATATAATGAGCCTCCCGAGACTCGAACTCGGCACACGCGGCTTAAAAAGCCGCTGCTCTACCGGATGAGCTAGAGGCCCAAATTTAGGTTTTTATTCCTAACCTCTAGCGAATCCGCCACGGTTTGTGGTGGAGAGCTAGAGGCCCAAGCTTAAAATTCCAGTATTTCTTTTTCTTTACTCTTTAACAACTCGTCGATTTTTGCGATATAACGATCCACGAGTTTCTGCAATTCATCTACTCCGCGAAATTTATCGTCTTCGGAGATTGCTTTGTCTTTTTCTAATTTTTCCACGTGCTCTTTTGAATCGCGCCTGATCGTACGCAGCGAAATCCTTCCCTCTTCCGACATTTTATGGATTACCTTTACCAATTCCTCCCTGCGCTCTTTAGAAAGCTGAGGAATAGGCAGCCTAATGATTTTTCCGTCATTAGAAGGGTTAATCCCCAAATTAGATTTCATAATTGTTTTTTCGATCTCGGCAATCGCGGAAACATCCCAGGGCTGAATTACCAAAAGGTGCGCATCATTAGCGGAAATCGACGCCAACTGCTTAAGTAAAGTGGGAGTTCCGTAATAATCTACATGCAGGCCTTCGACCAAATGAGGGCTTGCCCTGCCGGTAGAAATTTCGGAAAATTCCCGGCTTACAGACTCAAAGGTTTTCTTCATTTTTTCTTCGGTCGAGTGCAAAATTTCCTTTACAGTCATATTAGCCTCCCGCGTTCCGTTTAACTGACGATAGTCCCGATTTTTTCGCCGAGAAGAACCCGCTTGATATTACCCTCTTTATTTAAATTAAAAACTACGATCGGAAGCTTATTATCCATACAAAGGCTGATCGCAGTAGCATCCATGACTTTCAAGCCTTTTTTCAGCACATCAAGGTATTTTAGGCTGCCGAATTTTTTTGCGCCACTTACTTTAAAAGGGTCCGCCGAATATACGCCATCTACTTTGGTTGCCTTAAGTATTGCATCGGCATGGATCTCCATCGCCCTTAACGCTGCGGCAGTATCGGTAGTAAAATACGGATTTCCGGTACCGGCCACAAAAATTACTACCCTCCCCTTTTCCAAGTGCCTTAATGCCCTTCTGCGGATATAGGGCTCGGCAATCCTCTGCATTTCAATCGCCGTCATTACCCGGGTAGGCACTCCGGTCAGTTCTAAAACGTTCTGCAACGCCAGGCCATTGATGATAGTGGCGAGCATTCCCATGTAATCCGCTACACTCCTGTCCATATTTAGGCCGAGAGAAGCGGAATTCGCAGCACCCCGAAAAATATTGCCTCCCCCCAGGACGATTGCCACATCAATCTTTAGTTCCTTGATTTCTTTTATCTGACGGGAAATCGAAACTAAAACCGATTGGTCAATGCCGTGCGCTTTTTTTCCTTGCAGCGCTTCGCCGCTTAATTTTAGGACGACCCTTTTATAGACTGGCCTCTTCATTATTCGCCAATTTTGTAACGGATAAACCTGCGGATGACAATATTTTCGCTGAGCTTTGCAACGAGGCTGCCCAAGTAATCCTTGATCGATAGGCTTGGGTCCTTAACAAATGCCTGCTCCAATAAGCAATGCGTTTTACAAAAAAGCTCTTTGTCTTTTTCCTGCTCCAAAATATCATTCGGAACATCTTCGCACTTAATATATGCCGGGTTTAAAGCAGTAATTTGCATTGCCAGGTCCTTGGTAAACTGGCAGAATTCGGGGTTACGCGCTACGAAGTCTGTTTCACAGTCAACCTCTAATAGCACGCCGACCTTATTCCCCAAATGCACATAGGCTTCCACCCTGCCTTCTTTCGCTACGCGCTCGCCTTTTTTTGCGGCAATTTCAAGGCCACGCTTACGGATAAGCTGCGCAGCCTTTTTAACGTCTCCTTCAGCTTCTTCAAGCGCACTCTTGCAATTCGCGACACTGGCTAAAGTCATGTTTCGTAATTCTTTTACTAACTCCAAAGGTATCTTTTTCATTTTTAGACTTAAACCTTCCTTTTAATCTTGCCTTTTTCTTCTACTTTTGTACGGCTGCGTTTTGCCGTTTTTGCTTCCTCGCTAGTTCCTCCCGAGGTCTCCTCGACGATTTCTTCGATTTCTTTGATCTTTACTTCTTCATCGGGAAGCACCTCAGCGGAATTATCTTCTTTTGCTTCTTTTTCCTTTTTCACCGCTACTCCGCTTTCCGTAAGGTAAGAAAGGAACCTCTTCCTGCCTTCGATGATGCTATCCGCGATCAAAGATGTGATCAAGCGGATCGACTTAGTGGCGTCATCATTGCCGGCAACCGAGAAATCCACCAATCCGGGGTCGCAATTGGTATCAATTAAGCCCACGATCGGAATCCCCAGCCTCCTGGCTTCGCTAACCGCGGTTTCTTCTTTTTTCGTATCTACGATAAAAAGCGCGGCAGGCATTTTTTCCATTTGGACGATCCCGGAAAAATTCTTGTTTAGCTTTCCTAATTCTTTTTCCAGGCGCGCAACTTCTTTTTTAGTTAATTTTCCGAAGGTACCGTCTTCGCGCATCCTTTCGATCTCTTTCAGGCGGTTAATGCTTCTTTTGACTGTGGAAAAATTCGTAAGTAACCCTCCTGGCCAGCGCTCGGTAACATGGAACATGCTGCAACGCTGCGCTTCCTGCAACACTACTTCTTGCGCCTGTTTTTTAGTACCGACAAAAAGCACAAATTCGCCTTTAGAGCTTAAGTTTAAGAGAAAATCCCGGGCTTTATTCAGGCATTCCTCGGTCTTTTCCAGGTCAATGATGTAGATACCACTTCTTTCTCCAAAGATAAATTTCTTCATTTTGGGGTTCCAGCGCGCGGTTTTGTGGCCGAAATGCACCCCTGCTTCCAATAACTGTTTAATTAATTCTGATGGCACTGTTCGTTCCTCCTTACATACGGATGTTCACCGGCCAAACAGAAATGGCCGGGTGTTACATACTATTGGTTAATAATTTTGGTGTAATCTTGCAATTTTAGCATATTTTTACGTAAATGCAACAAAAAACTCTACTTTAACTCCTGCATTTGGTAAAATCTTCTATATAAGCCGTCTTTTAGGACTAATTCGCTATGTACCCCTTCTTCGGCGATTTTACCCTTATCCAGGACAATGATCCGGTTGGCATTCTTTACCGTAGAAAGCCGGTGCGCAATTACCAAAACAGTCCTGCCATGAATCAGCTTATCCAAAGCTTCCTGGACGATTCGCTCGGATTCCGTATCCAACTGAGAAGTTGCTTCGTCCAGAATCAAGATCGGCGGATTCTTTAAAAGCGCGCGGGCTATGGCAATCCTTTGACGTTCCCCTCCGGAAAGTTTCATCCCGCGGTCGCCGATAATTGTATTATAGCCTTCCGGCAATTTACTGATAAAATCATGCGCATGCGCCTGAATTGCCGCTTGTTTTACTTCTTCGTCAGATGCATCCAGTTTTCCATAGGAGATATTAGTCCTGATCGTATCGTTAAAAAGGATAGTTTCCTGGGTCACGATACCGATCTGCTGACGCAGGGACTGCAAAGTAAAATTTTGAATATCTTTTCCGTCAATCAGGATCCGACCTTTTTTCGGGTCGTAAAAGCGCGGGATTAAGTCTAAAAGCGTGCTTTTTCCCACACCGCTTGAGCCAACAATTGCCAGCATCTGCCCCTTTTTTACTTCCAAGCTAATGCCTTTTATAATCTCGTTTTCTCCGTAACTAAACCAGATATCCTCATAATTTATTTTTTCCCGAAAACCGGCTAATTGCGCTGCCTCGGGCTTTTCTGCAACCGAAGCTTTAGTATCCAAAACCTCATAAATCCGTACACTCGCGGCAATTGCCTGCTCATTAATGGAATTAACCTGGCTTAATTTCTTAAAAGGCCTGATCAACGACAAAAGCGCGCCCATGGAAACGCCAAAAACTCCGAAAGAAATTTTTCCCGAAATAACATCCTTGCCGCCCCAATAAATGATAAATGCCGCGGCTAAAACGCCGAGAAAATCCGTTAATGGGCTTAAAATCAGCAGGCGCCGTACGGCTTTCATGGCGAGTTTATAATAGCCGTAATTAACGCGCTTGAATTTTTCCACTTCATAATCCTCGCGGTTAAAAGCGCGCACAATCCTGGCTCCGATAATCGTTTCATAAAGCAGGCTATTGATATCTGCCATCTTCTCTTGCGAACTCCTAGAAAGCTTTCTTAATATTTTACCTACCCTGATAATCGGCAGGCTGATTAAAGGCACCAGCAAAACCGAGATCACAGTCAATTTAAAATAAAGGAAAAGGGTCAAAACCAGGTAAATGATTACTAAGGCACCCTGGTAGATCAGATCTGTCGAACCGTAAGAAACTGCGTTCTCCACCAATTTGACGTCATTGGTGATGCGCGACATCATTTCGCCGCCGCGTTTATGGGTAAAATAATCCAGAGAAAGCGATTGTAAATGGCTGTAAAGCTGATTTCTGATATCCCTGACCACCCTTTGCCCGATATCTGACATAATATAGCTTTGCCAATAACCAAAAAACCCCTTAAGCAGAAAAAGGATGATTAAAGAAATAATCATGTAAATCAGCAGGGTTTGCGCAGGGATAGTATTTAATTTATCCACTAAAGCGGAAATAAATCCGGGTACCTTAGCGGGGATTACGATCTGTTTATTGGTAAAAACCCTATCCACCACCGGAATAAGCATCCCCAGGGAAACTCCGTCAAAAACCGAGGAGATTACAATACAAACCGAGCCTAAAGAAAACAGGCCAAGGTAAGGCCGGACAAATTTCAGTAACTTTAAATATGCCTTCAACTTTCACTCCTTCGTAAAGGGAGATATTTTAGCATAAGCAAACTAGACTGGCAACCTTTTTTATGAGAATTATTTAGGAGATTTTGCGTCTTTGGATTTACAAATTTGCTATGGTAGGCCCTTAAATCAAGACATGTTAGTTAATGCGTAGCAATTTATTCCCGTCAACCAGCATCCATTTGCGACTCTACCCGGCCCCATCTCTCCTGAGTTCTGTTTGCATACATCACAAACACTCTCTTGCGGCCTATCTCTAGTAAGCACAATTACTTGAGGCCTGATCCATTTTTTTATATTGTTGCTTTGCATATTTCTGCCCTAAAATAAATAAAAATTTACAATTAGGAGTGGCCTAATGCACTACAGGTATGACAAATCCCGGTAATAGCGTAATAATCAAGCGCACACTGCATCAAAATAGACGTAGGGCCAAGATGATCATTCTGGCCGGTCCATATCTTACAACTCGCTAGCGCCATTTCTGGAGGATTAGCCCTAGTCAATATCTGTAGCTTAGGTTTTTTCCATTCTTTTTTGATGATTGTTTTCTTATTCATAAAATCCTCAAGTAAATTTTAGTACCTCCCTTAATTATTGTCAAGCCCTATAAAAGCGATTTCCTGGATATTCCAAATTTTTAGTTGCATGATTAGCAGTGCTTTGCTATCATACTGCCATGAATAAATTGCGTATCGGTGTTGTCGGAACCGGGCATTTAGGAAGCATCCATGCCAAAATATATAAGGAAATACCGAATTGCGAATTAGTAGCGGTTTGCGATATCGAAAAAAACCGCCTGGAGCAAGTTGCCAACAGCTTAAACATAAGCGGCTTCACAGACTACCATGCGCTTTTTGGCAAAGTTGACGCAGTTAGTGTTGCTTCCACCACAAAAACCCATTATCAGATTGCCAGGGAGTTCTTGGAAGCGGGAATTCACGTCCTCGTAGAAAAACCTTTTACCACCAACCTTAAAGATGCAGATTCCCTGATCGAAATCGCCAAAAAAGGTAAATTAATCCTGCAAGTCGGCCACATCGAGCGGTTTAATTCTGCTTTTAGCGCTACTCAAGAATTGATTCGCCAGCCAAAATTCATCGAATGCCACAGGCTTAGCCCATTTCCTAACCGCTCGCTGGATGTAGGCGCGGTTCTGGATATTATGATCCACGATATCGATATTATCCTGGGGCTAGTGCCGGCAAAGATCAAAACTATCGAATCCGTAGGGATTAATGTCCTGACGCAATTCGAAGATATTGCCAATGCCAGGATAACTTTTACCGACGGCTGTGTAGCGAATTTAACCGCATCCCGCGTGTCCGACGAATTCATGCGCAAGATCAGAATCTTCCAGGAAGATACCTATATATCGCTGGACTACAAAGAAGCAAAAGCAGTAATTTACCGCAAAGAAGGCCAGGCAATCATCAAAAAAGACTTACCCATCGAAAAAGAACAACCTCTGCAAAAAGAGCTGCAATCCTTTGTTAATTGTGTTGCCGAGCATAAAGAGCCTCTGGTTTCCGGGCCGGTAGCCCGGGATGCCCTTGCCGTGGCTTTAAAAATCCAGGAACAAATATGGCAAACAAACAAATCCTGATTGTCTGCGGGGAAGCCTCCGGCGATTTGAATGCCGCAAATCTCGCCAAAGAAATATTAAAAATCAATTCCGAGATAAAAATCTCTGCTGTAGGCGGCTCCCTGCTGCGCAAGGCAGGAGCTGAGGTTTTTTATGATATTAAGGAACTGTCAGTAATCGGTTTTTTTGATGTCTTAAGGAAATTACCGGAATTCTTCAGATTAAAGCGTATAGTTTTGGAAAAAATACGCGCGGAAAAATTTGACGTGGTTGTGTTGGTGGATTTTTCCGGTTTTAATTTGCGACTGGCCAAAGAAATCAATAATCAGGTTCCCGTAATTTACTACATTAGCCCCCAAGTCTGGGCTTCCCGCTCAGGCAGAATCAATTCAATCAAGAAATATATCCGCCAGGTAGTCGTACTTTTCAAATTTGAAGAGGATTTTTACCGCCGGCACGGGATGGAAGTAAAATTTGCCGGGCATCCTTTGCTCGACGTGGTATCACCTACGATAGAAAAAGAAAAACTGCTAAAAGAACTGGATTTTTCCGAATCAAAAAACACTTTAGCCCTCTTACCCGGCTCGCGCAAACAGGAGATCGAACATATCCTGCCGGTAATGCTTAAAAGCGCAAGCCTCATTGCCAAGAGTAAGCCAGAACTGCAAATCGTTATTGCCAAATCAACCCAAGTCAGCTGGGAAATTTACCGTAAATACACTGATCGATTTAAGCTGAACCTAAAAATTATCGAAGGCAAAACCTATGATTGCCTGAATATTGCGGATTTTGCGCTGGTAGCGTCCGGAACCGCCACTTTAGAAACGGCAATTATGCAAAAGCCTTTTGCGATCGTCTACCGAATGAATTTATTGAATTATTTACTCTATCGGCCTCAGGTAAGAATTCCTTATATCGGCATGGTGAATATTGTAGCGCAGAAAAAAATCATTCCGGAGTTTATCCAATTCGGGGCACGCCCGAAAAAAATCGCTGCAGAAGCCTTAAAAATCCTGCAAAACCCATCCCGCCTGGAACAGATTAAACATGGCCTGCTGGAAGTAAAAAACTCCCTCGGTGAAAAAGGCGCAAGTGCTCGCGCCGCACAAATTCTCCTCAAATTCCTGGATAAAGCTCAATAAAGGTGGCACCTTGGGGAACGTCCCCTATTTGATGGGGGAGATTCGCTCGTCGATCGGCGGGTGGTCAAAGAAGAAAAACTTAATTATAGGATGGGGTTTTCTGTCGGCGAGATTCTGTTCGGCTAGCTTATTCATCATAGAAATAAACGCCTCTTTTTTGCCCGTTACTTCCAGCGCCATTTTATCGGCATTCTTCTCTAATTTTCTGCTGAAAAAATTGCCTAATGGCTGGGTGGCCAGGCCAAAAAGCAAAAAATAGATCAAAATTATTGGCAAAGCAGCTAATTCGCTAAGCGAATTTAGGCCAAAAGCGCTTAAAACATGATTACTGGTCTTAAAAATCAGATAAAAAAGAACCACCGTTACTGCGGAATTAAAAATCACCAGCTTCCAAAGGTGTTTTAGCCGGTAATGCGCGAATTCATGCGCTAAAATCACTTCGATTTCATCAGCTGAATATTTATCCTTTAAGGTATCAGCCAGAATTACGCGCCTACTCTTACCCATCCCCACAAAAGCAGCATTGGCTTTCAAGGTCTTTTTGCTAAAATCGATTTCAAAACAATCAATGATCCTTACTTTCATTTTCTCTGCCAAACGCATGATCCGGCTGCGTAAATCTTCGTCGCTTAATTTCTTATACTTAAAGAATAAAGGAATAATAATTATCGGGGTTAGGCGTGCCAGGACCAGGCTGAAAAATATCCAAAAAAGGGAGATTGCCAACCACCAATATTGCGGATTGTTTTCGAGAATATAATAAAAAGCATAGATCAGCACTAAAGCAATAATGTAAGAAACCACTCCGGCTTTAAGCTGATCCGAGAACCAATTACCAAATTTCTGTTTTGAGAGAGAAAACTTACGCTCCAACAGGAAGGAACCGTAAAAATTAAGGGGAAAATCCAACAAATAGTACGCTAAAGAAATAACCAGCAGATAAGCCGGCAAAACCAGGTAATGCTTGGATAAAATTCCGAAAAGCGCCTGTTCAAGCACTTTGGAAAGGCCTGTTGCGGCAAAAATAATTAAAAGCGCCAGAGAATAAAAAGTACCGATTATACTTAATGTATATCTCTGGCACGAATAATTTTTTGCCTGGTTCATTTCTCTTTAGCGGGCGCTTCAAGAGGAGTAATGTTAATAAATGTCCTGAACCTGCCGTGCGGGGTTTTTTTGCGGGTGAAAGTTACTTTTCCGGGGCATAAGGCAAAAAGAGTGCCTGAACCTTTTACGTTTAGCCCTGCCTTATAAGTATTGATTCCCCTGCATAGGATCTGCCCCGTCTTGACTGTTTGCCCACCTGAAACCTTAATTGCTTCATCTTTCTTGGGTGTTGAAAATCCACCGGCCATATTAGTCTCCTTTTTTCGTAAAGTTTAATTGTGCAATAATACCACAAAATCGCTAATCTAGCAAGACTTCTTCGCCTTTGGAAGGAATGTAGGCATTTAGCCCCATTTCGGTAAGCGATTCCGATAAGAGGCGCAACTGTTCTTCTTCTCCGTGGACGAGGAAAATCCTGCGTAGCGGCAGGCACGAAGAAACAAAATCAAGCAATTCATTCTTATCGGCATGGCCGGAAAAAGCATTGATTGCCACTACTTCGGCATTTAATTCATATTCTACGCCGAAAATCCGCACAAAACGCTCCCCCTCGACAATCCTTCTGCCCAAAGTATCGCGGGCCATAAAACCGACTACCAGCACAGTATTGCGGGAATCTTCGATATTATTCTTCAGATGGTGCAAAATCCTCCCCGACTCGCACATGCCGGATCCGGCAATGATAATCATCGGCCTTCTATCGTTATTCAAGGTTTTTGATTCGTTCTGGTCGCGGATGTAGCGCAGGTTCAAAGCCTCAAAAGGCGTTTCCCCTTTATTGATCGCCTGAGAAGTTTTCTTATCCATATATTCCGGGTGCACCTGGAAAGCATCTGTAATGTCGCTGGCTAAAGGGCTATCCACATAAATCGGCACTTCCGGAATCGCTTTTTCTTTCTGTAATTCATTTAAAAAATAAACTACTTCCTGCGTACGCTCCAAGGTGAAAGACGGAATGAGGATTTTTCCTTTTCTGGCGACGGTGTGGTTAATTACCTCTTTTAATTTTATCTTTGCCTCTTCGATAGGCGCGTGCAATCTTGCGCCGTAAGTGCTTTCCATAATCAGATAGTCCAGGCCTTTAAGCTTATCAGGATCGTTTAAAATCGGCAATCCTTTCCTGCCTAGATCCACAGCGTACCCCAAACGGATCGTCTTTAAAGGGTCTTTTATTTCCAGAAGTATCAATGATGAGCCTAAAATATGCCCGGCATCGAACAAGGTAACAAAACAATCGCTTGCTACGCATATCCTTTGGCCATAAGAAACCGGATGGATTTTTTTTACCGCCTTACTTGCCTCCCGGCTGGTATAAAGAGGCTTACGTAGCGGCAACCCCATCCGGCGGTTGATTTTATTCAGGTATTTAATATCTTCTTCCTGGATCTTTCCGGAATCCTCGAGCATGAGCTTACATAAATCTTTTGTCGCCGAGGTAGCGTAGATTTTACAGCGCAATCCTTTTTTAATCAGGCTGGGCAGGTTTCCGCAATGGTCAATATGCGCATGAGATAAGATCAAGGCATTGATTTTTCGCGGATTATAATTGAAAGTGGTGTTGATCTGATAGGATTCGTCGCGATGCCCCTGGAATAACCCGGCATCAAGCAGGATTTCGGATTTTTCAGTAAGCACCTGGTGACTGGATCCCGTAACCGTCCGGGCGCCGCCTAAAAACCTGATGCGTACTGCCATAAAAGATACCCCTCCGGCTAAGTCACAAAAAGGTTACGAGAAGAAAAATTTCCGTCACTAGTGAGATTTACCCCCAACCGTTTTAACCCTACTTCATCTCCGGGCGTAGGAATATGCGTCAGATGCACTTCGCAATCCCTTAATTCCACCAGCTTGTTCATTGCCAATTCTGCGGTGTGGTTAGTGGTAGCGCTAATTGATAAAGCAATCAGTGTCTCTTCCAAATCCAGGCTTTCCGAATCAGTATTTAAAACCCCTTCTTTTAATTTCGCAATCTGATTGATAATATGCGGGGAAAGCAGCAGGATTTCATCAGGAATATTCGCCAGGGCTTTGACTGCGTTTAAAATCAGGCTGGATGCTGCATGCATCAGCCGGGAATTTTTCCCGCAGATCATCCTGCCATCACGCAATTGCATTGCAGCGCCGCAATAGATGCCTTCATTGCCTTTGCCCGCAGCTTCGGCCTCCTCGGCGGTTTTACGAGCTCTTTCTACTACCAGGCGGTCTTGGATTTTTACCCCCAGCTCCTCCATCAATAACACTACCCTGTCTACGGTTTCTTTTTTTTCAATCCCTAGCACGTATTCCGTATGGTAGCGAAAATACCTTCTGATCAATTCTTGCTTTGCCGCTTCCTGCACGATCTTATCATCCACGATCCCGAAACCGGCGCGGTTAACCCCCATGTCAGTCGGAGAGTTATAAACCGGCAAATTCACGTCCTTATCCAAAATCTTGCCTAACATCAATTTTAAGATCGGGAAACTTTCCACATCGCGGTTATAATTAATCGCGGTTTTGTTATATTTATTCAGGTGAAAAGGATCCACCAGGTTAAAATCCTGGATGTCTGCAGTGGCAGCTTCATATGCCACATTAACCGGGTGCTTCAAAGGGATATTCCAGATAGGAAAAGTTTCGAATTTTGCATAGCCGGCATTAATGTGGCGTTTATGCTCCTGGTAAAGCTGAGATAAACAAGTAGAAAGCTTGCCGCTATTCGGGCCAGGCGCAGTCACCACCACAATCGGATTCTTAGTTTCAATGTATTCATTCCTGCCAAAGCCTTTGTCGCTGACAATAGAATCTACATCAACCGGATAACCATCTATCGGGTAATGTAAATAAACTTTAACGCCCCGGTGTTCCAATTTGTTTTTGAAAATTACTGCCGCATGCTGGTTGGCAAAACGGGTAATCACCACGGCAAGAATATCCAGGCCCCATTTTCTTAAGTCATCGATCAGCTTAAAGGTAGCAGCATCGTAAGTAATCCCGAAATCGCCTCTTACCCTGCCTTTTTCGATATCTCCGGCGTAAATACAAAGTACAATATCGATCTTATCCCTTAACTGCTGCAAGAGCCTGATTTTTACATTTGGGTCGTAGCCGGGAAGGACGCGTGCTGCGTGGTAATCAAAACAGAGCTTGCCGCCAAATTCCAGATAAAGCTTATTGCCGAATTTCTTTACCCGGTCCAAAATTGCCGCAGTCTGCTCTTTGAGGTATTTATCGTTATCAAATCCGGTTTTTCGTGTAATCATTTTGCATAATTATCGAGCCGTATCGAGAAGAATCTATGAAGAGCTGCTGTCAAGGCATTGATTGCATTTCCCGCCTGACTGGTTCCAACAATATCCGTACTGGTAATTGTGAGGATCGCCCTTTATGACGAGCTGCAATTTGCAATTCTTTAAAACTTGGGTGTGTATCAGGTTTTCCCTCACAATGACCGTAATTACCGGTGCCTGCCATTGGCTCTTGCCTGTCTTTATCATTCTGCTCCTTAATTCTATTAAGACGACCCTATTTTGTCACAGGTAGCGCAAAGCTGCCCATATGGATAGACACAAGAACCATAATCCGCAGTAATGCCTGTCCAACCGGCTCCGCTACCGTATTTACATGATGCCAGGACATTGTTCCCGGTATCAGACAAAAACTCCCTACTAAGTATGGTAAGTTTTGGTTTTGACCAATGTTTTTTACGCTGCTTTAACATTTTCTTTCTCTTTAACCTAATTCCTTGGGATATTTATAGATAAAAAATTGATAAGCAATCTTAATTTATCATCTCTTCATTACCGCGTCAACAAAAATCTCCGATAAGCGGTATTAAAGATTTTTTTCTTTCTGGATTAAGGCGAGGTATGCTTGCCCTTCTTTCCAGGGGTTAAGGTAATGCTCGATTTTCAGGCTCGGCTTGGTTTCTTTTAACTTTATGGATTCTTTTTTCTCCAGAGGATAAATCACTTCCACGCAGGGAGAAAAAATATCTTCTTCATCTTCTTCTCTAACCACCGCTATCCTGCTGTCGCTTAAAGAAACAATGGAACCTACCGGCCAAACCCCCATAATTTTAAAATATGCATCTAGCAATTCGGGGTCAAAGCTTGTGCCCTTGCCTTTCATCATAATTTCATAAATAAGCAGCGGCGGATAATCATTTTTGTAGTTCCTTCTCTGGCTTAAGGCATCGTACACATCGCAAATACTCACGATCAAAGAAGCCTTATGCGGTTTTTTAATATAAGGCAACTTTGGATAACCGTTTGCATCAAATCCCAAATGATGCTCCAGTGCCACTACTACCGGCAAAACTCCTAAGTTATCTACATGTTCCAAAAGCAATTCTGCCCCGAGGGTAACATGGCTGCGGATCTTGGAAAATTCTTCTTCGGTAAGCTTATCCGGCTTCTTGATGATTTTACGCGAGATATAAAGCTTGCCCAGGTCATGGAATATGGCTGCCATACCGATAGCCATACAATCATCCTTGGCAATCCCCAGTTTCGAGGAGAAGTGCATGGAAAGAATCGCCACATTCAGGCTATGGATAAATGTGCTGATATCGTAACGCTTGATCGTTACCAACGCGAGCAATTCCTGGTGCTCGCCGATCAGCCTATCCATGATATTTTTCAAAGACATCCGCAGATTCATATAATTTACGGACTCTTTGGAAAGCAAGCTTTCCAAAGAAAGGTTAATACTGCGCGAGGAATCTGCATAGAGCTGCTGCTGGTCCAGCGCTTTGGATAATTCCGGCTTCAGGCTCTTCGAGGTTTCAATCTTGCCTACGTTAATATTTTTTATTCCGTGGGAAACCAGGTATTCCTGGCTATCCTTTTTCACTTCATCTTTTTTCAATGCCAAAAACTCGACAAAACTGGTCAGCTCCCGTTTTTCCACGCCCCGGTAAAAAGCAATCCTCTCTACCTCCCGCTCCTTAAGGTATACGATTACCGGCTTCAACACCTTGCTTAAATCAAAAAGGATCTCTTTCTCAAAAGCAAATTCTTCGCCGATAATACCGATGATTAATTCTTCTCTTTCATTGAGGATCGAGGTTAGGCCCTCATATGCTTTGTCGATTGCTTTTTCAAACTGTACATGGCCGGTAGTATAAAGCCTGGCTATCTGCAGGCAAGCGAATAAATCACGGAAAAATTCTTCGATTCTTTCAATCATGCCATCTCTCCAACAACCTCTGCGCTCTTGACCTTAAGCTACTGTTCCAAAAAAACTTCCTCTGCGCCAGCTGGGCTATAAACCCCTTAGCTTCCCTAATCCCCAGCTCCTCTACTAATTCAATATTGCTTATGAGCAGGTTATTTTTTGTACCCCACGGGCTCTTAACGGAAAATAGCAGCTCCAGCGCCTTGTTCAAGCTATCGGGGTCTTTGCGCAAAATAGGGAATGCCTCTTTTTTTAAAAACGCGTCGTTACCGCTAATTACCGGCAAAAGAAAGCTCGCCTCCGCAACCGGGAAGCTTTGCATTGCCTTCAGGGCCTCGACTTGCATCAGTTTATTGGAAATATTATAGATGTGCTTCAATATTTCCAAAGCTGCGCCACCTTTAAGAGATTTTGCCGCTTCAATAATCGAAGAAATTAATTTCAGGTTTCCGTTCTGTTCCTTAAGGCGTTCGTAAAAAATATTCATCTGCTGTGGGAAGAACTTGATGAACATTTTTAATCCCATGGCATTAATCTTATTCTCGCTAAATATTTTTTCCAGGTAAAACTGGATATCTTTAGAAGGGCTATCGAGATTATCGATAAAATACTCCATTTCCTGCGGGGCATCTTCTTCGCTCCAGACAAGATTATCGCAGAAATCCGCTAATTTCAGGTTTATCGGTTTAAGTGCACCGGTTGACTGAGGGCTTTTTTGCAATTGCTGGCTTAATGCAGAAGCCAAGCTCTTCAAATATTCCCAATCTCTTGATTCAGTGACCCCTTTAAGCTCCTCGCTGATTCTTTTGGAAATAATCTCTAATTTATCCTGTGCGCTCTCTGTAGCCAAGAGGCCGATTAATATTAACCGGTAATTCTGGCGCAAAGCTGCCTGGTCAAAGACAGCCTGGTCAGAAAACTTGATGCCTCCTAAAATCTCGCTTAAGCTATTGCGGTAAACTTGGGATAAATAGGAATTCTCTGGCACAGTAAATAAATCCTGCACGCGTTTATGGATATTGGCTTTGGAAATACTGCTGTTTTTGAAACGCTGCCCGAAGGCCGAGGCGATTTTCTGATGTTCATTTTCCTTTGTTAATTTTAAAAATAAATTGAAATTATTGCTATCAAAATCCTCGTTGGTAACTACCTCCTCCAGCAAAGAATTAGCCAGTTCTTCTTCTGATAAATCGCGGAAAAGGTCTTTTACCTTATCCAAAGAATAATCCGGGGAAAGTTTCTTCTCCCGCAGCACCGCTCCCAAGATTGCCTTCTGGCACTGGACAAATTTTTCGCTTTGGGTCTTCTTTAAGAATTCGAAGAACTTGCCTATATTATCGTGCAGTTCTTCGTCTTCAAAAAGGTCGCTTGCTTTGAATTTCTTGACGATCTCCGGGAATGTTTCGGCAAGAAGCGCCACCTTGTGCATATCCTGCTTTTCTACCGCTTCCTTAAGCAAAAAGACCCAGATATCCTTAACCTCCTCTCCCACGTCTTTCAAAAGGGAAGAATAATCCAGCTCTTCTGCCGCTAAATTGCTCAAGCCTTCTTTTTCGATGATTTTATTGATACCGCCGGAACGAAAGATCTCTTTCGGCTTTAAACAGATGCTGCTTAAAAAAATGCTTAAATCCTTTAGGCTTACTCCGCGCTTGATTTCCAGGTTTTTGATTTTGCGCAGATGCAACAAGGTGCTAATTTCCGCGGTCCCCCCTGCTTTTTCGAAGGGATTGCCGTTAAAAAGCAATGCCGTGGGAGTGACGGAAATTTTTATCGAAGGAGAGGTTTGCAGCGCTTGGTCGGTTTTAATTTTTAGCTCGTCGATAGATTTTAAAAAATAGGGATGGTCTTTGGAATAGAGGGCTGCTAAATTAAGGGAGATTTTGAAAGCTCGAAAAAATTCTTCTAAGGCCTGCTCGTTCTGCACAATTTGGTATTTTAGCGCAAAAAAAGCTAAATCTCAACTAAGAAATTTAATAAGCACTAAACTTACGAACACGGCAGTGTGAGTAAGTTTATGTGCGAATTAACCCCGTAGCATCTTTTTATTAACTTAAATCTCATAAAAGATGCTACGGGGTAAGTTCGGCCAAATAAGTTATGTCGCTTAGATTATTTTAATATAGCGCTCCATAACTTATGGCCTCACTTACCTGTCGTAGGTGGAATAATAATACGGGGTAAGGGCCTGGAATTCCGCAGCACAGGTATCTACCAGCTTAAAATCCGGCCGGATATCGAAGTTTTGCCGCAGCAGCATTATATCTTCTTCTTTTTTCCCTGTTAAAGCGGCAATTTGCCGGTCGCTGAAACCATATTCTTTGGAATGCAATAAGAGTTCCTTACTCAAATTACCCTTGGAGAGAATAATCTCTTTTTCCAGGTCAATTATTTCTTTCAGGTTATGCAGGAACCAAAGGTCGATCTTAGTAATATCATGGATTTCTTCGATAGCCATATTCAAACGCAAAGCATCCCCTAAATAGAATATTCTTTCTGCATTAGGGATGCGTAATTTCTCCAAAAGCTTTTCCATTGTTTCGCTATCTGCCGAAAATTCTTTTTTTCCTTTAAAGAGCATGGTTTCTAAGCCGAACTTTTTGATCTCCAAGGACCGTAAGCCCTTTTGCAACGCTTCCTTAAAGGTCCTGCCGATTGCCATTGCCTCTCCGACTGATTTCATGGAAACCGTCAGCGTCGGGTCTGCACTGGAAAATTTTTCAAAGGTAAACCGCGGGATCTTTACCACGCAATAGTCGATTGCCGGCTCAAAACAAGCCGGAGTCTCTCTGGTGATATCATTACGGATTTCATCTAAGGTAAAGCCAACTGCCAATTTCGCGGCAATCTTGGCAATAGGGAACCCTGTGGCTTTAGAAGCTAAGGCGGAACTACGCGAAACGCGGGGGTTCATTTCAATTACTACCATCCTTCCCGTTTTTGGATTCAGCGCAAACTGGATATTAGAGCCTCCGGTTTCTACTCCGATTTCCCGGATGCAGGCTATTGCCGCATCCCTCATCTTTTGGTATTCCCGGTCAGTTAAAGTCTGTATCGGCGCTACCGTAATGCTATCTCCGGTGTGGACCCCCATAGGATCGAAATTCTCGATCGTACAGATAATCACGACATTATCCTTTAAGTCTCGCATTACTTCCAATTCAAATTCCTTCCAGCCCACAACTGATTCTTCGATCAGTACCTCAGAGACCATGCTTGACTCAAGGCCATGCTTGGCTAATTCTTTGAATTCTTCGATATTATAGGCAACGCTGCCACCGGTACCTCCCAAAGTGAAGCTCGGGCGGATAATTACCGGAAAGCCGATTTTTTCTGCCACCTCATAGGCTTCTTTAAGATTATGCGCCTCCCCGCTTTTGGGTAGGTCCAAACCGATTTTTCTCATTGCCTCTTTAAATAACTGCCGGTTTTCGCCTTTTTTGATTGCCTTGATATTTGCGCCGATAGTTTCGACTTTGTATTTTTTCAAAATTCCTTTTTCCGCCAATTCTACCGCGGTATTTAAAGCAGTCTGCCCCCCTAAAGTAGGCAATAACGCATCCGGCCGCTCCAGCGCAATGATCTTTTCGATAATCGGCGCGCTGATCGGCTCTATATAGGTACTGTGCGCTAACTGCGGGTCAGTCATGATTGTTGCCGGATTGGAATTAACCAGCACCACGTCAAAACCTTCCTGCTTTAACACCTTGCAAGCCTGGGTGCCGGAATAATCAAATTCACAGGCCTGGCTGATAATAATCGGGCCGGAGCCGATAATTAATATTTTTTTGATATCGGTTCTTTTAGGCATGGCAATGTCTTTTTATCAAATGAATAAAATTATCGAATAAATATTCCGCGTCATGCGGGCCGGGAGAAGCTTCCGGATGGAATTGCACGGAAAAAACCGGGAACTTCTTATGCCGCATCCCTTCCAAAGTATTATCATTAAGGTTAATGTGGGTGATTTCTATTTCTTTTGATTTTAACGATTCGATATCGACGCAAAATCCATGATTTTGCACGGTAATCGCAATTTTCCCGGTCTTTAGGTCTTTTACCGGGTGATTTGCTCCGTGATGGCCGAATTTCAATTTAAAGGTTTTGCCTCCAAGCGCCTGGCCCAACATCTGATGCCCCAGGCAAATCCCGAATATCGGTAATTTTCCAATTAGCTCTTTTACCGTTTCTACGACATAAGAAACAGCAGCCGGGTCCCCCGGCCCATTGGAAAGCAATAATCCATCGGGTTTTAACTTCATAATCTCCCGAGCGCTGATACTTGCCGGCACTACAATTACCCGGCAATTATTTTCTGCCAAAACCCTTAAGGTATTGAATTTAATCCCGCAATCTAAAACCACTACCCGGTATTTTCCTTGCTTTTCCCATTCATATGCCTTGGCACAGGCAACATCCTTTACCAAATCTACTCCGATTAAGCCGCGTGACTGCCTGGCCTTTTCTACCAAGCTTTTTTCATCCAAATCCAGGGTAGAAAGGACGGACTTCATCGCTCCTTTTTGCCTGATATGTAAAGTAAGGGCACGCGTATCTATCCCTTCGATCCCTAAGACGCCGTTTTCTTTTAGATATCCGGATAAGGTATTCTGCTTACGCCAGTTACTGGCAATCTTACTGTATTCCTTGACTACAAACCCTTCTGCAAAAGGCTTACAGGATTCCACATCTTCGGCGTTTACCCCATAATTGCCGATCAAAGGATAAGTCATAGTCACAATCTGGCCCTTGTATGAAGGGTCGGTCAAAATCTCCTGATAGCCTGACATACTGGTGTTAAAAACAACTTCTCCGTATGCCTCTCCTTCTGCGCCGAAAGAGCTGCCTCGGTAGATTGTGCCGTCTTCTAATGCTAATATTGCACTCATCTTATTTCTTCAATGCCAGGGACGCTTTAATAAATCCCCTGAACAAAGGGTGCGCCTTATCAGGCTTGGATTGAAATTCCGGATGGAATTGTACCGCGATAAAAAAAGGATGGTTTTTAACCTCTACGATCTCAACCAGATTTTGCTTGCGATACAGCCCCGAGAAGATCATGCCTTTTTTCTCCAGGAGCTTACGGTATTTGTCATTGAACTCGTACCTGTGTCGGTGCCGCTCCGAAATCAACTGCCTGCCGTATATCCGGTAAGCAAGCGTATTTTTTTTCAAATTACAGGGGTATGCGCCTAAGCGCATTGTTCCGCCTAAATTTTTAACCTTATGTTGTTCTTCCAATAAACTAATCACCGGATAGGCAGTCTTGTGATTAAATTCCGTGGAATTGGCTTTCTTTAAAGCGCAAACATTACGCGCGAATTCAATTACCGCGCATTGCATCCCCAAACAAAGCCCTAAAAATGGAATCTGTCTTTCGCGCGCGTATTTAATCGCCTGGATCTTGCCTTCGATACCACGAGAGCCAAACCCTCCGGGCACCAGCACCCCGCTTACCTCTTTTAGAAAATTTTCCGCTCCCTGTTTTTCGATATCTTCGCTGTCTACCCGCATAACCTCAACACGGCTGTCATTGGCAATTCCCGCGTGCACCAATGATTCGTAAACCGACTTGTAAGCATCCTGCAAAGTAATGTATTTGCCTACAAAAGCAATTTTTACATTATATTTCGGATCAAGCGCTTTTTCTACTACAATTTTCTCCCAATCCTTTAGGTCGGAAAATTTGCAGATCAGGTTAAAATGGCTCAAAATTATCTCGTCCAGGATCTGCTTTTTAAAAACCAAAGGCAGCTGATAAATGGAATCCACGTCTTTGGCTTCGATTACCGCTTCTTTCCTGATATTACAGAATAAAGAAATTTTATCCCTTACTTCATCGGAAAGGCTTTTTTCGGTGCGGCAGATCAAGATATCCGGTTGAATGCCGATTTCCCGCAAGGTCCCAACACTATGCTGCGTAGGCTTGGTTTTGATTTCTCCGGCAACTTTAATGTAAGGCACCAGGGTCAGATGAATATAGAGCGTATTATTGTACCCGGCCTCCTGCCTAAACTGGCGTGCCGCTTCCAAAAACGGCAGGCTTTCGATATCTCCCACCGTGCCTCCAATCTCTACTAAAACTATTTCTGCGTTGGAGACTTCCGCGACCTTCTTAATCCGGTCCTTGATTTCATTGGTGATGTGCGGAATAACCTGAATAGTTTTCCCCAGGTAATCGCCTCTTCTCTCCTTGGAAATTACGGTATTATAAACCTGGCCCGTGGTTACATTATTGAATTTGATAATTTTGGAATTGGTAAAACGCTCGTAATGGCCAAGGTCAAGGTCGGTTTCTGCGCCGTCCTGCGTTACATAAACCTCGCCATGCTGATAGGGGTTCATGGTGCCGGGGTCCACATTAATGTAAGGGTCCAGCTTCATCAGGGTTATTTTCAAGCCCCGCGACTCGAGGATCTTTCCGATACAGGCAGAGGCTATGCCTTTGCCTAAGCTGGAAATTACGCCACCGGTAATAAAAATGTACTTTGCCATCGGCTTCTCATATAAAAAGGCGTTTAGCGCCGAAAGTTCGGCTGCTAAACGCCTTTGTTGTTTGTAAGTAGTACTTCCTCGGACTACCTTTGATTATAGCACATTAACTAAGAATGTCAACTCTTAAACTAACCCCTGGTCAATCATCGCATCGGCTACTTTTACAAAACCGGCAATGTTGGCGCCGTTAACATAATTGATATAACCGCCTTCTTTGCCGTATTTGACGCACTGTTCATGAATAGCAATCATGATTTTGTGCAACCTGTCGTCAACTTCTTCCCTGGACCAGGAAAGCCGCATACTGTTCTGCGACATTTCCAAGCCTGAAGTAGCTACACCGCCGGCATTTGCCGCTTTGCCAGGCGCATAGAGGATTTTTGCCTTTTGGAAAACTTCTGCGCCTTCAGGAGTTGTGGGCATATTAGCGCCTTCGCCTACGGCAATACAGCCATTTTTAAGCAATGTCTTGGCGTCACTCTCGCTAATTTCGTTTTGAGTAGCAGATGGAAAAGCAATGTCGCATTTGATTCCCCATGGTTTTTTCTTTTCAAAATATTCGCACTTAAATTCTCCGGAACAGTCCTTGATTCTGCCGCGGCGCACATTCTTTAAATTCAACACGCAAGCCAGCTCCTTTTTGTCAATCCCGTCTTTGTCGTAAATAAAACCATCGGAATCGGAGAGTGTTACCACTTTTGCTCCCAGATGGATCAGCTTTTCGGCTGTAAACTGAGCAACATTACCGGAGCCGGAAACTGCACAAACCTTGCCTTCCAGGCTCTCGCCTCTGGTCTTTAACATTTCCTGGACAAAATATACGCAGCCATAACCGGTAGCTTCCGGACGGATTAAACTGCCGCCCCAATTTAAGCCCTTACCGGTTAATACGCCGGTAAACTCATTACGCAGCCTTTTATATTGGCCGAACATATACCCGATTTCCCTGCCGCCTACGCCGATATCTCCGGCCGGCACATCCGTATTTGCGCCGATATGCCTTTGCAGCTCGGTCATAAAACTCTGACAGAAACGCATTACCTCGTTATCTGATTTCTCTTTAGGGTCAAAATCAGACCCGCCCTTGCCTCCGCCCATCGGTAAAGTGGTTAAGGCATTTTTAAAAACCTGTTCAAAGGCTAAGAATTTCAAAATCCCTAAATTGACGCTCGGGTGAAAACGGATCCCGCCTTTGTACGGCCCAATTGCGCTGTTCATCTCTATCCGGTACCCGCGATTGATTTGGATCTGCCCTTTATCGTCGAACCAGGGCACGCGAAACATCAGCACTCTCTCTGGTTCAACCATTCTTTCCATGATTTTTGCTTTATCGTACTTAGGGTTTTTTTCAATGAACACCACTAAAGAATCTACTACTTCACGTACTGCCTGGTGGAATTCTACTTCCCCGGGATTTTTTGTAATTACCTTCTGCATAAACTCTTCGGTCCGCTTTGACATTTTTCCCCCTTGCATAGAGATGCACACCGAACCATCAAGTAGGTTCGGGTGCTGACTTAACGTTGCAATATTGCTCACACATTGAGCAAATTTAAAAATCTTAGAATTCTTTGCTTAACAAAAATTTGATCATGGCACTGGAAGCGCGCTTGGCCATCCCCATTGCCTCGATCACCGTCCCTTCTCCTCCGACAATATCCCCTCCGGCAAAAACCCCTTTCACTGTTGTTTCCATAGTTTCCGGATTTACCGTAATATCGCCGTACTGATCGGTTTTTAACTCCGGGGTGACTTTAGTTAAAATCTGGTTTGCTTTTAAACCGATAGCAATCACCGCCAAATCGCAATCCAGTTCGAAATCGCTCCCTTTAATCGGAACAGGCCTTCTTCTTCCCGAACTATCAGGCTCCCCTAATTCGCATTCCTGACAGCGCATTTTCATAACACAGCCGTTTGCGTCTGCAATAAATTCTTCCGGCTTAATTAAAAGCCTGAATTTTATCCCCTCTTCTTTAGCATGCTCGATCTCAAGCCTTCTTGCCGGCATTTCCACTTCCGTGCGCCGGTAGAGGATTGTAGTATCTGCTGGAATGCCATTGATTTTTTGCAGCCTTAACGCGCACCGGGCAGCATCCATGGCAGTATTGCCTCCGCCGATTACCACCATATGTTTTCCGATATTTACCGGCGTATGAAATTCTGGGAATTTATAAGCAGACATCAAATTGACCCTGGTCAAAAATTCATTTGCAGAATAAATATTGCACAGATTCTCGCCCTTAACCCCTAAGAAAGATGGCGTACCAGCCCCCAGCCCTAAGAATATGGCATCAAACCCTTGCGCAAAGAGTTCTGTAATTGTTAGATTTTTGCCGACGATAAAATTAGGGGTGATTTCTACGGAATTCTTCGTCAGGCTTTCAATTTCAAAATCAAGGATCCCGCGCGGCAGCCTGAAAGGCGGGATACCGTAACGCAAAACCCCTCCGGTCTGATGCAGGCCTTCGAAAACTTTTACCTCTACTCCCATCCGGGACAATTCTCCGGCGCAGCATAATCCTGCCGGGCCGGAACCAACCACTGCCACCTTGAATTTACTTAAATTCTTTTCCTTCTGCGCGCCAACTGCAACACTATTCTTCATGCCGAAATCGCCGGTAAACCTCTCCAGGAAATGAATATTGATTGCATCAGGCGAGGCAAAAACAGAGCCTTTTTTCGTTAAAACACAAGCCTTACGGCATTGATACTCGGCAGGGCAAATCCTGCCGCAGATCGAAGGAAAATTATTCTTCTCTCGAATCGTTAGATACGCCCCGCTATAATCCTTTTGCGTAAGCTGAAAGATAAATTTTTTAATATTGATCCCTACGGGGCAGCCGGAAATACAGGTGGGGTTCTTACATTGCAGGCAGCGATTGGCTTCCTCTAATGCTTCCTGCTCATTATAACCCGCAACCACTTCTCCGAAGCCGTTAATGCGTTGGCTAGCTAAAACTTCTTTTGCTTTTACCGGTTCTTTTTTCATCTATTTATCCAATTGGCAAATATGCTTTTCTTTTTCGCAATATGCGCGGTTTCTCTTGGTCAATTCATCCCAATCTACGTCGTGGGCTTCGAATTCCGGGCCATCAACACAGCTGAATTTAGTTTCTCCTGCTACGGTAACCCGGCAGCATCCGCACATACCGGTAGCATCCACCATCAGCGCATTAAGCGAAACTATCGTTTTAACGTTCGTGCCGCTTGTTACTTTAGTTACCATTTTCATCATAGGAATAGGCCCGACTGCATATACCAGGCCGTATTTATCCTTCTTTAAAAGGTCTGTCAGTACATCAGTAACAAAACCTTTTTTGCCATACGAGCCGTCATCCGTAGTAACAAAAAACTGCGCAGAACAACTCTTTAGCTCATCCTCTAAAATTAAGAGCTCTTTGGTCCTTGCCCCTAATATTGAAGTAACATGGTTACCTGCAGTCTGAAAAGCCTTGGCAACAGGGTAAATTTCCGCTATCCCTACTCCGCCGCCGATGATAATTACCTTGCCGTAATTTTTGATTTCCGTCGGGTGCCCTAGCGGCCCAGCAATAGAATACAAGGAATCGCCTACTGCCATTTTACCCAAAAGCTTGGTCGTAAACCCTGCTTCCTGAAAGATCAGGGTAATACTCTGCCGTTCTTTATTTGCATGGACAATGGTTAAGGGCACTCTTTCTCCTTGCGCCGAAACCATTAAAACCACAAATTGACCGGCTAAAGCTTTTTGCGCAATTAAAGGCGCATAAACTTCTAATTGCGTAACCCTGGTGCCCGAGGATTCATTTAATGTTTTTTTACTTAGGATTTTCATTTTATTCAATAAAAAAGGACAAAGTCCTCCACTTTATTTGCAGTGGACGTCCTTGTCCTTTCAAATTTTGCTAATGATAGCAGCCTTAAAACAACTTGTCAAGCTAAAAACTAAAGGCTTGCTTCTACGCGAAATTCCGAATAATAGTCATTTTTGATGTCAATCTTGCCCAGGCTATCGGCGTATTCCAGGTAACGATTGAACATCCGGCCAGCGGATAAAGAGGCATCCACATTTTTTGTAATATTTATTTTTATGCCTGCTCCGGCATGCATTTCATTGTATGTCAAGATTGCACCTTTATACCCGTCTAAATTCACCCGGAAATCCGGGCTGGACATCCCACCCTCTAAAAAACCGGTAATCTTGTCGGTAAAGGCATAGGAAATCGTCGGCCGGGTAGGGATAATGTTAAAAAGCAATTTATCATTCGGCTTATAGATAAAACCTCCTATGGGCAATATGGAATTACCAGGGCTATGCGGATAAACCGCAACACCGCCGACAAACGTCCATTTTTCATTCGGCTGATAAATCA
>JAQUMX010000010.1 GCA_028717885.1 Candidatus Omnitrophota bacterium
GGGCTGTCGCCGATTAGCACCGGTTTTTCCTTAGCTACAAAAAAAATAACAACCAGCCGCAGCATGAAAAATAAGGCCAATAGTAAAATTATTGTCCGTTTATTCATTATTTTTTTCTTCCCAGATGATGGCAAATTATATTTGTTCGTCGCATTTTCTCAAAAACCTTGACTATTAGTTTATTTTAAGTTATAACGATACAAATGTCAAGAAATGGTAAAAAAACAGCGCTCATAATCGGCGCCGGCCCCGCAGGGTTAACCGCTGCCTACGAACTGCTTACCAAAACGGATATCAAGCCAATTGTTTACGAAATCAATGGGTCTGCCGGAGGAATCGCGCGGACTATTGAGTTTAAAAACAATAAAATAGATATCGGTGGGCACCGATTTTTTTCTAAATCCGAAAAGGTCACGCAATGGTGGCTAGGCTTCCTCCCCTTACAAGGCGCTCCCGCCAAGGATGACATTATACTGAATCGAAACGTTGAGCTCTCCGCAGACAAAAACGCTCCGGACCCGGAAAAAACCGATAAGGTCATGCTGATGCGGAACCGCATATCAAGAATATTATTTTTACACAAATTTTTCGAATACCCGCTAGGGGCGCATTTTAATACTTTTATAAATCTAGGGGCAGTGCGCACTTTTAAAATAGGCATAAGTTACCTAAAATCATGTTTATTCCCCATAAAAAAAGAAAAGAACCTCGAAGATTTTTTTATTAATAGGTTCGGAAGGCAGCTATACCTGACATTCTTCAAAAAATATACGCAAAAAGTATGGGGTGTTTCCTGTAAAAGTATCCCTCCTGAATGGGGGTATCAAAGAGTAAAAGGGTTATCTATCTTAAAACTACTCTCGGTATTAATACATGATATATTTTTTAAAAATAGGCCCAGGCCAGACGCTGATCAAGAAGAAACCAGCCTTATCAAGCAATTCATGTATCCTAAGCTTGGGGCGGGGCAGTTGTGGGAAGAAGTCGCCCAAGGGGTAAGAAAAAATGGGGGCGATATATTTTTACATCATAAAGTTATTGGGCTCAAAGCAGAAGGCTCCAGTATAATTGAAGCGGAAATAAAAGATGAAATAACCGGAAATACTATAGTTATGCAGGCAGATTACTTTTTTTCGACAATGCCCGTTAAAGATTTAATCCGCTGCCTAAATAATTATGTTCCTAAAAATGTTGCGGATATAGCCGAAGAACTGCCTTATCGCGATTTTATCACGGTCGGCTTGCTTTTAAAAAAAATGAAAATACAAAACGACTCCTCGATAAAAACAATAAATAATATAATCCCCGATAATTGGATTTATATTCAGGAAAGATATGTAAAAATCGGCCGCCTGCAGATATTCAATAATTGGTCGCCTTATATGGTTGCGGACAGCAATACCGCCTGGTTAGGGTTGGAATATTTTTGTAAAGAAGGGGATTATTTTTGGAATAAGCCGGATAGCGAAATAATCGACTTTGGCATAAAAGAATTAATCAAGCTTGATTTCATAGAGAATGACAGCGTCTTGGATGGCGTAGTGATACGTTCTGCAAAAGCATATCCGGCTTATTTCGGGGCATATGGGCAGTTTGACATTATTAAAAATTTTACCGACAATTTTGAAAATCTATTCTTAATAGGCAGGAATGGCATGCATAGATATAACAATATGGACCATTCGATGCTGACGGCAATGGCGGCTGTCGAGAATATTACCCTCGGGACAAAATCAAAAGAAAATATATGGGCAATAAATACAGAAGAAAAATATAATGAATCATCTTGAAAGGCTAACTATTGTCTCGAAGAAGTAGAAGAAACAAATTTAAACTAAAGCAGCAAAAACAAACCCTCCCGCAGCATGAGGCCATACCTGACGCGCCAATTACCCCTGCGCCCAAACCAGAAGAAAGTTACCGCATTGTCGGCCCGAAAAAATTTAAACAGGAAAATTATCGCTCGGACGCCCCTATCCTTTTTTATTCTCTCTTGGCCTTTGCAGTCTTTATGGCCATAGCGATAACAATAATCATTGTAATCGGTAAGTCTGTTGTCGAGGGAATTTACCGTTAGGGTTTTTGCGCTTTTTCCCAGTGCAAGAAGCATTTTTGAAAGGATTTATAGGCGGGTTTTTTGGAAAAATCCCAACGTACCAGGCCGAAATAATCCACACCATTTCCCCAATGATTGTTGCAATCGCGGAAAAACGCCCAGAAAACTTTTTCCACATTCTCCTGTTTCAGTAACTCGTTATAAACCTCTTCCACCCACTTTGCCTGCTGCTTTTCATCCGGGTTAGTATCCATCCACCAGTTATTGGTTTTAATCCCCCTTTTTACTCCCGGGCAGCCGATCTCGGTAAACCAGATTTTTTTCTCGGCATCGCCGTTCCTGGACATTACCTTGTACGCTAATTTCGGATAAGCAGCTACTGCTTTAATTGCGTGCGGATTAAGCGGATTCTCGAAAAAATGCAAATTTAAAATATCGAAATAATCTTTTGCGCCGTTATCATAAAGATGATGCACCGTAGCCAGTCCATTAGCCACTCCGCCGTTTAAGATCTTACATTCCGGATCGATTTTTTTTGCGGCAATGTAAGTCGCCTTTAAAAGTTCGCAATAGCCTTTTAACCCGTCCTGCTCCTTCCAGTAAACCGCAGAATCCGGCTCATTCCAGACTTCCCAATATTTTACTTTATCTTTATAACGGGCAATTACAGCCGAAGCATAATCCACAAATAATTGATTAGCCTTTGGCGCGGAATTCCATTTTCCATCCGCTGCAGCCCAAGCAGCAGTATAATCTAACAGGCCGAGGATTTTCAAATCGTTCTTTGTTAAGATATCGACGATATAATCGTATTTTGCGAAATCAAATTTACCCTGTGCCGGCTCGATATCTTCCCAGAGAAAATCCATCCTCACCCACCCTACTCCCGCCTCTTTCATTAATTTAACTATTCTTTCATAGTCCTGGGGGCTGTCATATTTATAACTATTCCAGGCATGGTTCCAATGCAAAAACTCCAGCACTCCAAAAGGATTTTTTTCCTGCGGCATCTTCTTCTCCGTTCCCGCGCACCCCATCAGCAAGCAACAAATAACCACCGGGGACGTTCCCCAAAGTACCACCCTTTTCAAAAAGGGTGGCCCCTTTAGGAGCGTCCCCATTCTGTTACTGAGCTTGCTCATCATGGTTTTGATGCGGAAGCTGTTCGATATTGATATAGTCATTAAAAGTAATCCCCTGGCCTAATTCTTGTTTGACGATCCTAATACGGTCAGGCACATACGGGTGGGTCTTAAAATAATTCATCGGCTGTAAAGGCCTGCGGCGGTTAATATCCTGGAGCTTGGTTAAAAAAGTGATCATTGCCTTTGGGTTATACCCGGCTAACCTGGCGTAACGCGTACCCAATTGGTCCGCCAATAATTCATCCTCCCGGGAATAACCCAGCATGATCTGGGTAAAAGCCTGATCAGCTGCTGCCGCTACATTCCCCGATCCGGTCCCTGCAGCCGCTACCATCAAGACTGCATACAATTGCTGCGCCTGTAGTTTCTTAATACTGTGCCTGGCAACGATGTGGCCGACCTCATGGCCGATAACCCCTGCCAGCTCATCGTCATTGGAACACTTTTCTACCAGGCCTTTATTCACATAAACATATCCTCCGGGCAAAGAAAACGCGTTCACCTCTTCATCTTCCAAAACCCGGAAATGATAATCGATATCTTTGCGGTCGCAAACTACGGCGATTTTTTTCCCGATATCTTTCACGCGCTTTTCCACTAACGGGTCATCGACCATCTTGAATTCATTTTCAACTTCTTTATCAATCGCCTCGCCCATCTGGACTTCTTTATCCGTGGAATACATGTAGCTTTCTTCTTCGCCGGTAACAATATTGTATTCGGTGGTGCATCCGGCAAGCATCATTCCATACACTATACACGCTACACAATACAGGACTACGTTCAATTTTTTCAACATTTTAAAAAGCTTATACACCGGCAGCCCCACCACATTATAGAAACAACCTTCGATGCGCCGGATAAAAAAAGCCCCTTTTCCCTGGATATCGAAACTGCCGGCTTTGTCCAATGGGTTAACTTGCGCAAAATAAGCGCTGATTTCTTTATCGTTTAAAGGATCCATGTAAATTTTGGTTTTTTCGCAGCCCACTAATGTTTTCTTCCGGCCCTTGTCAATTACGGCGATCCCCGTATAAAGCCACTGCGGCTTACGGGAAATAGCTTTAAGCATCCGGCGCGCGTCTTTTAAATCCTTAGGTTTTCCAAAAATACTTTTGCCTTGCACGACAAAAGTATCGGCAGCGATAATCAAGCCGCTTTTTACTTTTTTAGCGGCTGCCTTAGCTTTTTCAAGCGCATTTTTTTTCGCTAGGCCGGAAAAAGATAGGTTTCCCCTATTTCTGCTTTCCCGGATATGGCTGGGCAAAACTTTAAATTTCAAGCCAAAATCCCGGAGGATTTTTTTACGCGCCCTGGAATCCGATGCTAAATAGATTTGCTTCATCTTAAGCACTTGAGGCGCTTTCTCCGGCTAAGTACCCGGTAGAGAATGCTGCCTGCAGGTTAAAACCGCCTGTATCTGCGTCAAGATCGATCATTTCCCCGGCAAAATACAATCCTTTTACCAGCCGCGACTGCATGGTCCGCGGGTCGATCTCTTTTAAAGCCACCCCACCCTGCGTTACCATCGCTTCTTCTAACGGCAGGGATTTCAAAATTTGCATGCGCCATGTTTTCAATAGAGAAATAATCTTCCGCCGTTCCTCTTGCGTAATCTGGCTGGACTGTTTTTGCGGCTCGATTTTCGCCAGTTTTAAAAATAAATTCACCATGCGCATTGGCAGTAAATTTTTTAATACCGTCTTGATTGATTTTTTGGAATTTGCTTTAAATTCCCGTAAAATGCGCGCTTCCAACTGCTCGTTCGAAAGTGCCGGCTTAAAATCTATCTCCAGAAAAACTTCTCTTTCTTCTTCCAGGCAATTAACCACGCTGGCACTTAAGGATAAAACCAACGGCCCGGAGACCCCGTTCTTGGTAAAAACCATCTCTCCGATTTCCGAAATGATTTCTTTCTTGGCGCAAATGAATTTCAAACGGATATTTTTCAAAGAAAGCCCTTCCAGGTCTTTTACATATTCTTCGCGGGTTACTAAGGGCACTAATCCCGGCCTTAAAGGAATAATCCTATGCCCGAGCTTTTCTGCGATTTTAAAACCGTCGCCGGTAGAACCGGTAAATTTATAAGAAAGGCCTCCTGTAGCTAAAATCACCCGATCTGCCTCCAGGATTTCTCCCTGGGAAATTTTAACCGCATTCACTTTGTTGTCTTTAATAATAATTTCTTTTGCTTCGGTGCGATAAATAGTCCGTACCCTAAGCTTATCTAATTGCGCAATTAAAACTTCCAAGACACTGGCAGATTTTCCGCTTTGTGGAAAGACCCTTTCCTGCCTTTCCACTTTTAATTTCAGGCCCCGCTCTTCGAAGAACCGCATTAATTCCGGATAAAAGAATTTTTTGAAGGCATCGCGTAAGAATTGCCCGTTTTGTGAGAACCTGGCAATGAATTCGTCTACCGTGCAAACATTAGTCAGGTTACAGCGGCCCTTGCCGCTTAAGAGGAGTTTCCGGCCGGGGAGGGAATTTTTTTCTATCAGGAGGGCATCCTGCTGCAGTTCTGCGGCCCTGATTGCCGCCATTAATCCGGCTGGCCCTGCGCCAATAACAATTATTCGGTTTTTCCGCACTGATATTTAAGAAGTTTAATCTATCTTTGAAAGGAGAATTTTACTCTTTCTACAATCTCATCCGGCCAATCTTGTTCAATATAAGCTTTCCCTTCTTCAACTTGTGCCGGCATAAACCTGTCATTCACATAATCGAACCTTACCTTTAATGTGTTGGTGACGGTGTAATAATATTTTCGCGGATCGGAAATATTCCCCGGGAAATTACGCTGGGCATAAAGCACTTCCCTTACATCCAACACCCCGATATAAGGCGCCTTTACCGAAGAACCGGTTTGCAGGATGTCAAAATCATTAATATTGATATCAAAAGCGCGCAGGGTATAGTCATAGTGGATACGCGGTCCATATTTAAAAAGCGCTTGCCAATTTTGATCGACCAATTGATTAAGCTGCGCTTTCTTTTTATTAGTTTCTTCTTCGATCCACTTATCTACCGCAGCCTGTAATTTAGTGCCCAGGTCCGCTCCAAATTGCACCTGCTTCGAAGCATGCTCTTCGTTATATTCGTGGATCGCCTGTTTCATGGCTTTGTTCAGCCTATCCGTAAGTTCTGCGTTATCATCGATAAATCCGCCATAGGCATTACCGCTATTATTATCCTGACAAAAAACATTTTGCCAAACCGCAAAAAGAAAAAAAAGATGGATTAGAATTGATGCGAGTATTCTTTGACTGATTTTACACCCCCAGTTCGGTTTTGGTGAAGATCGCTTCGAGCTTTAATCCGGCATTAGCTAAATTTTCCGCGGCCCCTTCCTGCCTGTCTACAATGACGATTGCGCAATCAATCGTTACCTTAATATTATCAAGTGCGGCTTTTGCTTCTACCAGCGCTTTGCCAGTCGTAGCTACATCATCGACCAAGACTACTCTCTCCCCTGCTTTTAATTGCGGGCCTTCGACCTGGCGCTGCGTGCCATGCTCTTTGGCGGATTTTCTCACGATAAAAGTTTTTATCGGCACTTGCTGCTGATGCGCCAATACCGCAACTGCCCCGACAATCGGGTCTGCGCCTAAGGTAGGGCCTCCTACAGCCGCGATATTTTTCCCCCGGATCATTTCCAGGACAATTTTTCCTACTAAGTACGCGCCTTCAGGAGTAAGCGTAATTACCCTGCCGTCGAGATAGTAATTGCTTTTCTTCCCGGAAGAAAGGGTAAAATCGCCTTTTTTGAAAGCTTCCTTCTCCAATAACGCCTTTAATTTTTCTTTTAATTGTTTTAAGTCTTCCATAAAAAATATTCTACTATCATCCACCCATACTGTCAATAAAGGATTGCAAAGAAATTATTGAAATCCGATTAACTTTCTGCTATGCTACGCGTAGAAACTTGCCATGAACGGAGACGCGATGTTGCTAAAGAAAAAACATGCCCGTGGCTTTAGCCTGGTAGAAATAGTCGTGGCCGTAGGAATCCTTGCCTTTGCTCTCTGTGCCATCTTAGCCGCTTACGTTTCATTCTTTGTCCTCAGTAACACTTCAAAAAATATCAATATTGCCAGTAACGCCGCGCTTAGCCTGATGGAAGAAATCCGCAGTACGTCATTTTTCCAAATATATAATACTTACAACGGGCTTAATTTTACCCTGAATGATATCCCGCAAAGCCGTGGTGTCGTATATGTGAATAATACAAACCCGGAGTTGCTGGAAGTCACGGTCAGCGTTTGCTGGCGGCAGCAGAATAATCGGGTAATCGGAGAAGACTTGAATTTAAACGGCGTACTTAATGCGGGAGAAGACACCAACGGTAACGGCATAATCGACTCTCCCGTTGAATTAGTTACGCGTATTGCCAATAAATAAACTATGAGAGGTTTTACGATAACGGAAATTTTGATTGCCGCCTGCATCTTCTTGGTATTAGTACTTTCCTTATTCCAGTCCCTGGATATCAGCAGGAGCCTCTGGTTTAATGACGAGGTATCTGTGGAGCTGCGCCGGGAAATCATCAAAACATTCACTAATATGGAGCGTGAATTAAAAGAAACCCGGCCGGCATTAACCAACCTTGCCAGCGGCACCTCTAGCGCGACACTCACCTTCTGCGTCCCCCAGGATAATGACGGTGACGAAACAATCTTAAACTCTTTTGGGGATATCGAATGGTCTCCCCAGATTACCTATGCTTTAAACGACTCGCATCAGATTACCCGGACAGTTTCCGGCAATACTACGATCGTAGCAAATAATGTTTCGGATTTATTATTTACCCGGCCGCTTAGCCCGGTGAATATCATTCAGGTTGATATTACGGCTTCGAAGAATAGCGCTTTTGGCAGGCAAATTCAGGATGCGGGGCAAATCACCGTAGAGATGAGAAATTAAAATGAAGAATAATAAAGGTATTGCGCTGATTGCTACTTTTTTCGTGATTTGCATCCTGCTGATTTTTCTCGGCGCTTTCCTAAGCACGGATATCAATCAAAGTGTTACTTCCGATATTTTCCGCAGGCGCACAAAAGCTTTTTACCTTGCGGAGTCCGGGCTTGACCAGGCAATCACCTGGCTACGCAGCCAGCCTTCTCCTCCGGTGGGAAACCACACTGACCCCTGGGGCGGAATACAAAATTTAGGCGGAGGTACTTATTCGGTTACGATTACCGACTTAGGGATCATTGCCGGTTCCGGCAGCGTGCGCAGATACCAGGTAACTTCTACCGGCTCATTCAGAAACTTAAACCGTTCCGTAAGCAGCTACATTCAAGTAGATAATTATTCACGCTACCTCTGGTTTACCGACCGGGAAGTTTTTAACGGTACTACAGTCTGGTTCTGGACCCAGGACCACTTAAACGGCCCCACCCAGACCAACGGGCATTTCAATATTATGGGAAACCCGATTTTCGAAAGCCAGGCGCGCTCCGTAGATACTTACATCCGCTTCTTTAATAACGGGAATAATATCAATCTAAGCCAGACTACGAACCCGCCTTATGATAGCCCTGATTTCCAGCAGGGGATGTTTTTTGGCGTCACTCCCACTACTATGCCTAACCGCGCGCAGGCCCTGCGTAATGCCGCTGCCGCTGGTGGGTTATCGCTTACCGGAAACAGCACAGTAGTGCTTTTATCAGACGGCACGATGAATGTCACTAATCCCGGCCGGGAATGGACAAATCATAATATGGCCTTACCGGCAAACGGAACCCTTTTTGTAAACAGCGGAAACCTTACCATCTCAGGGACATTAAGCGGCAGGCTGACAGTAGGCGCAAACCAAAACGTAATTATTCCGAATAATATTTTATATGCCGATGACCCGAGGACCAACCCTGATTCTACTGATGTGCTGGGAATTATCGCCGAGGAAGATGTCATACTTACTTCAGGCGCGCCTTCTGATTTAGAGATTGACGCCTGCATCATGGCAATGGGTACCTCCTTCTATATGCAGAACTGGTGGATAGGGCCTCCAAAGGGAACGCTTACGGTTTTTGGCGGGATCATCCAGGACGAAAGAGGCCCGGTAGGCACCTTTAACAGCTCAACCGGGCAAAAGGTAAGCGGCTATTCCAAGGATTACGAATATGACCAGCGCTTGCTTGGCTCGCCTCCGCCTTTTATGCCGACTACCGGAGATTATGTCGTACTTTCCTGGGAGGAAAATTAAACCATGAAAACCAAAACCGTTTATTATTTTTTTGTTATTCTTATAATTGTGGTATTAGCAAGCGCCATTTTTACCGCCTGGCTAAATAGAGAACAAACTAAAATCCTTCCCGCCGTAAAAGAACCTGCAACAGTTATGCCGGAGACCCAAAACCATCTGGTACATTCATCACAAACCGTTCCGCTGCCTGGTGAGCCTCAGGAGCAGTTACCGGCTAAGAACATCTCATCTATCGTGCAGGTCCCGGGGATTACCGTAATCTCTCAGGAACCGGCAATGCAAACTCCGGGCATAGTAAAATTACCGGAAAAGCAACAAATCAAAAATATTCCCTCGCAGCCTACTCAAAGTAACCAACCTGTTATCACCTCAGGATACAAAAAAATCGGAAAAATCCCTCCTGAAGCCGAAAGAAAAGAAATGAACCAACAAGGCATCATCATGTATTAAATCCTGCCTCGTCTTCGCATTGACAAAATTTACTTTCACTGTTATCATATACGCATGCTGCGAAAGGCACTTAAGCCTCTGGTAAATTTAATTTACCCGAAAAAATGCCTTGCCTGCAGTACCAGGCTGGCAACCGAAACAACTAATGTATTTACCTGCCGTGCCTGCGATGAGGCAATCAAAAAGAACCTGCCTCCCTTCTGTATTTCCTGCGGAAGGCAGTTGGAAAAAAAATCTTTTGCGAAAAATATCTGCGTTGATTGCCAGAGAAGGAAACTGCATTTCGACCGCGCCTTTAGCCCCTGCCGTTATGAAGGGGTGATTAAAGAACTGCTGCATCAGTTCAAATATAAAGGCAAGGACTACCTGGGAGAGCCATTAGGAAAGATCATGACTGATTTCATCAGAGAATACAACCTGCCGATAGATTACCTGGATTGCGTTATACCTGTCCCTTTGCACAAAGTTAAATTACGCGAAAGGGAATTTAATCAGGCAAAAGTCCTGGGAGAAAAAATCGCGCGCAGCTTCCAGAAAGACCTGCTTGATTCCGTGCTGGTGCGCAAACGCCACACCAAAGCGCAGGCGGAATTGGAGAAAAATGCCCGGCTTTTAAATGTACGGGACAGTTTCGCAGTTACCGAAAGCTCGTTAGTAAAAAATAAAAATATCCTTTTGGTAGACGATGTGCTTACTACCGGCGCCACCTGTTCGGAAGCTGCCAAATCGCTTAAAGGCTCGGGAGCAAATATCGTTTTCGTCCTGACTTTGGCTAATTAACTATGAGAATATTACGCAATTATTTTTTACGCGAATTTATTACGCCGCTTTTCCTCTCCCTGGGAGTTTTAAGCTTTGTTATGCTCTTAGGCAGCTTAATTAGGCTAACTGACCTAGTGATCAATAAAGGTGTAGATATTTTTAGCATCACCAAGCTGTTTTTATTCATGATGTCTTCTTCTTTAAGCTACACCCTGCCGCTTGGGACGCTAACCGCAGTATTGTTTTCCTTAGGCAGGCTCTCCAGCGACAATGAGATCATGGCAATCCGGGCAAGCGGCGTGCATTTATTCAGCCTGATTTCTCCGCTTTTAACCGTGGGATTGATTTTAAGTTTACTGCTGGTTGTTTTTAATGACCGGGTTATTCCTTATGCGCATTTTGCGCAGCGTAAGACGATTATCGAAGTAGGGATGAAAAACCCGACCGCAGCTTTGGAGCCGGGGATTTTTATCAACTCTTTTCAGAAATATATCCTCTTTATTTATCAGATCGACCAGAAGAAAAACCGCATGGGGAATGTGCGCATTTACGAGCCACAGGAGGGCCGGCCCACCCGCACTATCGTTGCAAAACGCGGAGAGTTCATTGCAATCCCGGAACAGAATATGGTGAAATTAAAACTTATGGACGGCACCTCTGACGAACCCGACCCAAAGAACCCCACCAGTTTTTACAAATTAAATTTCAAAACTTATTTTATGTCCTTAAATCTTGGCCAGATGCGCGATAAAGACAAGATCGGCAAAAAACCAAAAGATATGACCGTAGCGGAATTGCACGAAGAAGCAAAAAAACTGGAGCGCGAAGGCATTGACCCTACTCCGTTACTTACGGAAATCAATGAAAAAATTTCCATGGCATTTTCTTGTTTCGTTTTTGTACTGCTGGGTTTTCCGCTCGCAGCAATTACCAAGCGCCGCGGCGTATTTATCAATTTCGCCATGGCATGCTTGTTTTTCGGATTATACTATGCGCTCCTTTTAGGAGCTGAAGCACTCTGCTTGCAGGGATTTGCCAATCCGCGCTTCATGATCTGGCTGCCGAATATTATTTTAGGCTCCCTGGGGGCATATTTAACTTACCGCGCATGCGCATCCTAGACCGCTATATCATAAAATCGGTTTTAAGTTTATTCGTAACCTGCCTATTAGTATTTCTTTTCCTCTATGTAATCATCGACCTTTTCTCAAACCTGGAAGATATGTTAAAGCAGCAGCTTAACTTCCAAATCCTCTTGCAATATTACATGTCTTACCTGCCGATTATTTTCGTGCAGGTAACCCCGATAGCCATACTCCTTGCAACATTGTACACCTTCGGAAAATTAAACCGCGATAATGAAATCATTGCCATGCGCGCTTCGGGCTTAAGCATCCTGCAAATCACCAGGACCGTAATCATCTTCGGCTTCTTAACCAGCATTTTTATCTTCTGGGTGAATGACCGTTTCGTACCTCAGGCGCTGGGCACCAATCAACGTATCCGTGAAGAAATGGAAAATGCCGATAAGCGCAACAAAAACAAACAGGCAGAAACTATCTATAACCTCTCCATGTACGGGTCAAAAAACAGGCTCTTTTTTGTCAGTAAATTCATTCCGCCGCAAAATACCATGGAAGGCATCACTATCCTTGAAAATGACGAGCATCAGAATATCACCAAAAAAATCGTGGCGAATAAAGGCGTTTTTCAGGATGGATTCTGGAAATTTTACCAGGTAATTACCTACACCTTTAATGACAGCCTGCAGACCGAAGAGGAACCGCAATATTTCGAGGAAGAAATAATGCCGATCCCGGAAACCCCGCATGAATTTATGACGCAAAGGGAAAGGCCGGATTTGATGACTATCGCGCAATTGGATGATTATATCTGGAAGCTTTCGAAAAGCGGGGCAACTACGGTAATCAGGAACCTTAAAGTCGACCTTTACCAGCGCTTTAGCGCGCCATTCACTTCGATCGTAATCATATTCCTAGGGATCCCCTTTGCGCTCAAAATGCGTAAGCGCGCTACCGGATTATCGTCCTTGGGGCTATCGATGATTATGGGCTTTCTTTTTTATGTTTTAAACGCGGTAAGTATTGCTTTTGGCAAGGCGGGAATTTTGATTCCGTTATTAAGTGCTTCTCTGCCGCAGATCCTGGCTTTTATCTTCAGCCTCTATTTTATTTACACCCTTCCTTAATCAAGGTAGACGCGCGGTACACGGCTGCCTAAACCACAGACAATTTCATAGGGGATAGTCCCGGAAAGTTTTGCTAACTCTTCTGCCGTAACTTTATTTTTTCCCTGGGAGCCGATTAAAACTACCTCCTCCCCCTCTTTTACCGCTAAATCCCCGACATCCACCATAATCTGGTCCATACAAACCCGGCCGCTGATTTTAAAACGCCTACCCTTAATTAGCACTGAAGCGACATTCGAGAGGTTGCGCGGATAACCGTCTCCGTAACCAATAGGCAGAGTAACAATAGTAGTTTTCTTTTTAGTAATATAGGTATGGCCGTAGCTGATCCCCTGCCCGGCAGAAACCCTTTTACAATAAACAATTTTTGTTTTTAAGGCTAAGGCAGGTTTCAGTTTTAAATCGATATCTTCGGAAGGATACAAACCATAAACTACAAGCCCGGGCCTGACCATATTAAAATGGCCTTCCTTGTAGCTGACTACGCCCATACTATTGGCGCAATGCAGCAAGGGAAAATGCATTCCTTCTTTTTCCAGCTTGCCGATCATCCGGTCGAAAAGCTGTATCTGATGCAAAGTAAATTCGCGGTTCATGTCTGCAAAGGCAAAATGCGTAAATACCCCTTCGATACGCAGATGCGATAACTTTGCGATTCTCTTAATCAGCATTTCTGCATCGTATGGCGAAACGCCGATCCTGCCCATTCCGGTATCCACCTTAACATGCAGGTTAATTTTCTTTTTTAGGCTGGCGGCTTTTTTATTTAAGACGCGCGCTAAATTTTCCCCGCAGACAGTAGGAGTGAGATTATGCTTAAAGAGCGGGGTAGTATCCCGCTCAAAAATCATCCCTAAGACTAAAATCGGCAGCTTTATTCCTTCCTTGCGTAAAACTATCCCCTCATCGATGGAAGCAACGCCAAAATAATCCACCTTTAAGCTGGCTAATTTTTTTGCCACCCGCACTAACCCATGGCCATAGGCATCTGCCTTGACAGTGACTAAAACCTTTGTCCCGGCTTTAAGAAATTTTTTTATCTGAACCAGGTTAAATTCCAGGTTCTTTAAATTTACTTCTGCCCAGGTCGGCCGGTATCCGATATATTGCGTCTTACTCATTTTTTTACTTGGCACTCCTGCGGATAAAGATAAATCGGCTTAACCTTAAAGGTATCGGTAACTTCCCGTTTTTTTATCCGCTGCAAACTTAAAGCCAAAAGGTTTGCGGGATTTAATTTCCAATAGTCTTTATCCAGCAATACCGCATTTTTTGCACGCTTGCTTAAGCTTTGTTGATATAAGTTCAAGGCATCCCCCAAAACAAGGGCCTTATTTTTTATTTTACTCACGAATTCATTTTCTGAAAGCAGCATGTAAGGAGAAACTCTTTTTATTCCTTTGTTCCCCCGTTTATAAATACTGCAAAAAATTAAATTCCGTTTGGCATCGATTGCCGGAATAATATAATCGCTATTAAATCCTTCTGCATTTTCCGCCAGGATATCCAAAGTCGGAACCGCTACTATCGGCTTATTCAAGCTAAAAGCCAACCCCTTGATCGTGCTTAAGCCGACGCGTAATCCGGTAAAAGAGCCCGGCCCCACTCCGCAGGCAAGATAATCGATTTCTGAGGGCTTTAATTCAAGCGCATCGAGCACATTTTTAATTGTCGCCATCAACAGGCCGGAAAGCTTCCTGCCTGATTCCAGGCTGTATGCATAAACTTTGCCGTCATCATAAACACCTAAGCAAAGCGTATTGGTAGTAGTATCTATGGCTAATATTTTCATCTTAATAATCCCTATTATAGCAGAAATCTGGCATAATTTTTACCGATTGCGCTTAATTTGAAAACGCGTTTTTTCTCTGCTTTGATGGTAATTTCGATTTTTAAATATTCTTTAGGCAAGAACCCTTTTAAGCGCTCTGCCCATTCGATTACCGTAGCCCCGTCTGAATACAGGTATTCCTCATAACCTAAAGCCAGGATGTCACCGGAAGATTTCAAACGGTAAAGGTCAAAATGATACAAAGGGATTTTTGCCTGCGGATATTGGCGTAACAGCACAAAAGACGGGCTGATAATATCTTTTTCATCCAATTTTAAGCCATGGGCAATGCCTTTAGTAAGCACAGTCTTGCCGCTGCCCAGATTACCAAATAAACAAATAATATCCCCGGGCTTTAGCTTCCTGGCGATTACCTTGCCTAAATTCAAAGTATCTTTGACGCTGCGGGAAATAACCTTCATCTTAAAAATGCTGGTAGCCTTTACCAGAAATTTTTATCTCTTTGCCGGACTGGTTAATCAATTTTAAACCTTGTTTTTTTTCGATGATTTCTCCGATTGCCTGAAAATTCTTTGCGCGTTTATCCGAAAAAAACCGGTTTGCCTCTACAGGGCTAACCGTAAAAAGCAGCTCAAAATCCTCTCCCGAGGCCAAAGCATCATTTAATCCTGAGGCTACTTTACTTATCGGGACCCGTGGAGCAAAAATCAATCCGCCCGTGCCGCTTGCTTTAAGAATATGGCCTAAGTCCGCAAGCAAACCATCGGAGATATCGATCATGGAATGTATTTTGAAGTTTTCTACCAGAAAACGCGCTTCTTTCAAACGCGGTGTAAATTTAAGGTGCTTGTCCAATATTGAACCGCCCAGGCAGCCGCTCACAAAAATAATATCGCCTTTCTTTGCCCCGCTTCTTAATACCAGGTATTTTTTCTCGACTAAACCCAACATCGAAACATCAATCACTGTTTTTTCCGAATGGCTTATGTCACCGCCGACAATATTAACCCCATATTGCTTGGCAATATCGTTCATCCCCTTAAAAAGCCGATCGCAGTACTTAAGCGTACTTTTTTTCGGTACCCCTAAAGAAATTACTGCATGCATAGGCTTACCGGCACAAGCAGCAATATCGCTTAAAGAAACCGCAATAGCTTTCCTGCCGACAAGATATGGATTTGCGCTGCTAAGAAAATCTACTCCTTCGATCAGCATGTCGCAAGTAAAAAGCTGATAATATTGCCGATTAAAAGTTAATACCGCGCAGTCGTCTCCGGAACCAACAATAACCGAACGGCTGTTCTTAATCTTCCTGGCAAACCGTTCGATTAATCCGAATTCTCCGATATCTTTTATTTGCATATAATTTTTCTAATGTTTTTTGAATACGGCGGCTCAACTACGCCCTGATCCGTGATAATTGCCGTGATTAATTCGTGCGGCGTTACATCAAACGCCGGGTTATAAACTTTAACCCCTTTTGCCGTAATCGGCTGTTTAAAGAATAAACTGGTTACTTCTTTTGCATCCCTTTGTTCAATAGGGATTTGCCTGCCATTTTTTATTTTTAAGTCGAAGGTTGAAGCGGGCGCAGCGACATAAAAAGGAATTTTATGGTAATTAGCCAATACTGCTAGCCCCAGGGTACCGATCTTGTTCGCTGTGTCGCCGTTAGCAGCAATTCGGTCAGCCCCGGTAATTACTTTTTTAACTTTACCCTCGCGCATTAAGCTAGCTGCCATATTATCGCAGATTAAAGTCACATCTACACCCTGATGCCTTAATTCCCAGGTAGTCAAACGCGCCCCCTGTAACAGCGGCCGGGTTTCGCAAGCATACACCTTTAAGCGCTTCCCATCCTCTTTGGCGCGATAAATTGCCCCCAGTGCCGTGCCATAATCAATGGTAGCTAAAATCCCCGCGTTACAAATAGTTAACACCGCATCTCCGTCATGAAAAAACCTAGCCGCATAAAAACCGATCCTTCTGCAAGCTTGCCGGTCTTCTTCGATGATTTTCTGCGCTTGCGCAAAAAGCAACTTTTTTATTTCCGGTACCGGGCTATGCCTGTTATTTACTGCCACGGATTGCATACGTTCAATACCCCAAAAAAGGTTCCGGGCAGTAGGCCGCGAAGAACCAAGATAATCGGAAACTTCTTTTAATTTTCGTAAAAACGCTTTTTTGTCATCCCCCTTAAAGTCTTTAATCCCTAAATAAACCCCTAAGCCTGCCACACCTCCCAATGCCGGAGCTCCACGTACCTTCAATTCCTTGATTGCCCGCCATAAAAGCGATAAACTCCTGATTTTAAGAAATACCAGTTTTCCGGGTAGCTTTGTCTGGTCAATAATCCGGATGGAATTATTTTTCCAGGAAATGGTTTTTAGATTCATAATTTTTGATCTCTTCGATTTTTGCTTTAATTTGTTTTCTGATGCCTCTGCATGCACCCGGCTTTAATAGATGCAGCACTTTTTCGTAAGCTTCTAAAGCGCCCTCATAATCCCGAAGGTTAAATAAAGCATCTGCCAAATTGTCGAAAGTTACCGGCCGGTTCGGTTCCAGGCTTAAGGCTTTTTTAAAACAGGCAATTGCCTCGGTGTGCCTGCCGATATTATTCAAAAGCCAGCCTTTATTATGATAAATCGTGGCGTAATTCGGCTCAACTGCAATTCCCTGCTCAAAAAACCCTAAAGCATGGTCAATAATACCTAATTCTACCATGCAAAGCGCCCGGTCATTAAAGGCGCCGCCGTCTTTAGGGTTGAGCTTGATTGCCGCATCGAAATGCTCTATGGCAGTGGTAAAGTTTTCTTTTAGAAGCTCGACCTGCCCCTTAAAATATTCTACTTCCCCGGCTGCGTTCTTCTTCTGGGCAAGTTTTAAAGCTATCCTGGCAATTTTTAAAGCCTTGCGCCGCGAGCCATAAGTAATTTCCTGATCCAGTTTTTCTCTCATTTTACATCCCTAATAATTTTACCATAAAACTTTTCTTTATTTTAATTGCCGATGCCGGACAAGCCTCTTCACAGCAAAAACAGGCAATACATTTGCTATAGCAGAAAGAAATCCCCTTTTCCCCCATACTGATTGCCTGGTTAGGGCAAGCCTGAATGCAAGCTGCGCATTTTACGCAGTTATCCTTTTCAACGCATGGGTAGAACTTAAGCAGTTTTCTCGCCAACTTTACCAATACCGGAGGGACTTTTCTTAACATCGAAGCGGCGGGCAAAATAAAGGGGCGTAAATTCAAGCTTTCTATACTTTCCCCAAGAATTTCAATATCCTTCATTCCGCCAATACCCAAACCGCGCGCCACACCTTCCTTATTGGTTGGTACTTCCAAAGGATCCACTCCCATAATTTTTGCTGCCACAAAATCCAGGGCCAGGCAATTCTCGCCGGCAAGCAGTAAATTTAAACTGCGTTTTTTTCCGCTGGTTGCCGGGCCATCCCCTTCGATCACCGAAACCCCGTCAATAATGGTTAAATGTGGTTTTGCCTCAAGATAAATATCCAACAGGATCCTGGAAAAATCTTCCGGATAAAAATACTGTTTATGTAGTTCGGTTTTAAAATTTCCCGGTATCAGCCCGAAAAGATTTTTTACTGCCGCGGTCATTACAGTAAATTCATGGGTCTTTAATTTTGGCAAATTCACAAAACAGTCGCATTCATCCAGCCAGCCGGTTAAAGGAAATTTCCCCCTCCAGCGCTTTTTTTCGAATTTTACCAGCTCCGCCCCTTCTTCCAGGGCTACCTTCCTGATCCCGGATTTTTCGTACACGCTATCTATGTCTTCTGCCTGGCTGCCCCAGACACTCGGACCGTCTCCGATTACTACCCGGCAGTTAATTTCTTTCAAAATCTTCACCACTGCGCGTACCACTTCCGGGTGCGTATCAATGGCGAATTCCGGTTCCTTAGCCATGAGTAAATTTGGCTTCACTAACACGCGGCTTCCGGGGGGAATATATTTATTGAGCCCTCCGATAAGTTCAACTGCCTGTTTTACGGCTTTTGACACTACAGCCGGTTCATAACCGGCGCATTTAACAAGTGCAACTTGAGCTTTCATTTTAGCTTAAAAAAATTTTTGGCGTTTTCGCTGGTTGCCCTGGCGACTTCTTCTGCTGAAACCCCTTTTACTCTGGCAATTTCCGCGGCTACATATTTTACATTGATTGGCTCATTTCTTTTACCACGTAACCCCTCCGGGGCCAAATAAGGAGCATCGGTTTCCAGGAAAATTCTTTCCAATGGCGCCTGGGCAACGGCCTGACGCAGCCCTTCTGCTTTCTTATAAGTAATATTGCAGGTAAAAGAAATAAAAAACCCCAAATCCAAACAGGCCTTTAAGAATTGCGTATCCCCGGAAAAACAATGCACTACCGCAGAAATCGGCTGCATTTTTTTTAAAATCTCCAACGTATCGTTTTCTGCCTGACGGGTATGGATCACTAACGGAAGGTTCAAATCCTTTGCCAATTTTAAAAGCGCCAAAAAAAGCGGCTTTTGGTTCTCCGGCCGGGAAAAATTACGATAGTAATCCAAGCCGATTTCTCCTATGGCCACCACTTTCTCTGATTGCGCAAAAGCACGTAGCTTCTTTTCATCCTCAGCATTAAATCTGTCGGCTTCATGCGGATGAATACCGATACTGGCGTAAACAAAGGGGTATTTTTTAGCCAATTCCAGAGAATCGCCCGAAGATTTCAGGCTCGCGCCGACATTCACCAGAAAATCGATGCCTTGCGCCTTAGAACCCTTAATTACCGCTTCCCGGTCCTGGTCAAACTCCGGGAAATCCAGATGGCAATGCGTATCGATATACATTATTTTTTTGGCTTTTGATCTTCAATACGGGGGAATAAAGGCTTGCCCTTCTTGATTGTGCCGCTGCCTAACTCTTCATTAATAGTTCCTGCTGTGCGAGGCATGAAGGGCGCAATTTCTGCGCCTGTCTTTCTGATTGCCTCGACTAAAAGTCGGATAAAATTTTTCAGCTCTTCGGTTTTATTTTCTTTTGCCAGGTTCCAGGGCTTGGTTTCTTCGACGTATTTATTTGCCAGGTTAATCTTCTCCCAAATATTTTCCAGCGCACGGACAAAATTAAAATCAGACTCTGCTTTAAGGCTATTCTCTACTTCCTTCGGCAATGCTGCAAGCTTGGCGGCAATCTCCTTCACCCGTTCGCCGGAGGAACTAAATTCCGGGACTACGCCTTGAAAATATTTTTCTACCATTGTCAAGGTCCGGTAAACAAGATTGCCTAAGTCATTGGCCAAGTCGCTGTTAAACCTTTTAATAAATGCTTCTTCCGAAAAATTTCCGTCTAAGCCAAAAGGCAAATCGCGTAACAAAAAATAACGGTAAGTTTCCACGCCGAATTTATCCGCCATGAATAGCGGAGAAATCACATTGCCTCTGGATTTAGACATCTTTTCGTCTTTATTCAGCCACCAGCCATGCGCAAAAATCGTGTCAGGCAGCTTTACCCCTTTTACTCCTGCCTGCTGCAAAGCCATTAACATAATCGGCCAGTAAACCGCGTGGTGGCGTAAAATATCCTTGCCGATTAAATGCACCACTTCCGTTTCGTTATCCCACCACTTTGAAATATAATTATTCTTTTCATCAAAGGAGCCGACTGCACTCATGTAGTTAATCAAAGCATCGAACCAGACATAGGTAACGTGCCCCGGGCTAAAGGTTAAAGGGATCCCCCAGCTTAAACGCTCCTTGGGCCGGGAAATACAAAGGTCTTCCAATTTATTCAAGCGCAAAAAACTTAAAACTTCATTGCGCCTAAAATCCGGGCGGATGAAATTTTTGTGTTCCTCGATGTACTTGATTAAATCCTGCTGGTATTTCCCCAGCTTCAAAAAGAAATTCTTTTCGCTGATCCTCTCTACGGGGCGGTGGCAATCCGGACAAAAATGGTCAACCAGCTGCGTTTCCGGCCAGAAGGTTTCGCAAGGCGTACAATACCAACCTTCATAGGTATCCTCATAGATATCACCGCTCTTATAAAGTATCTCCAGGGCTTTCTGCACAACTTTAATATGGCGCTCTTCGGTAGTACGGATAAAATCATTATATGAAATATCCAATTTTACCCAGAGTTCCTTAAACTTCACCATTACCTTATCGACAAATTCCTGCGGAGTTAATTTTGCTTCGTCAGAGGCCCTTTGAATTTTTTGCCCGTGTTCGTCGGTGCCGGTCAAAAACCAAACCTGATTTTCTCCTAAAAGCCGTCGGTTAAAACGCGCCAAGGCATCGGCGGCAATAGTGGTATATGAATGGCCGATATGCGGGATGTCGTTCACATAATATATGGGCGTAGTAATATAAAATTTGTTTGCCATGTTATTTTTGCGGATAATTTACCTCAACCTGTGTTCCGTCTTCTAATTCCACGGTAGCAGAACGCTTAAAAACATTTACGCTCACTACTTTGCCTTTCCCCTGCTGGATATGGATCTTCTCTCCTTCGTGCGGCAACCCCTTAGAAAGGAGTTTATAAGTTTCGTATTCGAAATTTAAGCAGCACATCAGCCTTCCGCATAACCCGGAAATCTTCGGTGGGTTTAAAGGCAGGCCTTCTTCTTTTGCCATTTTAATAGTTACCGGCTCAAAATCTTTCAGGAACCTCGCACAGCAAAGTTCCCTGCCGCAAGAGCCAAATCCTCCGAAAAATTTCGCTTCATCGCGCACGCCGATCTGGCGCAGTTCAATCCTCGCCTTAAAGATCTTTGCCAAGTCTTTTACCAGATTGCGAAAATCTACGCGGCCGGCAGCGGTAAAATAGAAAATGATCTTGGAGCGGTCAAAGGAATATTCCGCCTGGACCATTTTCATTTCCAGCTTATGCTCTTCGATTTTTTTAAAACAAGTGTTAAAGGCGTCTTTGGCTTTTGTGCGGTTCTCTTCGATCTGTTTTAAATCATTGGGGCTAGCCAAGCGGATAATCTTCTTTATCTGTTCCTTTTCCGAACCCTCCTCTGCTGCTTCCTGGGGAGGAATGATCTGGCCGTAATCAAGCCCGCGGTCGTGCTCGACAATTACAAAATCGCCTTCTTTAGCCTGTATCTCTCCGGGGTCATAAAAGCAGGTTGAGCCTAAATCCCTCAGCCTGACTAAAACTTTCTTTTCCATAGATACACCTAGCCTTTCAAAATACCTTTCAGGTTTGCAAAAATCAGTTTCGCGTTTACATTCTGCTCCAGATACATTAAAGCTTGTGAAACGAATTTCATTGCTTCGTCAAGTTCGCTATAGGAATAATGGCTCATTAATTTTAGCAATTGCTCCTTACGGTCCAAATTTATGATCTCTGCATGGCTTAAACCGGATTTTACCAGGTAAAGGTCGCGCAGCCACACTGCCAAAAGGTTCAAGTAACGCCGCAGGCCTTCCCGGTCTTTGGCTGCCAACTGGTCTACATTGGAGCCCACGGAAATAAATTCATCGATCAGCTCATTTTTCTCGGTAAAGATATTGGTATCTTTAAGCGCCAGCGCCGACCCCAGCCTTCCCTCTGCCAGGTACGCCAAAAAATGCGCCTGCTCGGAAAGCAGATGGTATTCGCTTCTTAAAGTAGCTTCCAATTCTTTTCTCGGTAAAGGGGAAAATTTTACTATCCTGCAGCGCGAAATAATGGTTTTAAATAACCGGTTAAATTTTGAGCTGATTAAAATGATCAGGCTGTTTTTCGGCGGTTCCTCAAGGATTTTTAAAAGCGCATTAGCGCTCTCCGCAGTCAACTGATGCGCGTTATTGATAATAAAAACTTTCTTTTTCGCTTCAAATGGCCGCAGGTTAATCTCTCGGTGCAATTGCCGGATCTCTTCGATTTTAATTAACTCTGAATCGCCCTGATTGTCCATGCTCCCGGGGTTGATAAAATGGATATCAGGATGCTGGTTCTTTTCTATTTTAATACAAGAGCTGCATTTGTCGCAAGAATCAAATGATTCTTCCTGGCAGTTTACTGCCTTGGCAAGGGCCTTTGCGGTAAAAGCTTTGCCAACGCCTTCCGGGCCGATAAAAAGATAAGCGCCGGCAAGCTGCTGCTGCTTGATCGATTCCCGGAGAAAATTTATCGGCTGATCCTGGCCCTTAATCGCTTCAAATGACATATTTTTCTACCAATTCTCGAATTTTACTTTGAGTTTTTGCTTTTTCCTGTTCAACGCTTACCACTTTAATCCTGGCCGGCTCTAAACGCGCTAATTTTAGATATCCTTGCCGCACTCTGCCATGATAATCAAGCGAGCGCTTTTCAATACGGTCCTCGCAGAACTTACGGTGCTTTAAGCCTTTTTTTACCGGTAAATCCAGGAAGATTGTCAGGCCCGGCTTTATCCCTAAGCTCACAAATTTGCCGACCTGGCGGATAAAATCCAAATCCATCCCTAAGCCATACCCCTGATAAGCTAAAGTCGAGTCAAGAAAACGGTCGGAAATTACGATTTTACCTTTTTTTAACGCAGGCAAAATAATTTCTTTGACGATTTGCGCACGCGCTGCCATATAAAGCAGCATCTCGCTCTCCTGCGCCATGCGGTCATTCTTGGTATCGAGGAGAATGCTTCGGATTTTCTCGCTGATGCGCGTGCCGCCTGGCTCGCGTACATAAACAACGCTTAAACCGTTTTTCTTCAGGTAAGCTGCGAGCATTTTCGACTGCGTTGACTTACCGCAGCCTTCCGAACCTTCGAATGTAATAAATTTACCTTTCATAATTTCCGGCGCCATGTGGTTTTACCGTCTTTGGTATCTTCTAAAATAACGCCCTTAGCCTCGAGATCTTGCCTGATTTTATCGGAAAGCGCAAAATCTTTATTCTTGCGGGCATCCTGCCGCTGGGAGATTTTCTCCAATACTTCTGTTTCGCTAACTTCTGAAGCGCCACTCTGCGCATTTAACGAAAGCCCTAATAAGCTTGCCAATTCTTTGATTGCCTGTTTTGCTGCCAAGGTAAATTCATTATCCGCGATATTTTTATTGGCTAAGTTTACCAACTCAAATACTACTGCCAAAGCCTGAGGCGTATTAAAATCATCGTCCATTGCCTCGATAAATTTCCCCTTAGCCTCTTCTATCTCCTTAAAGCTCTTTGCTTGCCCACTATCGGCTTTCCGCATTAAAATATCTATGCGCTCATAAGCCTTTTTTGCTTCGGTAATTTTTTCTTCGGTAAAATCGATCGGGTGCGCGTAATGCGCGGATAAAAAGAATAACTTTAAAAAATCCGCGTTCTTGTATTTGGCGATAAAATCTTTGATCGTGACGAAATTTCCTAAAGACTTCGACATCTTCTGGCCATTAATCGTTAAAAGCCCGTGATGAATCCAGTATTTTGCAAAAGGTTTTCCGGTCAGCGCCTCAGCCTGGGCAGTTTCATTTTCATGGTGCGGAAAAATCAAATCCCTTCCACCGGCATGAATATCTAAAGTCTGGGTATTTAAAAATTTTTGGCTCATTACCGAACACTCGATGTGCCATCCGGGCCTGCCCTGCCCCCAAGGGCTTTCCCAACTCGGCTCACCCGGCTTGGAATTTTTCCACAAGGCAAAATCCAACGGGTCTTTTTTCAATTCCGTAGGCTCTATCCTTACCCCTGTCTCCATCTGATCGATAGACTGGCCGGATAATTTCCCATATTGCGTAAATTTACGCACGTTAAAATAAACATCCCCGCCGCCGGTATAAGCAAATCCTTTTTCGATCAAACCCCGGACATATTCGACCATTGCCGGGATATTTTCTGTTGCCCGAGGCTCAATATCAGCCCTTTCTATTCCTAGAACTGCTAAATCCTCATAGTACCTGGCAATATATTTCTCGACTAATTCCTTCCAATCCACTTTCAATTCATTGGCACGGTTAATGATTTTATCGTCAATATCCGTAATATTCCTGACAAACTTTACTTTAAAACCGCGAAAGGCAAGGTATTTCCTGATCAGGCCAAAAATATACAAGCTGCGGGCATGGCCGATATGCGACTCATCATAAACCGTGACTCCGCAGGTATAAATATTTACCTGCGGCGGGTTCAAAGGAATAAATTCTTCTTTTTTGCGCGAAAGTGAATTATAGATCTGAATGGGCATTATTTTTTCTCTAATTTTTCGATTCTCTTTTCCAGCTCTTCGATATTCTGCATGATTGGGTCCAGGATATGAATATGGTCAAGGCTAACATCAATTTTTTTGCCGTCTTGCTTGGTGATCCTGCCCGGCACGCCAACTACCGTGGAATTTGCCGGCACATCTTTGATCACGACAGCGTTTGCGCCGATATATGAATTATCCCCTACGGTAATATTACCTAAAACTTTTGCACCGCCGCCGATAACCACATTGTTTCCGATTGTCGGATGCCGTTTCTCATGCGCCAGGCCGGTACCGCCTAAAGTCACTCCCTGGTATAAAAGCACGTCATCGCCTACAATCGCAGTTTCGCCGATCACCACACCCATGCCATGGTCAATAAAGAACCGCCTGCCGATTTTTGCTCCGGGATGGATTTCAATACCCGTAGCCCAGCGCGCCATCTGGGAAATAAAGCGCGCCAGAAAATATAGATGCAGCAAATAAAAGAAATGCGCAGCTCTGTACGCAACCAATGCATGTAAACCCTGGTATAACAACAATATCTCTACAAAGCTTTTTGCCGCGGGATCCCGCTTCTGTGCAGCCCTGATATCGCCATAGAAGAAAAACGCAACCAAAAGGTTCTTTAATACGATCAACCCCAAAATAATAAATAAAATATCTCGAAGGCAAATCATCTTTATCTCCTCTTCGCTAATAATGCTATTGCAAAAGCCGCGATTGCTTTTTTCTGGCCGATTTCCCCTAACTTTTCCTGAGTTTTTCCTTTTAAGCTCACTGCTTTCGCATCGATTTTAAGCATCCGGGAAAGGTTTTGCTGAATTTTTTTTCTTAAAGGCAAAATTTTCGGCTCTTCGGCAATCAATATCAGGTCAATATTAATAACGGAAAACTTTTTTCTCGCAATCATAGCCTGCACTTCTGCCAAAAGGTCTTTACCAGAGAGGCCCTTATAGCGCTTGTCGGTATCGGGAAAATGCTCGCCGATATCTCCTAAACCTGCCGCGCCCAAAAGCGCATCTGCCAAAGCATGGATCAATACATCGGCATCAGAATGGCCAAGCAGGCCCTTATGGTATGGCACTGCTATGCCGCCTAAAAATAACTTCCTCCCCTTTACTAGGCGATGGATGTCATAGCCAATCCCGATCTTGTATTCCATGCTTATCTCTTCCTGAATTTAATGATTGCCTGCGCAATCAAAAGGTCTTCCGGAGTAGTAATTTTAATATTATCGTAGGAACCAAATACCACACTTACATTTTTGCCTAATTTTTCTACCAAAGAGGCGTCATCAGTCACTGTTGCCTTGGTAAATTTTTTATAGGCCCTAAAGATCAATTCTTTTTTAAAAACCTGCGGGGTTTGAATTGCCCAGAGGTTGCTGCGGTCGATATTTTTTTTCACAAAATTTTTCTTATCGACCGCTTTTATCGTGTCCTTAACCGGAACCCCAAGGACCGCCCCGCCGCTTTTCTTTGCCGCATTGATTGCGGCGCTGATTTTATTAGCCTCGATCAAAGGCCTGGCTGCATCATGAATCAACACGTGGCTAGCGTCTTGAGATACCGCCCTTAACCCATACGCCACCGAATCCTGCCTGCGTGCGCCGCCTAAAACCAATGCCTTTATCTTTTTGACTGCGGATTTTTCGATACTCTTAAGGATACCGCCGCGGTTAGAGGGATTTACTACTACGATAATTTCTTTTATATCGGGATGCCTGCTTAATACGGCGAGGGAATGCATAATTACCGCTTGCCCCTCAAGCTTTACCAGGGGCTTAGGGATTTTTGAGTTAAATCTAGTACCCTTGCCTGCTGCCACTACAATTGCTGCTACGTAAATCATTTATCTAACTTGGTAAAGATCATCCTTCCTGCTTGCGTCTGCAATACGGAAGTTACGGTTACCTTTACTTCCTGGCCGAGGAGCCTGCGCGCATCTTCCACCACCACCATCGTGCCGTCATCCAGGTAACCAACTGCCTGATTATGCTCTTTACCTTCCTTGAGTAATTTAATCTGCATTTCTTCTCCGGGGAAAACCACAGGCTTTAAGGCATTTGCCAGTTCGTTGATATTTAGAATCTTTACGCCCTGAAGGCTGGCTACCCGGTTAAGGTTAAAATCCACGGTAAGCACTTTCGCATTTAAAAGCTTGCCTAATTTTACCAATTTCGCGTCTACTTCCGCCACCTCGGGCAATTCTTCCTCATGTAAAGTTATTCCCTGTTGCCCTGCTTCTTTTTGGATTGCATGCAGTATTTCCAGGCCGCGGCGGCCGCGTTGGCGCTTAATCGGGTCTGTCGAATCGGCAATTTGCTGCAGCTCCTTCAAAACAAACCTGGGAACGACGATTTTCCCCTCGAGAAACTTCGTTTTCATGATATCGATGATCCTTCCGTCGATGATCACGCTGGTATCCAATAAAACAATTTCTTCCGTCTGGTCCTGCCGGCGCATGCGCACATAAGGAATGATCAGGTTAAATTCATCCTTCCCGCGCAAGCCGATAGACATACCAAGATAGCAGAAAATCAAAGTGAGGATTATTTTAATCAAAGCAAAGCTACTTGGAGAAATCTGGGTGGTAGCAAAAGCCTCAGAAACCAATTTTGACATAATTAAACCCAGGATCAAGCCGAATACCGCGCTCGATAGCCCGCGCACGGAAACCTTACGCATCCCGACTTCCAAAAATATGATCACAACAGCAATAGCTGCGCCCACAAAAGCTCCGAAAAAATATTCCTTTTGCCCGGCAGTTTGGTATCCGACAATAGCGCTAAAAACAATAAAAAGAATCCGTAATAATAATAAATTCATACGTGCCTCCTAGCATAGAGATGCACACCGGCCTATCCTTTAAGGCCGGGTGCTAAAGCTATCTCAAGCGCCTCTTTTAAAGTGGAAACCGCGATTATTTCAATGGAACTTTTTTTCAATTCAAGGCCGCGATGGTTATTTTTCGGTATCACGCAATGCTTAAAACCCAATTTTTCTGCTTCCTTAATCCGTATATTTGGCTGGGAAATACTCCTGACCTCTCCGGCCAAGCCCAGTTCACCCAAGAAAATCGTATCCGCAACCACTGTTTTCCCCTGGTGCGCAGAAGCGATTGCCACAGCAACTGCCAGGTCTGCGGTAGGGTCTTCTATTTTAATCCCTCCGGCAACATTGACAAAAATATCTTCCAGCTCCAAATGCATGCCGATTCTTTTCTCAAGGACCGCTATCAGCAGGTTTAAGCGGTTAAAATCAAAACCTTGCGCTTTTCTTGTAGCATAACCAAAAGCGGATTTACTTACCAACGACTGAATCTCTACCAACAACGGCCGGGTGCCTTCTAAAACGCAGGTAACTACGGACCCGGAAACATCCTTCGGCCTTTCGGATAAAAAAATCTCCGAAGGATTTTTTACTTCTTTTAGCCCCGAGGAAGACATTTCAAAAACGCCGATCTCATTAGTCGAGCCAAACCTGTTCTTTACCGCGCGTAAAATCCGATAAAGCGCAAACCTATCCCCTTCGAAATAAAGCACGGTGTCAACTATATGCTCTAAAACCCGGGGGCCGGCAAGCGTACCTTCTTTAGTCACGTGGCCGATAATAAAAACGGAAGTCGAGGTAGTTTTTGCTAATTGCGTCAAAATTCCGGCGCATTCCCTGACTTGGCTGACGCTGCCTGCGGCAGAACCGATTGACGGCTCAAAAACCACCTGGATCGAATCGATAATCACAACCGCGGGCTTTATTTTCTTGATATATTCGATAATAAAAGAAAGATCGGTCTGATTGACAATATAAAGATTGCTTTGGGCACTGCTATTTTCTAAACGTTTTGCCCGCAGTTTAGTCTGGGCAACCGACTCTTCTCCGCTTACATAAAGTACGGTGTGGCCTTGTTTGCTTAACTGATTGGAAACCTGCAGAGAAACCGTAGACTTTCCGATACCGGGGTCTCCGCCGATCAAAACTACCGATCCGGGCACGATCCCGCCGCCTAAAACGCGGTCGAGCTCAGCGATTCCCGTCACCAGCCGGCTATCCTCTTTTACTTCGATATCCTTTAACAATACCGGATCGTCTTTATAAAGTGCGTTGCGTTCCTTGGATTTCCCCAGAGGCTCGCTAAAATCTTCTTCTGCAAAAGAATTCCAATTATTACAATCCGGGCACCTACCCAGCCACTTTGGCGACTGATAGCCGCAGTTCTGGCAGGTAAATATTGTTTTGGTTTTCATTACCGTTCTTTGCCTTTAAAGAATAATTTCCAGGGGTTCTTGCGGATGTCTTCGCTGAATGCTTCGACATTGTTATAGAGCCTGTCATCGTAGATAAATTTGCCGAGATTGCCTTCTCCCTTGTGCACGGTATCTACTACGGAACTTAAAGAGTCAAAGATCCCCTTTGCCTGGCGGAAGACTTCATGCATCGGTATGGGGTCGACTCCGGCTAACGATTCATGAGGATTCATGCAATGAGCATAATCCTTGCCCGGCATAATCTCTAAATATTTCTCTCCTAAAAGCCCCAGCGTATTGACCCAGATCGTCGAGTCATTCGGAATGTGCACAAAATTACGCAGCCAGCATTCCAGGCTTACCTGGGATTTCTGTTCCTCGGGAAGAAACTTTACCGTGATCTTCTTTATTTCCCCCACATCTACACCGGCAAAACGGATGGGCGCGCCCACTTTGACGCCGTTCACAAAATTAAAAGTGAAATTTACTTTATATCCCGACGCCCAGGTGCGGAATTTCCCTATCGATAAAACGAAGATCGCTAGAATTATGATGCCGAGAAAAACAAAAATGCCTACCTTCAACTCTAATTTCGTTTTACCAAAGATCATCTTTTGCCTCACTCTCTAGTATTAAGGTATGAGTTTTGCTCCGGCTTCCAGGGTTTCCGTAATCGGCCCCTGTGCCAGGCCATTAATAAACTGATGCACCACAGGATGCTCTGAATGCTGGATTTCCTCAGAGGAACCCTGGGCGATAATCTTGCCCTGATACATCATGGCGATTTTATCCGCCACTTTGTACGCGCTCTTCATATCATGGGTTACCACTATCGAAGTAACCTTTAATTTATCGTGCAAATTTACGATCAAGTCATTAATACTGTCTGCGGTAATTGGGTCAACGCCGGTAGTCGGCTCATCATAAAGAATGATCTCCGGCCGGATACACAATGCACGGGCCAAAGAAACGCGTTTTTTCATCCCGCCGCTTAACTCCGAAGGCATTAAATTCATGATCCCGCAAAGCCCGACCAGGCAAAGGCACTCCTCGATACGCTCAAGCAATTCATGGTGGCTGATATGGTCGTGTTCGATCAGGCCAAATCCGACATTTTCTCCTACGGTCATGGAATCGAAAAGCGCGCCGCCCTGAAACACATAACCGATCTTCATGCGCAGCGCATTCATTTCTTTTTCGTTAAGCTTGCCCACCTCTTTATCGCTGACAACGATCTTGCCCTTCTCTGCCTTCATGATGCCCATAATGTGCTTTAAGAGCACGCTTTTTCCGCATCCGGAACGGCCGATAATCACACAGGTAGTGCCTTTATCGATATTAAGGCTTAAGCCGTCTAATACCTTATGTTCTCCGAAAGATTTGTATAGATTCGCAATCTCTATCATTTTTATGGAAAGATAAAATAAAACATCGCGGTAAAGAAACAGTCCGCCATAATAATCAGGATAAAGGAAATCACTACACACCTGGTAGTTGCCTGGCCGACGCCTTCTGCCCCGCCTTCGACATTAAAACCTTCATAGCAGCTGACAAAAGCGATGATCATGCCGAAGAAGATAGTTTTAAATAGCCCGGTAAATAAATCCTTGAAAAGTAAAGCGTCAAAGGTAACCTGCATGTACATACTGGAAGAGATCCCCAATTTATATACACAGATCGCATAACTTCCTAAAATACCGACCATATCCGCGTATAATGTCAATACGGGCAAAACCAGGATCAACGACAAAAATCTTGGCACCACTAAATATTTTATCGGGTTGGTAGCGAATGCTTCCAAGGCATCGATCTGTTCGGTAACCTGCATCGAGCCTAATTCCGCAGTATTCGATGCGCCGACTCTTCCGGCAACTACCAGCGCGGTAATTACAGGGCCCAATTCCCTAACCAGGGAAAGCGCTACCATGCTAGCAATATACATTTCCGAGCCGATACGCTGCATAAAATAGGCAGTTTGCAGCGCAAAGATAAAACCGATAAACAAAGCAACCAAAGAAACTATCGGTAAACTGTCAAAGCCGCTCTTTTTTATCTGTTCGATAACACGGTCTTTTTTGTATGGCGGCATAAAAGAAAGGTAGAATGTCTGCGCGCAAAGGTTAGCCATCCCTCCTAAGAAAAAGAGGAGGTTATGGATACGCCTACCAAAGGTAATGAAAAATTTATGCGTCATTCTTGTGTAAATTCCAGGTCGTCGTTTTTACGCGTTACCTTAATTTTAGAACCATCTTTATATTTCTTGGAAATAATTTCCGAGGCTAACGGGTCTTCGAGAAACCGCTGGATCGTCCTCTTTAACGGCCGTGCGCCAAAAACCGGGTCAAAGCCTTTTTCGATCAATAAATCCTTAGCTTCCTGAGAAACTTCCAGGGAAATATTCTGCTCCTTGAGCCTATCTGCGACATGGCCGATTTCGATAGTCACGATATTTACCAAATCCTCTTTTACCAGAGGCCGAAAAACGATAATATCGTCAATACGGTTTAAAAATTCCGGCTTAAACGTACGCTTCACTTCTTCCAAAAGCTTATCCTTCATCTCCTGATAAGTGATTTCTTCTTTTTGGGTTTTAAACCCGAGCGAACCGGTCTTACGGATCAATTCCGCACCAACATTGGAAGTCATGATCATGACAGTGTTGCGGAAATCCACTTTTCTGGCAAAACTATCCGTCAATCTTCCGTCTTCAAAAACCTGCAGTAATAAATTAAACACATCCGGATGGGCTTTTTCGATTTCATCCAGCAAGATTACCGAATAAGGACGGCGCCGTACTTTTTCTGTCAATTGCCCGCCCTCTTCATAACCCACATATCCGGGAGGCGCACCGATCAAACGCGAGACATTAAACTTTTCCATATATTCGGACATGTCCAATTGAATCAATGCGTCTTCGTCGCCAAACATGAATTCTGCCAATACCCTGGCTAAAAGGGTTTTGCCTACGCCGGTCGGCCCTAAGAAAATAAATGAACCAATGGGCCGGCGCGGGTCTTTAATCCCTGCGCGCGACCTGCGGATCGCATGCGCAATCACGCTGATCGGTTCATCTTGCCCTACAACACGCTTACGTAATTCTTCTTCGATCTTTAAAAGTTTTTCCCCTTCTTTTTCTTCGAGGCGGAAAATCGGTATGCCTGTCCATTGCGCTACGATCTTTGCGATCTCTTCTTCGCCGACTTCCGGCCGCATTTTATCTTTTGACTGCGACCATTCACGGTTTAATTGCTCTAGTTCCTGACGTGCAATCCTTTCCTGATCCCTTAAGGAAGCGGCTTTTTCAAAATCCTGCGACTTAATAAATGCTTCTTTTTCTTTTCTTAAAATTTCTACCTTCGCTTCCAGCTTTTTAATTTCCGGGGGCACGATCAAAACATTTAAGCGTGCGCGCGAGCCTGCTTCATCGATTAAGTCAATTGCCTTATCCGGCAAAAATCTTCCCGAGATATAGCGGTCGGCTAATTTTGACGCAGCCTCCAGCGCTTCATCCTTGAAAGTTACCCGGTGGTGCGCTTCGTATTTATCGCGCAGGCCTTTTAAGATTTCTACGGTCTGCTCAACCGAAGGCGGCTCGACCATGATCGTCTGAAATCTTCTCTCCAACGCGGCATCCTTTTCAATATATTTCCTGTATTCATCCATGGTGGTTGCACCAATACACTGGATCTCTCCGCGGGAAAGCGCAGGTTTTAAAATATTGGAGGCGTCAATTGCGCCTTCTGCGGCACCTGCGCCCACCAAAGTATGCAATTCGTCGATAAAAATAATTACGTCCTGCGAACGCTTGATCTCCTCCATTACCGCTTTGATTCTTTCTTCGAATTGGCCGCGGTATTTTGTGCCTGCAACCATCAATGCCAGGTCCAATACCACGATACGCTTACCCCTTAGGACTTCCGGAACATTCCCCGCAATGATTGACTGTGCTAATCCTTCAACAATAGCGGTTTTTCCTACGCCGGCTTCTCCTAAGAGTACAGGATTATTTTTTGTGCGGCGGCTTAAGATTTGGATTACGCGCTCAATTTCCATGTGCCGATCGATTACCGGGTCAAGTTTATTTTCTTTTGCTAAAGCAGTTAAATCCCTGCCAAAAGCATCCAGCGCCGGAGTCTTAGTCTTTTGCCCTTGTGCGCCCTGGCCAAATCCCGGTAAAGCTGAACCTAAAAGCTCCATCACTTCATTGCGCACCCGCTCTAAATCTAAGCCTAAATTTAATAAAACTTGAGACGCAACGCCTTCTCCTTCACGAATCAGGCCTAACAATAAATGTTCCGTACCGATATAGTTATGCCCCAAGGCGCGTGCCTCTTCTGCTGCTAATTCCAGCGCCTTTTTTGCGCGCGGAGTAAAAGGAATATCCCCGATAATTTGGGTGGTTGGCCCGGGCTGCACTAACTTTTCGATTTCCAGGCGGATATTTTCCAGAGAAACTCCCATTTTTTGTAAAACAGCGGCTGCTACACCTTCTCCCTCACGGATCAGGCCCAAAAGGATATGCTCTGTCCCGATATAATCATGATTAAAACGCCTGGCTTCTTCTTTTGCCAGAATAATTACTTTTCTTGCCCTTTCGGTGAAACGATTAAACATCAAATCCTCCTGTTATTTCATTGGTTGAGTTTACTTCTTACCAACTCCGCGCGTTTCATGTCCCGGTCCTGCGAAGTAATTTTCTTATTCTCCAGCTTTTGCAGATGCGCCGGCTGTGTAATAATAAATAATTCATTGATCCGGCTACGGTCAACATCCTTAATCATCCCTAAATCAGAGCCCAGCCGAATCATCGATAATAATTCGATTGTTTCCTGGCTGGAGATAATATAAGCGTTTTTCAAAATCCCAAAACTGCGGCTGATCCGGTCCTCGAGAAGCGCCTTGCTTTGGCCGAGTAAAACTTCGCGCGCCTGGTTTTCCTGTTCGATAATTTGCTTGATCAGGCCATTAATATTTTCGATAATCTCTTCTTCGCTGTGGCCAAGGGAAACTTGATTTGAAATCTGGAAGAAATTTCCTGTAGCCTGCGTACCTTCCCCGTAAAGCCCGCGGGTAGTAAAGCTTAATTTAGAAATCGCCGCCAAAACACGGTTAATCTGGCGCGTCATTACCAATGCAGGCAAATGTAGCATCACTGACCCGCGCATGCCGGTACCGGTATTGGTCGGGCAGGCAGTCAGATACCCCCATTCGCGCGAAAAAGCAACATTCAATTCCTTGCTTAAACGGTCATCGATGCGGTTAATGATATCCCAGGCCTCAAAAAGATTAAAACCCGATTGCATTACCTGGATGCGCAGATGGTCCTCTTCATTGACCATGATCGCGATGATTTCTTCGTCGTCAATCATGATCGCCTTAGAGTCTTTTTTCTGCGCATGCTCATGCGACATCAAATGCCTCTCGACCAAGAATTGCTTGTCGAGATTATCCATTTTTGCCAACTTGAAAGTAGTGGTATTTTTTAAGAAATCGATTTTTCCCTTCGCCTCATCGATTTTTGCCAGGATCTCTTCCCCTTGCTCCTTGGCTGCCCAATGAGGAAAAGGGTATTTATCCAGGTTACGCGCCAGGCGTACACGGCTAGAAATTACGATATCGGAATTTGGGCCGGTTCCTTTAAGCCATTCGCTAGTATGTTGTAAAAGGTCACTAAGCTCCATCTTGGCCTCTACGTTCTATTTCCTTGATCTGATCGCGTAAATGCGCAGCTTCCTCGAATGCCTCCGCTTCGATAGCTTTCTGCAACTGGCCGCGTAAATCCCCAAGCGAATCAGGTTTCGGCGCAAGCTTTGTCCCACCTTGCGGATTTTTTCCTACGTGCATGCTAGAGCCGTGGATGCGCTTTAAAAGAGGAGCGAGGTATTTACGAAAAGCGGTATAACACTCTCCACAGCCGAGCCTGCCGATTTTTTTGAAATCCGCGTAAGTAAGTTTGCAGCTCGGGCAGGCAAGCGTATCCGCCTCTTTATCGATGCTGGGTTTTTCAAAATCCACCATCCCTGCCAAAAGATCGCTTAAGCCGAATTGCGACTCCATTTGCGCGCTTTTCTGGCGGGCGCATTCCTCGCAAAGGTGCAGTTCGTTCATCTGGTCATCGATAATTTCCGTGAGATGCACGGTTGCCGGATTTTTACCGCAGATATCGCAAACCATCTTTAATACTTTACTCCCTCTTTCTTAGTCAGGGCCTTAAATTTTTTCATTAGCCCTAAGCTAAGTTTTCCCGGCTTGCCTGAACCTATCACCCTACCATCTACTTTTACTACCGGGATAATTTCCGCGGCAGTGCCGGTTAAGAAACATTCGTCGGAAATATACACTTCATGGCGCGTAATCACATGCTCGTGCACGCAAATCTTGTCGCGTTTGGCAATTTCTAAGACGCAATCACGGGTAATCCCTCTTAAGGTACCCATACATTGCGGCGGCGTATAAAGGTGGTTATTCTTCACCACAAAAATATTATCTCCGGTACACTCCGCCACAAACCCCATGGAATCCAGCATGATCGCTTCGTCGCAGCCGGCATTTGCCGCTTCGATTTTAGCCAAGATATTATTCAGGTAATTCAGGGACTTAATCTGCGGATTCAACGCCTCCGGCAGGTTACGCACTGTCGGCACCGTAATAATAGACAGCCCGTTTTGATAAAATTTTTCCGTATATAACGCTATCCTATCGGCAATAATGACCACCGTAGGCTTTCCTAAACATTTACGCGGGTCAAGCCCTAAATCCCCCTCGCCCCTGGTCACTATTAACCTGATATAGGCATCACTTAAATGATTTTCTCTAAGCGTTTTGAGCACTGCCTGGATCATTTCCTCTTTACTTAAGGGAATCTTTAACATGATACTATGGGCAGATTCAAAAAGCCTGTCCACATGCTCTTTTAATTTAAAAACCAGGCGGTTATAGGCGCGGATGCCTTCGAAGACTCCGTCACCGTAAAGCAGGCCATGGTCGAACACTGACACCTTTGCCTGCGCTTTTTCATAAAATTTTCCGTTAATATAGATTTTCATTGAAGCCCTCCATCCTTTAAATGATACACCCGATTAGCCGTTTTCGTCAATTCTATATTATGCGTTACCATTACCACGGCCATTTTATTCTCCTGATTGAATTTTTTGATCAGGGAAATAATTTCTTCTCCGGTTTTAGTATCGAGGTTCCCGGTTGGCTCATCGCAAAGTAACAGCTGCGGCTGGTTAATCAGGCCGCGGACAATTGCCGCCCTTTGCTTTTCCCCTCCGGAGAGCTGCGCCGGGAAATGATTCAACCTTTCCCCCAGCCCCGCCTGAATCAAGAGTTCTTGCGCCCTCTGCTTCGCCTCTAATTTCAGGTCATTATTGCTTTGTGACCTGATTAACGCCGGCATTAAAACATTCTCCAGGAGATTAAACTCCGGCAACAAATGATAGAATTGAAAGACAAAACCGATTCTTTCATTCCTGATCTTGGCCAGCCCGGCTTCAGGTAAAGCATATAAATCATTTTCTTCAAAGAACACTTTTCCTTGAGAAGGCGAATCCAATCCGCCTAGAATATGCAGCAGCGTAGATTTACCGGCGCCCGAAGGCCCGATAATCGCGGCAAATTCCGCTTTCTCGATTTTTAAGTCTACTGCCTTTAATACTTCCAGAGAATCCTTGCCGTTAAAATAAGTCTTCCGGATATTCTTAGCTTCTAACATTACTCATACCTTAACGCTTCTACCGGCTTAAAACTCGCCGCCTTAGAAGCCGGGTAAATCGTAGAAATAATAGTAATTGCCATTGCCGCCATAACCACCAGCCCCATATCAGACCAATCGATTGCCACCGGTAAATGGTCAATATAATAAATATCCTGCGGAAGCTGGATAAATTGATATTTTTTTAATAACCAACAAAGGAGGACTCCGATACTCGCCCCGAAAAAAGTACCCAGAGAGCCGATCATTAGGCCCTGATAGGTAAAAATCCTTCTAATCTGCCCAGGATTCATGCCAATAGCCATTAAAATTCCGATGTCCTTGGTTTTTTCTACCACCATTACAATCAAGGTACTGATAATATTAAAAGAGGCCACCAAAATGATCAACGTCAAAATGATAAACATGGTCAATTTTTCCAGTTTCAAAGCCGCAAAGAAATTTTCGTTTGACTGGGTCCAGGTTTTTACCATGTAATCGTACCCCAGTAAATTGGATAGCTGCGGAGCTATTTTATCTGCCAGGTAAAGATCATCCAATTTTACCGCTATCGCGCTGATTTTATCGCCCAGCCCTAAGATCTCTTGGGAAGTTTTTAAATCCGTAAAAATCAAATTAAGGTCATAATCATACATACCGGATTTAAAAATCCCCACTACTTTCAAAGAGTAAGGCTTTCCCAGTGCAGAAACAACGGATAAATTTGAATTTAACCTTAGCCCCAAATACGCTGCCAGTTCTTTGCCGATAATCACCGCACCGTTACTTAAGTCGTTGACAGAGCCTTTAACCAGGTATTGCGCTAACTTGGTGACCTTAGTTTCTTTTTCCGGGTCAATCCCCTTGAGCCCTACCGCAAAATAACGCTCAGCTTCTTTTGCCAATACCTGGCCTTGCACATAAGGGCTTAAACTTACGATATGCGGGATATTTTTGATTTTTCCGGAGATATTTTCATAATCGGCATTGCTGATCCCTTTATACCCGGAGATCGTCAGGTGCGAATAATTACCGACGATTTTTTCGCGCAGGTCACGGTCAAAACCGCTCATTACCGCAATCACTATGATCAGCGCGGCTACTCCTATACTTACCCCCATTACCGAAATTACGCTGATCAAAGAAATAAATTTTTCTTTTCTTTTGGTCAAGAGGTAACGCCAACTGATCAATAATTCTGTGCGCATCTTATACTGACTCCGGGCGCAATAAAGGAAAAAGGATTACGTCACGGATCGTAGTCTGCCCGGTAAGCAGCATTACCAACCTGTCGATACCGATCCCCAGCCCTCCGGCAGGAGGCATGCCATGCTCTAATGCCAGGCAATAATCTTCATCGACGTTTTTTTGTTCCTGCATTTTTAAATCCTTGATTTCTTCTTCAAAACGTTTTTTCTGCTCCAGGGGGTCATTTAATTCGGAATAAGCATTCCCCACTTCCATGCCGGCGATATATAATTCGAACCTTTCGGAAATTAGTGGGTTATCTTTTTTATTTTTCGCTAAGGGGCACATGCTGGCGAAATAATCCGTGACAAAAACCGGGTTTAACCCCATCCCCTCTTCCAGCACCTCTTCGATAATTTTGGCAATCTGGGTGCGGGAGAGCTTTTGCACTTCCTTGGCAAATCCTTTTTCCTGCAGCTTCTTAAGCATCGTCGCTTCATCATCTTGCGGCACAATGCCGAATTTATCTTTTACTAATTCAGCGAAGGACACCCGTTTCCAGGGAGTAGCCAAATCGATTTGCTTATCCTGAAAAGTAAATTTTGTTCCGCCGAGCAGGTCCTGCGCCAAAGAAACGATCAAATTCTCCGTCAAAACCATCATCTCTTCATAATTTGCATAGGCTGTATAAACCTCGAGCATGGTAAATTCCGGGTTATGCCGGGTAGACACGCCTTCATTACGGAAGCTGCGGTTAATTTCATAAACCTTATCCAACCCGCCCACTAACAGCCGCTTCAAATATAACTCCGGCGCAATCCTTAAATATAAATCCATACTGTATTCATTATGAAAAGTTTTGAAAGGCCTGCCGGCTGCGCCTCCGGGAATAGTGTGCATCATCGGGGTTTCTACTTCCAAGTACCCTAAATCATCGAGGAATTTCCTGATATTGCGGATAATCCGCGAGCGCGCCAGGAATACCTTTCTTACTTCTTCATTGGCAACCAAGTCCAGGTAACGCTGGCGATAGCGGATATCCACGTCTTTTAAGCCATGCCATTTTTCCGGTAATGGCCTTAAAGCCTTGGATAAAAAAGTTGCCTTCTCTACCTTTAAAGTAAACTCGCCGGTATGCGTCTTGAATAATTCCCCTTCTACGGCGAGAAAATCCGCAACTTCAATATTTTCAAAGAGAAGAAAGTTTTCCTGGCCGATAATATCCGCTTTGACGTAAAGCTGGATCTTTCCGGTTGCATCGCGTAAATCCAGGAAATTGACTTTTCCGTGTTGGCGCTTAGCCATTACCCTGCCGGCAAGGCTCGCCCTTTTTCCTTCGGCAAATTCCTCCAAGGCCTTGGCAATAGGCGTATGCTCAGGGGTTTTTGCAGGATAGAGCTCCACACCTTTGGCTTTAAGCGCTTCGGCTTTAGACTTTTTTAATTCTATAAGTTCGTTTAATTCCATAGTTTTACAATTATATCTTAGAAAGCAATTACTGTCAACAGATTAAGATATATAGGTAAGAATAAACAATGGCAGTTGCGATGCGCAGCTTACTTATAGTCTAGGGTAACCCGGAAGGTTTCCTCTGCTTTATCCATATCTACGGGAAACGGATCAAAAGGAGATGCTTCTTTAATGCTGGCGATCACAGTTTGATTTAAATCCTGATTACTGGAAGAAACGATCTCCGGGGTATTTTTTAATTGTCCGTTCGCAGCCAAGGTAAATGCTACCTCAACCGATCCCTTAGTGTCCTTCGGCTGGTTAAAAAGCGTGAGCGCTTTTACCCGGTCGGTAATCAATTTGAAATATTGCTGCTGCGGGCTTAAAGTTTCATATTTTGCTTTGATCAACTTCCCCTCTACCATATTCATTACAACGCCGTTCTTGGGCTTAATTTCGGAATAGTCGGAAAACGAACTCTCTCCGCTCATGATATGCGGAGTCAAAAGAATTACTAAGTCGGTTTTAGTTACGCTGTCATTGGTGCTCCTGAATAAAAATCCCACGCCGGGCATATCGCCGATAATCGGAATTTTCTTTACGGTTTTAGTTTTCACATCCTTGGTCAAGCCACCCATAATTACTGTTACGCCATCCTTTACCATTAAAGTCGTTTCAGCGTCTGAGCTAGTAACGATAGGAATCGTGGTTTTCTGCCCCTCGGAAAGAATATCCGTAGCAGTAGCATCGCTAATCTCGGGCTTAATTTTCATGGTAATAAAATTATCTTTGTTGATCGTCGGGGTAACGCTCAAGGTAATCCCCGTATCCACGAAATTGACGGTTTGAGAAGTCACGGTATTTCCGCTGCCGCCCTGAGAGGTAGTAGAAGTAATGTAGGCTTGTTTGACTCCCACGTGAATTTTAGCTTCCTGGTTATTTAAAACCATTACCCGCGGGCTGGAAAGATTCTTTGTGTCGCCGATCGTGCGCAAAACATCGATAATTGCCTTATATTTACCCGGCTCGGAAGGCGTGCCGGTTTGCACCGTGCCTAAAAAGAGGGTACTATCGGTATTAATCGGCAACGCAGTGCGGAATTCAAAATATTTTTTTATCCAATAATCCCAATTCACGCCCATCTGAAAAGTATCGCTGGGAGCAAGGGAAATAATTTGCGCATCGATCAAAACCTGGGGCGTTTTTTCGTCAAAGGCGCCCACAATATTAGTAACTTCTTTTACCTTGTCCGGATAATCTTTTACTACTAACTTATTGGTGCGTTCATCGAATTTAATCGAACCGATGCCTTTGGTGATTACCTCCTGCAGCTTAGTATTTAGCTTTTCTGCCTGGGCGTAATCAAGGCTAAAAACTTTTGTTTCCATCGGCAAGTCGGCTTTCTGGATAAATTCTTCCATTTGCTTGAGGGTCTCCGGGGCATCGATCAAAACTACGGTATTAGTGCCTTCATCAGAAACAATCTTACCAATATTAGTCTTAATCTGATTCAATGCTTTCGAGAGGTCCGCGGCTTTTGCGTATTTTAGCTGGATAATCTTTGCCTGTTTTTTATCCTGGTAGCGCTCGCCGTAAAGCAATTCATAGTCTCTTTGCGACATCACGTTCACAATACCACCCCTAGTATCATATGCCAGGTCATTGGAAAGGATCACGATTTCAAAGGCATCCTTTACATCCACATCTTTAAGGTAAATCGTGACTTTTCCCGAAACATTTTTTCCGATCACGATATTCATTCCTGCGCGGGTTGCGAGCATCTTTAAGACATCCACCACATCCATGCCTTTTAGGTCCAGGGAAATTTTGCTTTGCGGTGCCCCAGACACAGTTGCCTGGGCAGCAGCAGGATTAGCTAAGTCAGGATCAGTGGTTTCCCTGGCAGCAAAGGCCCGCGGCATAAAAAATAAAAACGACACAAGTAAAAACAATACACGATATTTTTTCATTATTATCCTCCTAGCATAAAGATGCACACCGCCCCAGAAGGGGCGTGCGACACCAATGGCCGGGTGCCATATTATACTCCTAATTCATACCTCTGGCCCTTATAATTTAAAATTACCTTGCCTTCTCTAATATCCTCTACCTGAAATTGCCCGATAAATTGCCCGCGGTTAACGTAAACTGTTTTTTGTGATTTTTTGTCCTCAATAATCGCCTGAGGATTATCCCCCATCACTACGCCTAAAAGATTGATATCCTTGATTGAATCTGCTTCCGCAGCTACTGCCGCAGCGCCCGGCCCCTCCTGGGTTTCAGAAAACGAACCAAAAACCTGCCGCCCTTGCACATCCTTCAAGTAATATTCAAAAGGCTTTTTTTCCTTTTTACTGACGGCAATTGCCTCTTCCTTAAAACTTTGCGCAGAAACAGCCGGGAGGTTGATCTTTTTCGAAGAAAAGTACGGGTAGATAAAAGTAACGGCCAAATAAACCAATGAAATAACGAACAAGATGATTTTAAGCTTCTTTAGCGTAAAGAAAATGAAATTGTTAAACTGCGGGTTAATTTTTGGTTTTAAAGCAGCTGGTAAAATTTTTGCCGCGGGCTCTTCCTTCTTTTCAACCGGCGCCTTTTTATCGCCTTTGATCAGCCGCAGTAATTTTTCTTCGGGAGAAATATTATCTTTCATGCCTCCACTCTTTCCCTGGTTAGGCCATCGATAATTTCTTCTGTTACGCGCTGCTCCCCTTTCATTACGGTTGTTTCCAAGGCATCATGGCAGAGCATGGAAATTTTACGCGGGTACCCCTGAGTAAACCGGTAAATCAATTTTATCGCCTCATTGCTAAAAAGCGGCTCACTCGAAGAAAAACCCGCCTGTTTCAAACGGAACTCTATCATTTCTTTAGTTTCGATTTCGTCCAAAGGATTGATCGTATATTTCAAAGCAACGCGGTCGGAAAAATTACGGATGCGGCTGATACGCGGCAGTAATTCAACCTGCGCCATAATTACCAATTGCAAAAGCTTAAATTCATTAGTCTCGAAATTTAGCAGCGTACGCAAGGCCTCCAGGTTTTCGAAATTAATCTTCTGCCCCTCGTCGATCAAGAGAATTATAGTCTTATTCTCTTCAACCCCTTTCTGAAACAAATACTTTTCGATTGCTTCTTTGAAATCTATCGTAGAATTAAAATTCGGGGTAATATCGAACATTTTTACCAGGCTTAAAAGGAATTGGTACTCGGATTTAAAACCTGGGTCAAGAATGAGATGAAAAATAAAATCAGAATCATCCTTAAATGCCTGCAGGAGTGCGCGGGAAAGCGTGGTCTTACCGGTGCCGATATCGCCTAAGATAATACTTAAGCCGCGGCGCAAGCGAATAGCAATCTCCAGGCGTTTAAGTACGGTGTGGTGTGTTGTGGAATGGTATAAAAATCTGGGGTCAGGGCTGGTAGAAAAAGGTTCTCTATCTAATCCGAGGACATTATAATAACTCATCTTTAATTTGCCGGATCGATTTTCCGGCTACGCGTAAAGCATGGATTTTCTTTAACGCCGCGACAGTAGTATCGTCAAAATAACGGTACCGCGTCTCCAAGCTACGGCTGACTTCCTTAATTAAGCCGATTTTTAAGTAATATTTTACCGTATATACTGAATAACCGGTTAAAGATGCTAAGTCCTTGATTAAATAGATGTTAGAAATCTAAGCCCCCCTTTACTCTCTAGTTAGAGAGCATACTCCTATTTCAGTTCTTGTCAAGCAAAAAAAATGGGGCCGGAATTACTTTTCTCGTTTTACAAATACAGAGAAAAATAATTCCTGCCCCCGATTACGATATGGATAAACCCTCCTCCAGGGAAGATTATTTTTCCTTAATTTCCTTAAACATCCGGACCAATTGTTCTTCCATTTCCTGCTTGTTGAGGCTGCCTTTTTCTTTGAAGGCATCAATGATCTCCTCGATCAGCTTCACTCTCGGGATATGGATGCCGTGAGAGAAAAAGATATCCTTTTCCAAGTCGTCCAGAAAGTCCAACTCGTCACGGTTCAAAAACGCAATTACGCGGTACTGATTTCTTTTCTCTTCTCTCATTTTAATCGCCTCCTTCTATTAAGGTGTAGTTACGGAAGCCTCGGCATATGCCGATTCTCCCGAACTATTTATTGCCATTACGCGGTAATAGTAAAGGGTCCCGCTCGATACGCCGGTATCTTTAGCAGTAGTTATATTTTTTTCTGTATATCCTACATAGGAAA
>JAQUMX010000011.1 GCA_028717885.1 Candidatus Omnitrophota bacterium
CTCGCTCATGTCGGCTGCGTCGCTCTGTCCGCATCCGGCCGTTGATAAATCCGTTTTTTTAATTAAGGAGCGGATGCGGACATCCGTGCCCGCTCCTTGCCTTTATGCCCCGCAAAAACACAGCCAAAGACAGCCGCTAACGATAAACTTAAGTTATCGAACAAATGAATCTGTCCGATTTATCGAGCGAATGGAGCTTTTAGGCAAAGCACGCTCGAGCTTTTTTGGGAATGCCGTGGTCAACACGCAAGAGTTGACAAACACGGCACGGCGATGCTGTTCGAGCGCCGAGCTAGAGCGGCGAGGCGCGAGTTCAGCAGCCGCCAAAAATGCGAGAGACCTTTGCCGGCCCGAGCGAATGCGAGGGCAAAAGCGAACCTGAGCGAGAGAAAACGGACAGATTCATTTAGATAAGCTACATTAATTATGAATAACGACAGAATAAAAAATATTATTGCCAAGATGCCGGATGCGCCGGGAGTGTACCTGATGAAGGATGCCCAGGCCAAGGTAATTTATGTCGGCAAAGCAAAGTCGCTTAAAAAAAGATTGCTAAGTTACCTGGGGCGCGACCTTGCCAATAAAACCGTGGCATTAATGTCGCACGTAGAGGATATTGAGGCGAGGCTCACGCAAACCGAAGGCTTGGCTTTGATTATGGAAGCTAGCCTGATCCATAAATTTAAGCCTAAATACAACGTCATGCTGCGCGACGACAAAAGCTTCCCTTGGATAAAAATCACCAATGAAGATTTCCCCGGGATCTGTATCACGCGTAAGCACGAGCCGGATGGCAGCCGTTATTACGGCCCCTATACGAGCGCGAAATTGCTGCGCGAGGCATTAAAAATTATCCGTAAATATTTTCCTTACCGCTCATGCAGGGAATTGCCCAGCGAAGCATGCATTTATTATCGTATTGGTTTATCTCCCGGGCCATGCATCGGTAAAATCAGCAAAAAAGATTACGCCGGCACAATAGAAAACATTTGTTTGCTTTTAGAGGGTAGAACCGATGCTTTAATCAAGAACCTGACGCAAAAAATGCTTATCGAAGCAAAGGAGCATCATTTCGAAGAAGCGGCAAAATTACGCGATCAAATAGGCGTCTTGGGCGCAATCGTCCCGCATTCTCCCGGGCCTTTAAGCCAGATAGAATTGGAAGATTTGCAAATGGTGTTATCATTAGAAAAAGCCCCTTGGCGCATCGAAGCTTTTGATATCTCCAATATTTCCGGCCAGGAGGCAACCGGTTCAATGGTTAGTTTCTACAAAGGCAATCCCGATAAAAATAATTACCGGCGCTTCCGGATTAAAACCGTTAAAGGGATCGATGATTATCAGATGCTGGCAGAAGTAGTTTCCCGGCGTTACAACAGGCTACTAAAAGAAAACCTTGCCCTGCCGGATTTGATTCTGATTGACGGAGGAAAAGGGCATTTATTAACCGCGCAGAGAGAATTGCAAAAATTAGGCCTAAATTTACCATTGGTCAGTATTGCTAAAGAGCAGGAAAATATTTATCTTAAAAATCGGCAACAACCTTTGCGGCTTAACTTTCAGTCTCCGGCTTTAAACTTAATCCGGAGGGTGAGGGATGAAGCGCACAGGTTTGCAGTATCATACCATCATATTTTACACAGGAAGAAGGTAATCGGGCGATGACAGCTTTCGAAAAAAAGGTTTATAAAGCCTTGTTGACTATTCCTCTCGGAGAAGTGCGCACATATAAGTGGCTGGCGGAAAAAGCCGGCCGTCCGCGCGCTTACCGGGCAGTAGGGCAAATCCTGAAAAAAAATCCCTGGCCTTTGATTGTTCCTTGCCATCGGGTGATCGAATCCAGCGGCAAATTAGGCGGCTACGCTTGGGGTAAGAAACGTAAAGAGAAATTGCTAGATTTGGAAAGACAGATCAAAAAAATAATGGTATAATACGCTTTTGGAGGTATTTTATGACTATAAAAGAACTGATCAAGCAGATGGTGGAGAAGGATGCTTCGGATTTATTCTACCGTGCCGGAGGCCTGCCGCACTTAAAGATCGACGGGAAAGTCCTGCCTGCTTCAGATACCATCGTCAGCGTAGAAGACGTGGTTAAAGGCTCGCAGGAATTAATGAGCGAAAAGCAAAAGGAAACTTTAAGGCATAACCTTGACGTTGACTTTGCCCTTTATCTGAATGAATTTAACCGCAGGGTGCGTGTCAGTATCTTTATACAGCGTAATTCCCCTTCGATTGTTATCAGGAATATCCGCAGCCAAACCTCGACTTTTGAAGACTTGAATTTGCCGTCGGAGGTATTAAAGAAATTATCCCTGGAATCGCGCGGGTTAGTACTTTTAACCGGTAGCATGGGCAGCGGTAAGTCTACAACCATTGCCAGCATGATTCAATATGTCAATGAAAATTGCCAGAAGCACGTCCTGACAGTGGAAGAACCTATTGAATATACCTTCCGCGATAAAAAATGCGTAATTAACCAACGAGAATTAGGGTTAGATGTGGCTTCTTATGCCTCGGCGCTACGGGCGTTTACCTTGCAGAGCCCGGATGTCATCTTTATCGGTAATATCCGCGATTTGGAAACCATGTCCGCAGCACTTACTGCCGCAGAAACCGGCGTATTAGTCTTAAGCACGCTGCATACAATCAATGCCAGTCAAAGCGTAGAAAGAATGATTAATTTTTTCCCGCCGCACCAGCATCAGCAGATCCGCAGCCAGTTGTCTTCTTTGTTAAAGGGCGTTATTTCTTTGCGCCTCTTGCCGCTTAAAGGCCAATCCGGGCGTATCCCGGCATACGAAACTTTATTGCTTACGCCGACGATTAGCCGCCTGATTAGGGAGGGTAAGGATTGGGAAATCCCGCAATTTATCGAGGATGGCTCGGTTTTCGGGATGCAGTCTTTTAATCAATGCTTGTTAGGGCTCTTTAAAGAAGGCAAAATCAGCGAAGAAGATGCGCTGGATTTTTCAGATAATAAAGAAGAACTTACCCTGGCCCTAAAAGGAATACGTAAAGTATAAGCTGTCACCCGAACCTATCGGATGGTTCGGTGTGCATCTCTATGCTAGGAGGTCATATGTTAGAAGCAATCAAAGCAAAATTGGATACTCTTTCCTTAACCTCGGAAAACCTAAGAGGTTATCTTTGAGGTAGAAAAAAAGCAAAAACTGATCTTAAGCCTGACACAGGAAATGTCCAATCCAGGCTTCTGGGATAATAGCGAGAAATCCTCTTCCATAGTTAAACAATTAAAAGCCCTTAAAACTGCGGTTGAGCCTTGGGTTGCCTGCGCAGAAAAGCTCAAAGAATTAAAAGAATTAGCGGAAATCGTTAAGGATGAGGATTTGGATCTGATCAAGAATTTAAGCACAGATACGGACGGCCTGGAAAAACAGGTAGAGAAACTGGAGTTTCAGGCTTTATTAGGCGGAGAATTCGATCCCAATAGCGCGATTCTTAGTATAAATGCCGGAGCGGGCGGCACAGAATCTTGTGATTGGGTGGGGATGTTGTTACGCATGTATACCCGCTATGCCGAGAAAAAAGGTTACAGCGTAAAGACTATCGACCTTTTACCCGGAGAAGAAGCAGGGGTAAAAAATGTCACCCTTTTAGTTGAAGGGGCTTTTGCTTATGGATATTTAAAGGCAGAGCGCGGGGTGCACAGGTTAGTGCGTATTTCTCCTTTTGATGCGAATAAGCGCAGGCATACCTCTTTTGCTTCGGTAGACGTAATCCCGGAAGTTGAAGAAGGTATAGATATTAAATTAGAAGAAAGCGATTTACGGGTCGATGTTTACCGCTCCAAAGGCGCCGGCGGGCAAAGCGTGAATACAACGGATTCCGCGGTGCGGATTACGCATTTGCCGACGGGTTTGGTTGCGCAATGCCAGAACGAACGCTCGCAGTTTCAGAATAAACAGACTGCTTTAAAGATTTTGAAAGCGCGCATCTATGAATTAGAAAGAGAAAAAAAGGAACAGGAATTAGCGCAGCATGCGACTCAAAAGAAGAAAATCGAGTGGGGCAGCCAAATCCGCTCTTATGTAATGCAGCCTTATACGCTGGTAAAAGACCATCGCACGGATTTTGAGACCGGGGATGTCAATAAAATCATGGACGGCGGTTTGGACGAATTTATCGAAGCGTTCCTGAAGTGGCAAAGAAGCGAAAATAAAGGATAAAAAACAAATGTTAGGTTTAATTAGAGAAACAATCCTAAAACAGAAGCAAGCGGCAATCAAAAAGCGTTTTCCGTCAGTGCAGCTTAACCTGCATATCGATATGCCCAGCCCCTCGATGAATAAAATGGCGGAGCTGGCAGGGGTGGTAAATGCGGTAAATCTTTGGGAACCGAAACTTGCCGCGCTTTCTGACGGCGAGTTAAAGGCCTTAAGCGCGGAATTTAAAACGCATATCCAGAAAAAATCCCAGGAGATTGTCAGCCACCTGGAAGAATTGGAAGATGCATTATTTGCTGCAGCTATCCCCGAAGAAAAACAGCGCATCAAAGAAAAGATCAGGAATACGCGCAATAAAATTTATGAAGAAATCCTCCCCAAGGCGTTCGCTACGGTAAGGGAAGCTTCCAAGCGGACAATTGGCTTGCGGCATTTTGATTCCCAGATTGCCGGCGGTATTATCCTGCATGAAGGAAAAATCGCGGAGATGGCTACCGGCGAAGGAAAAACTTTGGTAGCGACCTTACCCGCTTATCTAAATGCGCTTTTAGGTAAGGGGGTGCATGTGGTTACCGTAAATGATTACCTGGCGCGGCGCGACCGGGAATGGATGGGGCCGGTTTATGAATTTTTAGGGTTAACTGTGGGAGTAATTCAGCATGAGTTATCCGACGAGCAAAGGCAGGTAGCTTACGGCTGCGACATTACTTACGGCACGAATAACGAATTCGGTTTCGATTACCTGCGCGATAATATGAAATACCGCGCGCAAGATATGGTGCAACGGCCGTTTTATTTTGCTATCGTTGACGAAGTGGACTCGATTTTAGTCGACGAAGCCAGGACCCCTTTGATCATTTCCGGTCCGGCAGAAGAATCTACCGATAAATATTATACTGCCAAAAGAATAGCCGACCAATTAAGGGGCAGGAGGATTACCGAGAGAGACGAGATCGACGCAAAATATAAAGGCATAGATTTATCAAAAGGCTATGATTATTTGGCAGATGAAAAAGGCAATACCGTTTCCATGAGCGAGGAAGGGGAGGCGAAGGCTGCCAAGGTTTGGGGGGTGGAGAGCCTGCATGATATCGAGACTATCGAATACCGGCACCATACGATCGCAGCGCTGCGCGCCAAGGAATTTTTCCAGAAAGATATCGAATATGTAGTTAAAGACGGAGAAGTAATTATCGTTGATGAATTTACCGGCAGGATGATGCCGGGAAGGCGCTGGTCAGACGGCCTGCACCAGGCAGTTGAAGCAAAAGAGGGCTTAAAAATTGAACGGGAAAATCAGACTCTTGCCACGATTACCTTTCAGAATTACTTCCGGATGTATGAAAAATTAGCCGGGATGACCGGAACTGCTTTTACCGAGGCAGTGGAGTTCGAAACTATTTATCAGTTGGATGTGGTAGTAATTCCCACTAACCGAAAACTCGTACGCCAGAATTTTGCGGATTGCGTTTACAAGACTGAAAAAGAAAAGTTCGATGCGGTAATCAATGAAATTGCCGAATTGTATAATGCCGGTCGCCCAGTCCTCGTGGGTACCATTTCGATAGAAAAATCAGAACATATCGCTGCGCTTTTAAAAATGCGCGGCATTCCGCACCAGGTCTTGAATGCCAAGTATCATGAATTAGAAGCGCAGATCGTTGCCCAGGCTGGGCGCTACAAGGCAGTGACGATTGCTACGAACATGGCTGGCCGCGGAACCGATATTTTATTGGGCGGCAACCCGGAATTTATGGCCAAGAGCTTGATCCGCCAGAGATTAGATCCGGCAGACCCCAATTTTAAAGAAGAATACCTGAAATTGTTGAGCAGCTTCAGGCAGCAAGCGCAGGAAGAACATAATAAGGTCGTAGCAGTAGGGGGTTTGCATGTTTTAGGCACGGAAAGGCACGAAGCCAGGCGCATTGATAATCAGTTACGCGGACGCTGCGGCAGGCAGGGCGACCCCGGTTCTTCGAGATTTTACGTGTCCCTGGGGGATGAATTAATGCGGCTGTTTGGCTCGGAAAAATTAATCGGGATGATGGATCGTTTGGGCCTGGAAGAAGGCCAGGTGATCGAACATCCCTGGATTACCAAATCTATCGAAATTGCCCAACACCGCGTAGAACAACATAATTTTGAAATCCGGAAGCAGCTTTTGGAATATGATAATGTGATGAATAAGCAAAGGGAGGTTATTTATACCCAGCGCCGCCAGATTTTGGAAGGCGCTTCGATGAAAGAAGAGATCCTGGCAGTTACTGAAAAAATTATCGCGGATATCTGCGCACTTTATATCAATGAAAACCTGACTCCTCAAGAATGGGATATCAGCGGTTTGACCAGCAATATTAATTTAAAGTTTGGGCTAGAGTTAGATGCAGCCCTGGTACAAAATTCCAATACGGAAATCAAAGAGTTATTGTTAAGCAAAATTACGCAAGCTTACGCAGAAAAAGAACAGTCTATTGGCAGCGATCTCTTACGCCATCTGGAGCGTATGGTATTTTTACAGATCATTGATGCTAAATGGAAAGATCATCTTTATGCGATGGACAGCCTGCGCGAAGGCATTGGTTTACGCGCCTATGGCCAGCGTGATCCTTTAGTAGAATACAAGCGCGAAGCATTCGCGATGTTTAGCGAGATGATGGCCGGCATTGAAGAAGAGGCGGTAGAGATGATCTTTAAGTTGAAACCTGCCCCGCCAAAAGAATTCCGCGGCGTATTTAGTTCGGTCTCCCAGGAATTGGTGCATCCGGAAGCAGAGAAATTCGAAATTCCTGCCCAGGAGGAACCGGGACCAGAAGCAAATTTACCACCTCAGCCGGCTGTAAAGCCGGGCTTTGGCGCTCAACAGAAGCCGGTGCAACAAAGGACCGTAGATGCAAAAGTCGGCCGGAATGACCCTTGTCCTTGCGGTTCGGGAAAGAAATACAAAAAATGCTGCGGAAAATAAGGCTGGCTATATTATCTGCAATCCTGCTGATTCTTTCCTTCCCCAGATTTGATTTTGGATTTCTTGCCTGGTTCGCATTTGTGCCATTATTTTTTGCCCTCAAAGATTTATCCAGGCCGAAAGCATTTTTCTTAAGTTATTTAACCGGCATAGTTTTTTGGTTTGGCAATATTTACTGGCTGGCGCATGTTACTCTAATCGGCCTGGTTGTTTAGTTCTATATTTAGCTTTGTATTTTGGAATTTTTGGTTTATTTTTTTCTACGCAAAACGCAAGACGCTCAACGCCCAACCTATTTTTTATTCCTGCCATCTGGGTTATCCTTGAATACGTGCGCAGCTATCTCTTTACCGGCTTTCCCTGGTCATTGCTCGGCTACACACAGTATCATTATTTACCGATCATTCAGATCGCAGATGTTACCGGCGCCTGGGGAGTTTCTTTTTTGGTGATGATGGGTAATGTATTTGCGTACAACGGAAAAAAATTTGTGTTTAAGCAAGCATTAATATTTTTTACGGTTTTAACAATTGTTTTATTTTACGGTTTTTATAACCTCCGTACTCCGCACTCCGTACACGGTAAAGCTATGAAGATTTCTGTGATCCAGGGTAATATCCCGCAGGAACTAAAATGGGCACAAGGCCAGGAATCAAAAATCCTCGATAGATACTTAAACCTTTCTTTGCAGGCTGCAAAAGAGCATCCGAATTTAATTATCTGGCCGGAGGCAGCCTTACCGGTAGTCTTGGAAAGCGAGCCTAGTTTTATTGCAGCTGTAGAAAAATTTGCGCAAGAGGCTGAATTCCCCGTATTGCTGGGAGCCGTTACTTTACGGGATGAGCTTTATTATAATAGCGCGGTGTTGATTTCCGGAGCCGGCTCCCTAGTCAGCCGTTACGACAAATTGCACCTGGTACCCTTTGGCGAGTATATCCCTTTAAAGCAAGTGTTCGGATTTTTGCAGACTGTGGTACCGATCGGAGAAATAGAGCGCGGCAAGAATTACACGATCTTCAAAGAAAAAGCGGATTTCGGGGTTTTGATTTGTTTTGAAGATTTATTCCCTGAATTATCCAGAGGGTTTATTAAACGGGGAGCAAATTTTCTGGTAAATATCACCAATGACGCCTGGTATAAAGAGACTTCTGCTGCCTATCAGCATTTTCAGGCGAACGTTTTCCGGGCGGTAGAAAATAAAGTTTATTTAGTGCGCAGTGCCAATACCGGGATTTCCGGATTCATTGCGCCCACCGGAAAAATTATTTCTCTGGTAAAGAACGCACAAGGAAAAAATATCTTTGTGCCAGGGTATGCAACACAAGATATTTCCCCTTCATCAGGAAAAATTACTTTCTACTCCCGTTATGGCGACATATTTATCATTTTAAGCTTAATCTTATGTTTAATATCATTCTTTTAGGCGTCACTAGTTTGCTCACGGATATTTCCAGCGAGATGATTTATCCGATCCTGCCGATTTTTTTAGTCAACACGCTCGGTGCAAGCCCTGCGATATTAGGGGTTATAGAAGGAATCGCAGAAAGCTTAGCCAGCCTTTTAAAAGTTTTTTCCGGTTATTTTTCCGATAAATTCAAGCGCAGAAAGCCTTTTACGATTTTTGGATATGCCAGCTCTACTTTAGGCAAATTCTTTTTATTCATTGCTTATAACTGGCACGCTGTGTTGGTGGGCAGGATAGTTGACCGTTTCGGCAAAGGCGTGCGCACTGCCCCGCGCGACGCTTTGATTGCCGATAGCGCTGCCGCAGGAAAACGGGGCGCTGCCTTCGGCTTACATCGGGCAATGGATACGTTGGGCGCGGTAATTGGAGTAGCGTTTGCTTATTATCTGGTTACTGTTTCCCCGGGAGATTTAAGAAAAGTCTTTTTGTTCTCTTTGATCCCGGCATTTTTTGGTGTGCTTTTTTTGTTCCTGGTAAAAGAGAAAGCGGCGGCTCCGGCAGCAGCCGGTAAAAAAATAGAATTCAAGTGGAAAGCGCTGGATAAAAGGCTGAAATTATTTTTGATTTTTACCTTCATCTTTACTTTAGGCAATTCCTCCAATGCCTTCCTGTTGTTGCGCGCGCAAAAATCAGGCAGTTCCACTGCACAGGTAATCCTTTTATACCTGGTATATAACCTGGTTTATTTCGGGGTGATTTATCCGGCATCCAAGCTTTCCGATAAAATCGGCAGGAAGAAATTGTTGAGCTTAGGGTACCTTTTTTACGGATTAGTATATCTGGGTTTTGCCTTGAACCAATCTAATGATATGTTTTGGTTTTTATTTGGAGCGTATGGCCTGTATATAGCTTTTACCGAAGGCGTTGAAAAAGCCTTGATCGCTGACATGGCGCCGGCAGACTTACGCGCCACGGCAATTGGCTTGCATGCTACTCTTGTGGGCATCGGTTTGTTGCCGGCATCCTTATTCGCGGGTTTACTCTGGAAATTTTTTGGCGCCTCGGCGCCTTTTTATTTCGGCGGGTTTATGGGGATTTTAGCGAGTATTTGTCTCTTTTTTATCCTTAAAGGGGTTTAAGTTTTTCTTTGGGCTCGATGTGCACGATTACGTCGGAAACTTCGGGAATTCCTTTCTTGATTGCTTCTTCAATTTCTTCGCTGATCCTGTGTGCATTATCGACATGCATATCGGGATTGACCTCGATATGTAGGTCAAGATAGATATCATCGGGCCTGCCGCGGGAGCGGATATTATGGCAGGTTCTTACCCCTTTTATTCCCAGTACAATATCGGTTATTTGCCGGTCATCCAATATCACGGCAGTATCACAGAGCACCGCCGAGCTTTCCTTGACAATATCGTAACCGGCATGGGCAATAAATAAGGAAATAATAATCGTGACGATAGGGTCAATAATAGGAAAGCCCAGTTTAATTACGACCAGAGAAATGATGACGGAGAGAGAGGTAAAGATATCCGCTTTTGTGTGCATGGCATCAGAAATAAGGATGTCGCTTTTTAGGGCTTTACCTTTTTTTGTCTCATAATTCATTACCCAAAAATTTATTCCCATAGTAATAATCATCACCAGGAAGCTAACCAGGTCGACCTTTGCCGCCAGCGGCTCCCGGAGATGGTGGAAACCTTCCTTCGCCAGGTTAAATGCCAGAAGAAAGAGCATTGCCGCGATAGCCAATGAAAACAATGTTTCATATTTTTTATGGCCGTAAGGATGGTCTTTGTCCGAAGGCTGACAGGCAAGGTTGATGCCGACAATGCCGATAATATTCGAAGTGCCGTCGGAAAGTGAATGAAAGCCGTCGGCAGTCATGCTTTCGCAACGGCTGAAAATTCCGTAGAGGATTTTTGCGATCGCCACACCCCAGTTAAGCGCCAAAATCAAAAAAAGGACTTTACGGATGCGGCTGTAATGAAGGGCAGCGTTTTCTGTCATTAAAAAGCAATTATATACCTCTGGCGCCAAGATTGCAAACAGATTATTTTTCTTGTTTATTGATTTGGAAGTGGTTCTATGATAAGATAAAAAAACTATGATCGGACTTAAAGTTTTCTCCTTAATTTTTACATTTGCCTGCCTATTCGGCATGGCCCAGGCCCAGCCAATCCAGGCAAGCGCACCGGAAAAAAATGAATTCGGGTACTTAGAGCCGTTTTCCGGGTATGACCGGGTTTTGGTTTTAGCGCCCCATCCGGATGATGAGGCGATCGGCTGCGCCGGAGTGATCCAGGAAGCGTTAGCGAAGAACGCCAATATTCATGTGGTTTATCTGACCAACGGCGACCATAATGAATTTGCCTTTATCGTTTATGAAAAAAGAATCGTCTTTCGCACCGGCGAATTCATTCATCTAGGGGGAGTGCGCAGAAAAGAGGCAGTAAAGGCCATGGATTTATTAGGGTTAGATGAATCGGAACTTGCCTTTTTAGGGTATCCGGATAACGGTACCTTTACCATGTTTAAGGATTATTGGCAGGAGGTGATTCCTTATCAAAGCCTGCTTACCAGGATCAATAAGGTTCCTTACAAAGAGAATTTTTCTTACGGATTGTCTTATAAGCCAGGCAACATTCTGGCTGACCTGGAGAAACTCCTGCTTAAATACCGGCCGAATAAAATTTTCGTTTCGCATCCGGCAGATGCCAATCTTGACCACGAAACTTTTTACCTTTTTCTGCAGGTTGCCTTAAGCAATATTGAAAAAGACCTGCCCAGGCCAAAGGTTTATCCTTATTTGATTCATGTAGTCGGTTGGCCGCTACCGCGCAATTACCACCCTGAATTGCCGCTTTTCCCGCCGGAAAAATTCCTGGATACGCCGATTTCCTGGGTATTGTTCGGGCTTAAAGAAGCAGAGGTAGAGAAAAAACACCAGGCAATCCTTTGTTATAAGAGCCAGACAGAATCCAGCGCCTTTTATCTTTTAAGTTTTGCCCGGAAAAACGAATTGTTTGGGGATTACCCTCCGGTGGAGCTTAAATTTCCGCAAGCAGGCCCCCCTAAACAGGTTTCCGTTATGGAAAAAACCCTTAATTTTATTGACGGGCTCAGGGCGTCAAAAATCCAGGAGAAGAAGCCCGTTAAAAATAATTTTGCTTCAGTTACCCAGGATAAAGGAAAAATTACCTATTCTATGGAAAATGACGACCTGCTTATCCGCATCAATAAGCCGCAAAGGGTAAAGAACCTGCTGCATACTATTTTTTATCTTTTTGGCTACAGTCACAAAACCCCTTTTGCCGAAATGCCGAAGTTGAGTGTTATTACTAAGTATAATACCTTAAAAGTTTTTGACGGGAAAAACCAAAAACATGCTTCAAAAGCAAGCCTGGAATTTAAAGGCACTGAATTGACCTTGCGCATTCCGCTTAAGGAATTGGGTAACCCGGATTATATTTTGCTTGATGTTAAGGCTTATATGGGGATAACGCCTTTTTACATCTCGGGTTTTCGTAAAGTTACCCTAAGGAGGTAGGCAAGATGCTGGAATTTAAGGCAATAAAAATAAATAAGCCGGAAGAAGTGAATTTGATTTTAGGACAGAGCCATTTTATCAAGACCGTAGAGGACCTTTATGAAGTTTTAGTGAACAATGTGCCGGGGATTAAATTCGGTTTGGCATTCGTAGAATCGAGCGGTGCCTGCAAAATCAGAAGTGAAGGTACGGATAGCGCATTACAAAAGCTTGCGCAAGAAAATGCTTTAAACATCGGGGCAGGGCATAGTTTCATCATTTTAATCGGCAATGCTTATCCGGTTAATGTCCTGAATGCAGTGAAATCCGTGCCTGAAGTTTGCTCAATCTATTGCGCTTCTGCCAATCCGGTAGAGGTGTTGGTTGCCGAGTCGGAAATGGGCAAGGGCATTATCGGTGTTATCGACGGAGCTAAGCCAAAGGGCGTAGAAGACGCACAGGATAAGCAATGGCGCCATGAATTATTGCGGAAAATCGGGTATAAGCGTTAAAATTCATTGAAAAGGCATGTGTTTCTGCTATATTTATTTATGCAGCGATGGACTATAAACAAATCAACAAAAAATTAGGACGTTTTGCCGGTTGGTTTGGGTTAATTATTTGTTCTTTGATAATTAAGCTTATCCCTCAGTCCGGGCTTTATGCTTTTGCCGAAGGGATTGCCGCTTTCGGATACCGGGTAGCCGTAAAACAGCGCAGGATTGCTTTGGAAAGCCTGCAGATTGCCTTTGGCCAGGAAAAATCAAAAGAGGAAATAGAAAAAATCGCCAAGGATTGCTTCCGTTTCATGGCAAAGTCGGCAATTGAAGTAATGTTCTTGACTGATAAGCCCGTGCTGTTAAAAAAGCAGATCAGCTTAGTCAATAAGCAGGCTTTAGACCGCGCATTGGCAAAAGGTAAGGGAGTGATTTTAGTGAGCGCCCACTTCGGAAATTTCCCCTTGCTTTTAGCCCGTTTAAGCCAGGAAGGTTATAAGGTTGCCGGCATTATGCGTCCGATGCGCGATTTGCGCGTAGAGAAAATTTTCGTGCAGAAGCGCGAAAAATACCACGTGCGTACTATTTACAGCACACCGCGTAATACTTGCGTAAACCAGACCATTGAAACGCTGCGCCATAATCAGCTGGTTTTTATTCCTATCGACCAGAACTTCGGGACTGCCGGGGTATTTGTGGATTTCTTCGGGCAGAAGGCTGCAACGGCAACCGGACCGGTAATTTTTGCGCAACGCACCAAAGCCAGCCTCGTACCTTGTTTTATCGTGCGGCAAGAGGATAATACGCAAAGAATAATTTTTGAGCCGGAGATAGATTTGGAGGAAGGCCCGACTCCTCAAAAAACCATTGAAATCAACATTCAGAAATTGACTAATGTTATCGAAACCTATATCCGTAAATTCCCTGCAGAGTGGGGTTGGGTTCACAGAAGATGGAAAAGTAAATTGAGCTAACACCCGACTTTATCGGATAAGTCGGTGTGTATCTCTATACAAGGAGGTGTGACAAATGGCTGACGAAAAAGGCAACGGGAAAAAAACCCTCGCCACCTTGTTTAAGGTCATCCTTGGTATTGCATTCCTGGTATTAGGCATTTGGGCGGTTGTCAGGTGGTGGAAACTATTATTGATGATTATTAAGGGTTGTGTCGGGTTATTCCTGATTTTAGCCGGAGTAATCACTTTGGCTATCGCAAAAGAATAACAGCAGCTAGTTCTAAGGAGCCTTAGTTAGTGCCTACAAGGATGCTTGTAGGCACTAACCATTTTAAGAGCAATATTGACAAAAGCGTGATTTTATGCTAAGCTGCATTTTAATTTGATACCGGCTTTGAGAAAAAGGCCGGGAACGCATCTCTATGTGAGGAGGGATTCTATGAAGGTAAGAAAAGTAGCGGTTTATGGAATCATAGTTTCTTTTATCCTGATTAATACCGGTTTAGCACTGAGCCAGACAACAACCGCAACCACCGGTGCAGGCGAGAAAGCCGAGCCTGAGACCGAATGGTTATGGGGCGAAGTGGTAAGCGTTGATCCGATGACCAGCGAGATAAAAGTTAAAACCCTTGACTATAAAAATGATACCGAAATAGAAGTTTTGGTGAACGTCGACGACAAAACGACTTACGAAAACATTAAGTCAGCGGCTGAAATTAAGCCCAAAGATTCCTTAAGTATTGATTACATCGTAACAGCCGAAGGCAAAAACCTGGCAAAGAATATTAGCCTGGAAAAGGCCGAGGTTTCTGATATGCCAATCTCTGCAGGAGATACCGCGCCCACGACAGTAGTAGGAGCGACGATTCCTTCGGATACCGAGGTAACACCTCAGGGGAAGGTAGAAGATCAAAAACCAGCCTCTATATCAACAGCAACGCCTGACGAAAGCCCAAAAGCGGACTCTTCCAAGTATTAACTTATAAAAGAAAGAATTCTTTTTAAAAGAAAGGCAGGGGATTAAAACCCTGCCTTCTTGTTTTCATGCCTAAACCAATACGACGCGTAAAGCTGGTAATTTTCGACCTCGATGGGACGCTGATTGATGCTTTCCCGGCAATAATTCGCAGTTTCAATTTTATTATGCGTAGCTTAGGGTATCCTCTTCGGGATGCTTTGACTATCCGCCGGGCAGTGGGCTGGGGTGATAGTAATTTGCTAAAGCCTTTTGTGCCGAAGAAAGATTTACCCCGGGCAGCCGCGCTTTACCGCAGGCACCATAAACAGGCCTTACTTACCGGGTCCAGGCTTTATCCCGGAGCCAGGAAGCTCCTGGTTTATTTAAAATCAAAAGGGTATCAATTGGCGGTTGCCAGCAACCGGCCAACGGCCTTCTCTCAAATAATTATCCGCCGCCATCATTTAAATAAATTTTTTGCCCAGGTTATTTGTGCGGATGTTTTAAAAAAAGGCAAGCCTCACCCGCAAATCCTTAAAGAGATTATGCGTAAGCTTCGTTTTGCACCCGGTGAAACAGTTTTTGTCGGGGATATGGCTATTGATGCCGAAACTGCCAGGCGCGCCAAAGTTAAGGCAATTATCGTATTAAGCGATCCCGGGATGGAAAAAAAGATCCGGTTGGAAAAGCCCTATGATTTGATACGCAGGATTAGCTTGTTAGCTAAGCTTGTATAAGGCATTTAGCCTTGACCTGGGGCGATTTTTAGTGTAAAATTAATTAATTTATATGAGGAAACCTCTTTTTGTTTTCTATTCTACATGCCTGCTCCTGATTCTTAGCGGATGTGCTACCTTTAAGCCTGGTTCCCAGGCAAAAAATAACTTAAAAATTGCCGCTTTACCGGCTTATTCCGGGCCAAAGGCAAAAGTTGTGGTGGCGGATTTTGACTTACAGGCGGCAAAAGCAGGCATGGAAGTGGCTGTGGGGTTACGGCAAATGCTCCTGGTTGCTTTAAATAACAGCAGCCGTTTTGTTATTATCGACCGCCAGAAAACAGGGGCGGAGGTAGCTAAAAATTCCGATCTTATTCTTACCGCGACAGTCACAGAATTCGAGCCGCAATCTTCCGGAGGCAGTGCCGGGATTGGTAGCGGCGGAGGCGCTGCGAATGGTAATTTAGGCGGGTTATTAGGAGCCTCAGTGAATAAAGCACATCTGGCTCTGGATATCCGGATTGTTGATAGTGCTACTTCCCAGGTTTTAGCAGCTACCCGGGTACAGGGGCAGGCAGCGGATAGCATGGTTAGTGCTGTAACCGCGGGTAATCTCGGCTTAGGCGATGGCTTAACTGTTTACGCAAGCACGCCGATGGAGCGGGCGATTCGCGTTTGCATCGCAGAAGCTGTGCGTTTTATTTCTTTAGCTACGCCAGAAAAATACTACAAATATTAATTTAGAAGGAGAGGATAAATGGGTAAAAGGAAACGTAGAGGCAAGCTTAATTGGCGCTCAAAAAAAGCAAATAAAGGCCGCAGGCCGAATTTAGGATAAACATTTTCCATGCAACGCAGGCTTTCCAGTATTTCTGACTGCAGGGTTTTTTTTGATTTTGATAACACCCTTACTCCATTCGATGTTTTGGATGACATCGTAAAGCGTTTTTCCATAAATAAAGGATGGGTTTCCTTTGAGCAGGCATGGAAAAAAGGCAAAATCGGTTCTCAAGCTTGCCTTGAAGGGCAGTTACGCTCAGTGAGGGTGAACCGGAAGGATCTAGTGCGCTACCTTTCCCGGATTAAAATCGACCCTACCTTCCATAAGTTTTTCGCGATGTTAAAAAAGGAAGGATTAAGCCCGATTATCTTAAGCGACAGCTTTAAGTTTATTATCGAGGAGATTCTGAAAAACAACGGCATCAGAGAAGTCAAAGTATATGCCAATGGTTTAAGGTTTTCCGGAAACAGGCTGGCCCCTTTTTTCCCTTACCGCAATCAGAAGTGCCCGCGCTGCGCGCACTGTAAAAAGAAAAACTTGCTAAAAAAGGAAGTTAAAGATAAAATAATTATGTATGTCGGGGATGGGCTTTCGGATATCTGCCCGGCAGAATGTTCCGACATAGTTTTTGCCAAAGGCAGGCTATTGCGGCACTTCAGGGACAAAAAGCGCCTCTGCGTTGCCTTTAATTCTATCGAAGATATTCATAACTATTTCCGGGGGTTGGGAAAATGAGCCAAAAAGAAAGAACCGAGAAAGAAAAGAAGAACGGCAGGATGAAAGAAGATCCGCTGTTGAAATTGGAAGCCAGGTATTGTTCCTGGGGCGATACAGTGCATTATGCGGAGAAACTCAATATCTTTAACCGCTCCGAAGGCATATATCTTTATGACCGCGAGGATACGCAATTCCTGGATTTACAGATGTGGTATTCTGCGGCTAATTTCGGCTATCGTAATTCCAGGCTCAATGAAGCTTTAAAGAAACAGATCGACACCCTTCCGCAACTTGCCTGTCAGTACCTGCACGAAGAGAAAATCCATTTAGCTACGAAACTGGCACAAAGGATGGACTTGACTTTTGAGGCAGAAGGCAGGGTGCATTTTAATGTGGGTGGTTCTGCGGCAATAGAAGATTCTTTAAAGGTCGTACGTAACCACACCAAGAAAAACCTGGTTTTTGCTTTTATGGGCGGATATCACGGCCGCACGCTTGGCGCTTCCGCCATAACTTCCAGTTACCGTTACCGCGAGAAGTTCGGGCATTTTTCCGACCGGGCAATGTTCATTCCTTATCCGTATTGCTTCCGTTGCCCCTATGATAAGAAAAAAGGTTTTTGCGACCTATATTGTTTGCAGCAGTTTGAAAGGCTTTTTGAGACGGAATATTATTCAGTGGTGAATAAAAAGAATAATAATTGCGAGTTCGCCGCTTTTTACGTTGAAGCAGTACAGGGGACAGGCGGCTATATCGTGCCTCCGGCGGAATATTTTAGCGGATTAAAAGAGATTCTCGACCGTTATAATATTCTTTTGGTCGACGATGAGGTCCAGATGGGGTTCTTCCGTACAGGAAAATTCTGGGCCATCGAGCATTTTAATGTTGTGCCTGATGTCGTAGTTTTTGGCAAGGCCTTAACTAACGGGTTAAATCCGCTCTCCGGCATCTGGGCAAAAGAAAAATTGATTTCTCCGAATGTCTTCCCTCCGGGTTCCACGCATTCCACATTTTCCTCGAACCCGCTGGGCACGGCAATTGGCTTAGAAACCATGCGGCTGATCGAAGAATCGGATTTCGCAGTCCAGGCCCCGAAAAAAGGGGAATATTTCCTTTCTGCTTTAAGGCAGCTGGCAAAGAAATACCCGCAGATGGGGGATGTTTCCGGGCTAGGCCTGGCGCTAAGAATCGAAATTTGCCAAAAGGACGGCTTTACTCCGAATAAGGAGCTTACCGACGCCATTACTAATATCGGTTTAAGCGGAAAGCTTGGTACCGGCGGCAAGAAAAGAGGCTTGGTGCTTGACGTAGGTGGGTATTATAAGAACGTTTTTACTTTAGCGCCTTCACTTTACATTAAAGAAGAAGAGATTGATTTGGCAGTCGACCTTTTTGAAGAAGCTTTGAAGAAAGGCATTGCCCTTACCGCTTAAATCCTTATTCTGGAATTAGTAGTTGCTCCAGGTAATCAGGATAATTCCTATCACTATAAAAATTGTCCCGACCCAGCGCCGCGTTCCTACCTTTTCGTTCAAAAATAATTTTGACCCCAGGGCAATAAAGATGTAATGCATACTGTCTGCGGAGAAGGCGTAATTCAAGTCCGCTTTAGAGAGGACAAAAAGCCAGATGCATAACGAGAGGGTACAGAAGATAAATCCGATCCATACTTTAGGCAGGGAGATCAGTTGTTTGATAAAAGTAGCCACCTGGGAAACGCTTTTAATATTGAAATCCAGGGAATTGATCGAAGTTTTTAAAAAAAGCTGATTGATGGTATCAAAAAGGCTGGTAAGGATAATCAGGAATAGGATAAAAAATACGCTCATGTGATAACGATTTCCTTATGTTTTGTGCTCGTAGAAACGATAATTACTCCCGTAAGGATAAAGGCAATCCCTGTCCAGTCGAGAAAAGTCATCTGTTCGCCAAGAAAAAAAATAGATACCAGCGGTACTAGAATGTAGCTAAAACTGCAGATTGGCACGGCTACACTTAGGTCGATTTTAGAGAGGATGGTTGACCAGATCACGAAGGTAATGAAAACTGAGCCTAATCCCAGCCAAAGAAAACCGGATAAGACCACTTCTTTGAGGAAAAAGAAGACATCGTTGAACTTGGTAATCATGAAACTGCTTTCCGGAATAGCACTTTTTTTAAAGCAATATTGAGTCAAAGTTTCCAGAAAATCAGTTACAACGAGAAAAAATAAGAGTTTTAGGGTAATTCTGTTCTTGGGCATTGGTTTTTTAAAGGCAAAAATAAAAAACTTGCGTAAAAAGATAATCTATCATAGAATAAGTTTGAATTTAAGTAAAGCAATATTTGTTGTTACGCCGTCAAAATATACCAGGTGAGCATATTCCGAGAAGTCCCGCCTACCGCAGGTTTTCCCCTCTACTGGAGCGACCTGTTCTCTCTGTTTAAATTCGGCCACGATAGCGCAAGTTTAGAAGATGATTTTAAAAAGTATTTGGGGGTAAATTTCGCCGAGGTCGCTTATTCCGGCACAGCCTCTTTTTATTTTATCCTGGAAGGATTGAAAGAAATCTCCTCCAATAAGGCTGTAATTATCCCGGCTTTTGTCTGTCCGTTAGTGCCTTTGGCTATTAGCCGGGCGGGTTTAAAGGTAGAAATTTGCGATATCCAGCCGGATAATTTTAATTTCGATTACGATGCATTGGAAAAACTTTGTGCTCAAAACGATGTGTTGGCAATAGTGGCAGTGCATTTGGCTGGCCTGGCAATAGATTTGGATAAGCTTAAAAGTCTCGCAGAAAAATACGGTATTTTTCTGATTGAGGATTGCGCGCAAAGCCTGGGGGCAGAATATAAAGGGAAAAAAATCGGCACATTCGGCGACTTCGCTTTTTACAGCCTCTGCCGCGGTAAAGGCCTGACTATCTATGAGGGCGGGGTGTTGGTTACAAAAAATGAAGCCCACGCGAAAATTATCGAGGAAAAAAAAGAGAAAATTGCGCGGGAAGCTTCATTTTCGGAAACCATAAAAATCCTGGAGCTTTTTGGCTACGCCTTGCTTTACCGGCCCTTCGGTTTCTGGTTTATTTTCCGCCTGCCGCAGATTTTTTGGAAGCTGCAGGGTAATAAGCTTAAGGCGGCAATCGAAGAATTCGACGAGAATTTCCCCCTGCATCGGGTCTCGAACTTGCGTAAAGGTATCGGGCATTTTAGTTTTCACCGCCTTGAAGAAATGATAAAAGGGCAAAGGCAAAAGGCAAATTATTACCTGAGGGGCTTAAAGGGGGTAAAAGGAGTGCAGGCAATTACGTCTCCGGCCTTAGGAAGCGGGGCTTATCCTTATTTAACTTTGCTGTTTAGCCATCCGCAGCAACGCAACCGCTTTTTGGCAAAGCATGAAGACAGCGGGCTGGGGGTTTCAGTGATTTATACCGGTACGGTGAATAACTATCCCTATATTAAGGAAATTCTGCCTGAAGGCAAGTTCCCTAATGCTAAATCGCTTTGCGAGAGGCACCTTACCTTATCCACTAGTGTCTTCCTGAAACGCTCTGAGCAGGACCGTTTAATCGAGGAATTGCGCAATTTCGAGTAAGAATTATTGCAAAAGCCCGATTCTATGCTAAAATCTTATTTATGTTACGCAAAGAAAAAATCAATGCCGGGAATTTCAGGTATTTTGGAAAGATAATAGAGTATCCTCAGAAAAGTTCCGCCAATAAAAATAAGAACCTTTTCTGTAAGGTAGTCACAGAGCCGGGAAAAACAGGCTGGAGGATCGCTTATCTGGTAGTAAGGGATAAGGCTATTGACCGGCTGGAAAGGCATGCAGGCACTTACGAAAGCTTTGAGCCGGTAAAGGGAAAAACCCTTTTATACCTGGCAAAAGGCAAATCAAAACGGGCTTTGCGCTGTTTTTATTTAGACCGGCCGGTAGTAGTAAAAAAGGGCACTTGGCACGGGGTAGTGGCTTTAGATAAAGAAGCGGAAATCAAGATTACAGAGAATGCAAAGGTAAAATCAGAATATTGGCGTTTAGGGTTTTGCTTAAAGGGGTAGATAATGGAGATCAGGGCGCGGACCAAAGGAAATGTGATTGTTTTGGACTTATTCGGCAGGATCGATGTGGATGCCGCTAATTTGGTGGAAGCCGTAGGCCAGTGTGTACGCGACGGATATATAGATGTAGTTTTTAATTTCGAAGAAGTAGATTTTATCGATTATCTCGGCGTATCTGCAATTGCCCTGGCATACCGGGAAATTATCAATTATAACGGAAGGTTAAAATTCGTAAATATCCCAACCCACCTGAAGAATATTTTTTCTGTTACCGGATTAGACAGGGTAATCGATAGTTGCGCTACGGAAGAGCTGGCGATCTCCATGCTTAAGGAAGACAAGGTTATCGAGAATATCAAAAAGATGCAGCTAAGAAGGCGTTTTAAGCGGCTGCCTATTGATATTAAAGTAGAATTAAAGAACAAGTACGAAAAAAGCCCTACTTGTTTTAAGGTGGATATTTTGAATTTAAGCGCAATCGGCGCCTATATTTTTGGCTGCGATAAATTCAAGCTCGGAGATGAGGTAATCCTAAAATTTAAACTTCCCCCAAAAAACGAAGAACTTGAATTACAGGCAAAGGTAGTGTGGCTGCCGGATAAACAGATTCAGCTGCACTTGCAGCCGGGCATGGGCGTTGAATTTATGCACTTGGCCCAGCCGGTCCAGGAGAAGATCATCGAATTTATCGACCGCAATGTCTCAAGCCTCTCCTCCGATGAAGATTAGGCCGCAGGCGAAAATCCAGCAGGAAAAAATCCAGGTCGGAGAGAAATATATCCAAGCATGCCTGGTGCCTTTTTTCGCAAAGAACCTGATTGTTTTGTTAGGCGAGAAAGGTTATGTGATGTGCGGCTACCTGGATCTTACAGTGGCAGAAAAATTTTCCGACCCGGCAGTGAGGATTGTTGGTGTTTCGACCATCCAAGAGGCGCTGGGGACAAAAGTTGACGGATGCACTGCTGCGGCACGGGAATTAGGGATACACAAGGATCAACCTATCAGCGAAGTTTTAAAATTGATTGTTTAATAAAGGAGGTTTACGATGACTCCCGTGGAAGCATTGGAAATAGCCCTCTCTAAAGAAGAAGGCTCGATTAAATTGTACCGCCGTTTTTCCGAAGAGCACCCTGCGATCAAGGAATTGTTATTGTCCCTGCTCAATGAAGAAGAAAAGCATAAGAAGCTTATCGAAGGAAAGATCGTAGCCCTTACCACTAAGTAAGCTTTTGGTTTTTAGCGATTTTTTTGATTTGAGAGATTACCTGCTGTGTGGTTGACTCCGGGGTGGAAGCACCCGCCGTAATGCCGATCGTTTTTGCTTTCCTGAACCAACCCTTTTTTAGCTCATCCTTAGATTGCACCCAGAAACTGCGCGGATTAATCGATTTTGCAATTTCATAAAGCCGGCGCGTATTGGCGCTGGTTTTTGAGCCGATAACGATAATCAGGTCGTTTTGTTTCGGCAGGGTTTTGATTTCTTTCTGTTTTAGGCGGGTCGTGCGGCAGATCGTATTGAAAAATTTAAGCTGCTGGAAAACTTTTTTTAAGTTTGCCACGACCTTAACCGCTTTTTCCAGGTTTTGCGTTGACTGCACGACTACACAGGCTTTCTTGTAGCCCTGTAATTTTTTTAAGGGGAGTTTTTCCGCAGGATCGATAATGATTGCCGGATTCTCAAGTTGGCCGCTAATGCCGCGCACTTCTTCGTGTTTTTTGTCTCCGATGATAATGATCTTATACCCGGCCAGTTCCATAACTTTTACGATGCGGTGGATTTCCCTTACCATTGGGCAGGTAGCATCGATGATTTGAAACCCCAGTTTTTTTGCTTGGGCAAAAGTTTTTTTGCATTCTCCGTGCGCACGGATGAGCAGGATTTTCCCTTTTCCTTGGGAGAGCCGTTCTATTTTACAAATCCCGGCTTTCTGGATCTGCCTGACTACATCTTCATTGTGCACGATATCGCCGAGCATATAGACCTTAGCGCCTTTTTTTGCCGTTTTAAAGGCGATTTCAATAGCGCGCTTGACGCCGAAACAGAATCCTGCCGATTTGGCTAATGTAATTTTCATGGCATATATTTTACCGCTAAACTTTTGTTTGAACAAGGCATGTTTTTGGCATAAAATACCGCATAAAGGGGGAATATTTATGAAAAGGCGCTGGTTAATTCTTATTTCGATGCTTTTAGTTTATTTTAATGTGGGCTTCGCGGCAGAATGGAAAGAGCTGCATGAGAAAGCAGATACTTTAAGCCTTGCTTCGGCTTTAGAGAATGTGCAGCGCAATCCTGATTCAGTAGATGATTTATATATTCTGGGGCTGGTGTATTTGAATTTACACGATGATAAGGCAGCAGAGAGCGCCTTTGCCGGGATTTCCGGGAAGGACCCGGGATACTATTCTGCTAGGTGGGGAGAAGCTGAGGTAATGCGGCGTTTTCATGATATTGAGGCAAGCAAAAAAATGCTCTCAGAAATTATCATTGCACATCCTGATTTTGCTCCGGCTTTTATCAGCTTGGCATACCTAAAGTACCGGGAAGAGGATTATAACGGGGCGATAAACCTCGTAGATAAGGTTATAGATAATGGCCGGGAAAAAAGCGATTTGACCAATTACGTGCGCGCGCTCCTGATTTTTTCCGGCTCTAAGGGGATGCTTGCGCATAATGGCGGGCCGTTAGCGAAAATAATCAGCGGTACCGCGGTTTTTCCTGCTTTGAAGAAAGCACAGAGCTTAAAGCCGAATGAACCGGCTGTGTTTTTCGGATTAGGCAGTTTTTATCTGATGGCTCCGGGGTTTGCCGGAGGCAACCCTGATAAAGCCGGCGAGTATTTGCAAAAGGCGGTACAATCAGATCCGCTTTTCGCCGACGCCTATGTCCGCTTAGGGCAATATTATAAAATAAAAGGTGATAATAAAAAATACGAAGAATGCCTGGACCGGGCTTTAAAAATCGACCCTTTAAACGATCTGGCGCTGGATATCAAAAACAATACCTGTAAGTTCATCTGTTTTTAGGCGGGGTGGTTAGACTTTGAGGATTTCTGCGGCATAAGCATCGAGCATGGATTTATATTTGGGCCGCATTTTCGAGGATTGCAGAATAGCTTTGGCAGTGCTTAAGTGGCTGGTTACTTCATTTTTCGCGTAATCCAGAGCTTTTGAGTCAGAAATAATCCTGCGCATTACCAGTAGGTCTGCCCGTTTAGCAACTTTCTTCTCCATGATTTTCCGGATTGATTTCTTTGCTGCTTTGTTACTGTGATTATAGGCATACCAGATAAGGAGAGTTTTTTTTGCTTCTTGCAAATCGGTAAGCGTAGATTTTCCGATTTTTTTCTCTTCTTCGAACATGCCGATAATGTCATCTTTGATCTGGAATGCCCGGCCCAGGTATATCCCGTATTTAATCATGCGCTCTGTTTCTTTTTTTGGGGCTCCGGCAAGGATTGCCCCGATTGCCAGGGGCGAGGAAAAAGTATAATAAGCGGTTTTATAGTCATAAATTTTATAAATATCCTCTTTGCTGACTTTATCCAGAGTTTTTGTGCCGCACAATAATTCGATAAATTCTCCGCTTCCGGTATAAAGTGCTGCACGCACGAGTTGTTTTAAGGCTTCTTCTTTACGCGGGTATTTTTCTTTGATTGCAAGAAAGGTGTCGATGCCCATAGCGTAAAGCACGTCTCCCACGACAATACCTAAGTCCTCGCCGCTAAATTTTTGCGGCGGGTAATTGCGCAGGTAATCGTTAAGCATTTTGTGTACCGAAGGCTTGCCTCTACGCATCTCGGATTTATCGATAATATCATCGTGTACCAGCATAAAATCATGCAGCAGTTCGATAGAAACAGCACTCCTGTAAAGCCCGGGAGACGCCCTTTTTACGAACCCTTGGTATCCGAGTATAAGAAGCAATGGCCGCACGCGCTTACCTTCCCGGCTGATAAAATTTTTGATGTAGTTAATCAGCAGAGGAGAAATTTTGTGCAGGGAATAGTTTTTTTTCAGTTCCTGCGCACAGGATAAGAGTTCTTTTTCGATTGTATTTTTCATTTTAAAAAGCATAGGGTTATGGTAACATAGGCTTAAATTTAACGCAACCTAAATAATCTTTGCAAAATGCCTAAAGCCGCGCAAAATTTCTTCAGGGCACTGAGGCTGCCATTCATTACCGCGAGTATCCTTCCTTTTGTTTTTGGCTCCTTGATAGAAAAGACTAATTTCAAATTATTGGGATTCCTTTTGGGGTTATTCTGTGTTGCCGCCACCCACTTAAGCGCCAACCTCATCAATGATTATGCGGATTCTAAGAGCGGGGCAGACTGTCAGGATAAGAAATTTTATGGGTTCTTCGGCGGTTCCAAACTGATCCAAGAAAAAATCCTTAGCGAGAGGTTTTTTTTGCTGGCTGCAATATCTTTTGGAATTCTCGCTTTGCTTTGTGCTGTTCTGTTGGCAGCAGCTTTGCGTAATCTCTTTCCTTTCGGGATTTTTTTGGCGATTATCGCTTTAAGCTGGCTGTATTCGCATAAGCCGCTGCAGTTTTCCTATCATCGCCTGGGAGAAATGGCTATTTTTTTATTTTTTGGCCCGGCTCCTGTCATGGGAGGTTATTTTATTCAAACCGGGATTTTTCCCGATTTAAAAAGTTTTCTTCTCAGCCTGCCTTTCGGGTTCCTGACAACGGCAATCCTTTTTGTGAATGAAGTCCCTGATTTTCAGGAAGACAGCAATGCCAAGAAATTTACCTGGGTAAGCATTGTGGGAGCGAGGAGGGCGTTTTTTATATATGCTTTACTGATTTTGCTGGCATTCGGGTCAATTTTTTTAAATATCGGCTTAGGGAATCTAAAACCCGCGGCTGTTCTTTCGGTAATTTTTCTTGTTCCGGCTTTTAAAGCAGGGGTGATTTTAAAACGTTTTTCCCAAGAAAAAATGCGTTTGCTAGAGTCTTCGAAGCTGGCTATTGCCGTACAAGCTTTTATTTCGCTGGTTTTAATTTTTGGGGTGCTGTAATGGAAAGAATAATAATTATCGGAGCCGGGTTTGCCGGGATGGCTGCAGCTAAAAAGCTTAAAGCAGAAAAAAAGGCGTTAGAGGTTGTTTTGATCGATAAAAAGGCACACGCTGATTTTCTTCCGCTTTTGCCGGATACAATCGGGCGCAGGATTAAAAGCGGGAACCTCGAATACGCAACAGATAAATTCTGCCTTAAAGAAGGGGTTAAATTTATCAATAGCCGGGTAGAGAGCATTGATTTGGAAAAGAAACAAATTTTTATTTCCGGCCAGCAGCTTGCCTATGATTATCTGATAATTGCCAGCGGCAGCGAAACCAATTTTTATGGCAATGATAATATAAGAGAGCATGCCTATAAATTAAACAGTGTGGAAGACGCGCAGTTGCTTATGGCTGCTTTAAAACAAAAAAGCTTTGCTTACTTTATAATTTGCGGAGGCGGATATACCGGAGTAGAGGTAGCTACAAACTTAAGGCAGTATTTAAAGAAAACCAATAAAGAGGCAAGGATTATCATTGTTGAGCGCTCCGGGTCTATTCTCGGGCCTTTACCGGGCTGGATGAAGGAGTATACTTTACAAAACTTAAAGAGGTTATCTATTGAGCTCGTCCTGAATAGTTCTATAGAAAAGACCGATGGAGAACGGGTTTTTCTAGCATCAGGCACAGTTATGGAAAGGGCATTGGTAATTTGGTCAGCCGGGGTAAAAACCGCCAAGTTTATCCAGGATCTAAAAATAGAGAAAAGCCCTCAAGGCAGGATTAAGGTTGATGAAAATTTAAAATTTAGTCCGGATTGCTTTGCAGCCGGAGACGCTGCGGATTTTACTTTTAGAGGTGTTAATTTACGTATGGCAGTGCAATTTTCCATTGTCGAAGGCTGTTTAGCTGCGGAGAACATCGCCAGATGCATAAAAAAGAAACCCTTGCGCCCATACCGGCCAAGAGACTTAGGGTTTATTATCCCCATGGCGAATAATCGCTCTTGCGGGGTTGTTTTTGGAGTGAAACTTAAAGGCCTTTTTCCCACATTTCTGCATTACCTGATGTGTATTTACCGTTCAGTTGGTTTAAGAAATAAGCTTGCTTTAATAGGCAATCTCGTGATAGGAGAAGCAAAGAAATAATTAGCCAAGGAGGTCAGAATGTATGATTTGGTATTGTTGATCCTCAGGGTTTGCTTAGGGATAGTGTTTATGGCGCATGGTTTACAAGTGGCCTTTGGGTTATTTTCCGGGCCAGGAATAAATGGTTTCGCTAGTATGTTGGTAGGTATGGGATTTAAGCCCGCAGTTTTCTGGTCTTATCTATCTGCTTACACAGAGTTAATCGGAGGTTTGTGTTTAATCTTTGGTATTTTTACTAGGTTTGCGGCAGTTTCAATCCTAATTTTCATGATAGTAGCAGTTTTGAAGGTGCATTTGGCAAAAGGCTTTTTTATCCAGGCAGGAGGTTATGAGTATAATTTTGTTTTGATCTGCATATGCCTGGCTCTAATCTTCTCCGGACCAGGAAAATTCGCGTTACTAAAAAAATTTTAACCGGCAAAGATTTTTTCTTGACAAAAATTTATAGTGTGTTATGATTATAAAAATCGTAATACATTATATTAGGAGTATAAATGCCACAATTGGTAAGATTTGGAGTTTCGCTGGAAAAGGACCTGCTTCTTCACTTTGATACGCACCTTAAAGGCAAAAAATATACTAATCGTTCCGAGGCTATCCGCGATTTAATCAGGGAAGATTTGGTAAAGAAGCAGTGGGAGGAAGGCAAAGAAATAGCCGGTACGATTACCGTAATTTACGACCACCACAAGCGCGAATTGGTAAATAAGCTCATGGATATTCAGCACGATTTTGGCGGGATTATCATTTCTACCCAGCATATCCATCTGGACCACCATAACTGTTTGGAAATTATTGCGGTAAGGGGTAACCCCTGTAAGGCGCAAGAACTAAGTGATTCGCTAAAAGCGGTAAGGTGGGTTAAGCACGCCACCTTAAGCATGTCTAGTACAGGAAAGGATATTTAGGTATTATTTTTTTGCCTATTCGTAGCACGAAATTAAAAAACGTATTATAAAATAACACCCCGCCATCCTCTCGCGAAAGAATCAGGCGGGGCGCGGTACTTGGCCAGATCAAAACAACCAAGCCCAGCCATAAGTATACCATAAGCTTGTGCCTGGGTAAATAACGAAAGGGGGGTATATTTATGGCGGTAATAAAAAAATTTTCGCTATTGTTGTTAATCGGTGCTTTTTTCTGTAATCCAGTGCTTGCAGATGAAGTATCGATCAGGGATGAAATTAAGCTGCTGAAAGAACGTATCCAGGCTCTGGAGAAAAAAGTTTCCGAGCAGGATACATTCATTGCCACTCAGAATACGACGGTAAAAATACAGGCGCAGCAAATAAGCGATTATGAAATAAAGTTCTCGCAGTTTGAAGAGAAGCTTAAGCGTGCCCCAAGCGAAACAATGCAAATTATGGAGGGGCTTGAGCTTGGAGCGGGCCTGACAATGGTAGTACAAGGGGCTAATAATGTGAATAATTCCAGCGAAGGGCAAACGCAGAAGAGAAATCGTACTGACGGATCGTATTCGGCGGATATAACTTTAGCTAAGGAATTCAAAGAGTTTGACAGCCGGGCGTTCCTGCATTTAGAAGGCGGCCAGGGAGACGGGGTCGAAGACGATTTGATATTGTACAGTAATGTCAATCGTGATGCTGATAACCACGAAAACGTCAGAGTAACCGAGCTTTGGTATGAACAAGGGCTATTTAAAGACAAAGCAGCTTTGGCCTTTGGCAAGCTTGATCCGACGGTATATTTTGACCAAAACGAAGTCGCCAATGACGAAACTACTCAATTCTTAGGCCGGATGTTCCGTAATTCTGCGACACTGGAATTTCCGGATAACACCGCCGGATTACGCATTGCCGTTTTACCGAAAGATTGGGTTGAGTTAGGCTACGGTATGTTTAACGGTAACAGCGATAATTGGAGCAAGATGTTCGATAACCTGTTTAATATCGGTCAAATAACTTTAAAAACGAATTTCTCGAACCTTGCCGGAAATTATCGATTTTACGGCTGGAATAATAATCTCTACCATACTAAATGGCTGGATAGCGAAAAAGCTAAAGAGGCAGCTTATGGTTTTGGTTTAAGCTTCGACCAGAAGGTTAGTGATATTGTTACCCTTTTTGTCCGTTATGGCTGGCAGGACCCAAAGGTCTATAACCCAGATCTCACGGCAAGCGGCGGGCTGCCTTATTCGCTTGAGCAATCCTGGAGTGCGGGTTTGCAAGTTGAAGGAAAGCCTTGGGGCAGGGAAAAAGATATTTTAGCGTTTGCAATCGGCCAGGCGTTTCCTTCCGGAGACTATAAAGAGTATTACGGCTTTTCCGCCCGGCCAGAAGGGCATATTGAATCGTACTATAAACTGCATCTTAATGACCATTTATCATTGAGCCCTGATTTGCAATACATTTGGAACGCTTTTGGTAAAGATGTCGGGGATGACCCGAATAATGTTTTTGTAGGCGGCATGCGGGCGCAAATGGAGTTCTAAAAAGGAGGAAATTATGCATATACCAGATGGATACTTGGGCCCAGCAACATGCGGGGCGTTTTATGCTGTGATGCTGCCGATCTGGACGGCTGCATCGAAGATTGTGAAAAAAACCCTTAAGGCAAAACAGGTGCCGATGCTGGCAATCGGGGCGGCATTTAGTTTTGTAATCATGATGTTTAATGTCCCGATTCCCGGAGGGAGTACCGGGCATGCAGTAGGAGGAGTATTAGTAGCGATACTTCTGGGGCCTTGGGCAGCTTGTATCGCAATAACTGTTGCCTTGGTGGTTCAGGCATTGTTATTCGGCGATGGCGGTATTACTGCTATCGGAGCCAATTGTTTTAATATGGCTTTTGTTTTGCCCTTTGTAGGGTATTACCTTTATAAAGCTATTAGTTTTAATGCACCGATAGATTCGAATCGCAGGGTGATTGCAGCCGGGGTGGCAGGTTATGTCGCCTTAAATATGGCAGCTTTATTTACCGGAATTGAGTTTGGGCTGCAGCCCCTCTTGCATCATACCGCTACCGGCCAAGCCTTGTACTGTCCTTACGGCCTAAATGTGGCAGTAGCGGCGATGGCAGGGGAACATCTTTTGATTTTTGGCTGGGTAGAAGCTATTGTTACTGCTTTGGTCGTTAAATACCTGCAAAAACACTCTCCTGAATTACTTGAAGAAAAAGGAGGCTTATAACTATGAAAATCATTACTAAATTATGGATAGGATTAGGGGTTTTGATTGTGCTTTCTCCTCTTGGTTTGCTTTTGCCGGAACGTTTTAAGGCTGGGGCGGCATGGGGTGAATGGGGGGCCGAGGAAATAAAAGAACTCATTGGTTATGTTCCAAAAGGCCTGGAAAAGTTTTCCAGTATTTGGAGCGCGCCAATTCCTGATTACGCATTTAAGGGTTGGGAGCAAAAAGGGATGGGCCAGCTTAGCTTTGCTTATATAATATCGGCAATTGTAGGTATTTGCCTTGTGATTTTAATTGTGTTATTATTGGGCAGGCTGTTATCCAGGCGGAAATAGAAAGTTGCCACTAAAGCAACAAATAACTTTATGAAAAGGCATAGCAACAATTTTATTGAACATTCGTTAATTGGGACGCTGGATTTTCTAAAAGAGTCTCTTTTTGCCGAAGAGTTCGCTTTAAAAAAAGGGTTCCTGCAACTGCTTGATCCGAGAATAAAGGTTTTAACCTTTCTACTGCTGATTATTCAAGCGGTACTTATAAAAAATATACTTATTTTGTTTTACCTATACGCATTGTGCCTGCTATTGGCAGCGATTTCGAGGATTAATTTGGGGTTTTTTTTGAAACGGACGTGGGTATTTATCCCTTTGTTTTCGCTTGTTATTGCCATTCCGGCTTTGTTTAGTATCTTTTCTCCTGGAGAGGCGCTGGTTACATTCAAATTATTAAGTATTAAATTTGTGATCACCCAGCAAGGTTTGTCCGGAGCCGCCCTGTTTGTCATGCGCGTTATCACTTGCGTATCTTTTGCCGTCCTGATGAGTATTACCACTAAGCACTTTGAACTATTGAAAGTTTTGCGCATCTTTAAAGTTCCTCAGGTATTTGTGATGATAGCGGGAATGTGTTATAGGTATGTATATTTATTCATTGGGATTATTGAGAATACCTACCTTGCGATTAAAAGCCGCACTGGCACCAGGATCCATTATAAGAGGGGGCAGCAAATCGTGGCATGGAATATCGCCTACCTCTGGAGCCGTTCATATTGCCTGAATGAACAGGTTTATCAGGCAATGCTTTCAAGGGGGTACACTGGAGAGCCGGAGGTGTTGAATGATTTTAGGGCAAGAATTAAAGATTGGCTCTGGTTATTTTGTGTTTTGGGCATTTGTGCCTTTTTATTTTATTTAAGCCGCCGTTAAAAAAGAGAGATCGATATGGATAGTCAAATTTTTGAATTACGAAATGTTCATTTTTCCTACCTAGGAAAATTCCCTGCTTTATGCGGCATAGATGTAGAAATTAATAGGGGAGAAAAAATAGCGGTTATCGGGGCTAATGGTTCCGGAAAATCCACTCTTTTGCAGATGCTTGATGGGCTCATTTTCCCCGGGCAGGGGCAAATCAAAGTTTTCGGCAAAGAATTAAAGGAAAGCGATTTTCAGGACGCTGATTTTTCCGAAAATTTCAGGAAAAAGATCGGATTAGTCTTTCAGAATCCCGATGTGCAGCTATTTTGCCCAACCGTACGAGAGGACATTCTTTTCGGCCCTTTGCAGCTTGGGATGAAGAAGAAGGAAATCGAGGCGCGTTTAGAGGAAGTAGTCGGTATTTTAGGCATTAATGGGCTCTTGGAGAGGTCGCCGCATCAGTTAAGCATCGGAGAGAAACGAAAAATCGCAATCGCCTCTACGCTGATTATTAATCCGGATGTCCTGATATTGGACGAACCGACGGCCGGGTTGGACCCTTTGACTACCAGGCATATTATTGAACTGCTAATAGATGAGAACGCTGCGGGAAAAACGATTATTACTTCCACGCATGACCTGCATATAGTTGAAGAAATTGCAGACAGGGTTTTTGTTTTTTCCCAGGAGAAAAAAATAATCAGGTCCGGAAACCCTTGTGAAATTTTAGATGACATTCAGTTGTTAGAGGATAATAACCTGATCCATGTACATAGCCATCGCCATACCGGTAAAACTCATACTCATCCGCACCAGCACTTAGAACATCACCATGAAGGTTAGGGGGCGCTCTGCCGTCTAACTAACTGTTGCCCAGCACAATCTGTTATGATAATATATAGATAAAGGAAAGAAGTTAATTATGGCGAACTTTATTTGGGCGGTTTCCGCAAGTGTTGTCGTAAGCAGTATATCCCTGATCGGCATTTTTACCCTTTTGCTTAAGGATAAGCTGCTGCAAAAAATATTATTTTTGCTGATCAGTTTTTCTGCAGGAGGCTTGATTGGAGGGGCATTTCTGCATCTTTTACCGGAAGCGCTGGAAAATTCTGCTTCAGAAATAGTTTTCTCAAACTTGATTATCGGCTTTATCTTCTTTTTTATCCTGGAAAAATACCTGCATTGGCGGCATTGCCATAATGGGGTATGCAGCGTGCATGTTTTTACCTACCTGAACCTTTTTGGCGATGGCGTGCATAATTTTATTGATGGGTTAGTAATCGGTTCAAGTTTTTTGATTAGTGTGCATTTCGGTGTCGTTACGGCGCTGGTGATTATATTCCATGAAATTCCGCAGGAGATCGGAGATTTTGGAGTGTTGGTTTACGGAGGTTTCAGTAAGCTTAAAGCACTCTATTATAATTTTTTGACTGCGTTGACTTGTATAGCGGGGACCATCTGCGGATTTTTCTTAAGCGAGAATATCGCCAACTTCACGCATCTTTTATTGCCTTTTACCGCCGGCGGGTTCATTTATATCGGTGCCTGCGATCTAATCCCCGAAATCCATAAACAATCCCAATCCAAAAAAAGTGTTTATGCGATCGTAACTTTTATCCTCGGCATTATTTTTATCATCTTGGCAAGGGCCATAGGAAACCACTAACCAAAATAACAGGAAATTTTACAAATGCGTAAAATCGCTATTGCCGGCTCCCCTAATGTCGGTAAATCCGTAATGTTTAATAATCTTACCGGCACTTACGCCACGGTATCCAATTATCCGGGTACAACCGTAGAGGTATCGCGCGGCAAGTGTAAAATCGGCAATGAAGAATTCGAAATCATCGATACGCCCGGGATGTATTCGCTTTTGCCGCTGAGTGAAGAGGAACGGGTTAGCCGCGCCATACTTTTAGAGGAAGAGCCCTGTTGTGTCCTGCACGTAATCGATGCAAAAAACCTCGAGCGCATGCTTAGCTTTACCCTGCAGCTTCTGGAGGCCGGAATACCGATAATATTGGTTTTAAATATCATGGATGAAGCAAGGGGCTTAGGGATAAATATTGATACCGCGCGCCTGGAAAAAGAATTGAATATTCCCGTGGTTGCCACGGTTTCTACTACGGGAGAAGGAATGGATATTTTAAAAGGAAAGATTGAAGCACATGTCAAAAAGTTTTGCTAAACATATCGGCTACGATGATCCTCTGGAAATTTATTTATCCAGGCTGGAAGGGCTTTTAAGCGCCGATTACCGGATTTCCCGGCGTTCTGTAGCTTTGCTGATCCTGCAAGAAGACAAGGAAATTTTAAATTTAGTGCAGGAGAAGGAAAAAACCCATCGGCAAGAAATCGCGGGAATCATCGAGGAAGCAAAAAAACATTTTTCTCATCCGCTTAATTACATTATCAGCCTCTGCCGCCAGAAGGAAGCTGCTTTGATTTCCGGGCAGGTAATGTCTGTTAAAAAAAACACAAAAAATTCCTTACGGTCAATTGTTAGCCGCGCGATGATGAATCCTTTTATCGGCGGGCCATTCCTTTTGCTCGTGCTTTATTACGGATTATATAAATTCGTGGGAGTTTTTGGGGCCGGCGTGTTGGTGAATTTTCTGGAGGAGCATATTTTTTCTTCGCACGTTAACCCGATCATGATCAGTTTGGTTAAAAACACAGTGCATTTCCAGCCCTTACAGGATTTATTAGTAGGAGATTACGGTATTATTACGCTGGGATTTCGTTACGCCTTTGCAATTATTTTGCCGATCGTGGCCACTTTTTTCTTTGCTTTTGCGATTATCGAAGATACAGGATATTTACCGCGCCTGGCAATGCTGGTGGATCAGCTTTTTAAAAAAATCGGGCTTTCCGGTAGGGCAGTTATACCTTTAGTTTTAGGTTTAGGCTGCAGCACTATGGCTACCATTGTTACGCGTACTCTTCCGACCAAACGCGAGCGTATTATCGCTACATTGCTTTTGGCTTTGGCAATTCCTTGTTCCGCACAGATGGGCGTGATCATGGGCTTGCTTGGGGATAAGCCATTGGGGCTGGTGATTTGGCTCTTGGTTATTATCGGCGTATTTTTGATTGTCGGATTTCTTGCCGCTAAAATTATGCCGGGAGAGTTACCGTCTTTTTATATGGAAATCCCGCCCCTGCGTCTGCCGCACCTCTGGAATATTTTACGTAAAACCTTTGTGCGCCTGAAATGGTATTTTTTCGAAGTTTTACCGCTTTTTGTTTTTGCCAGCGTGTTTATCTGGTTAGGGCAATTAACGGGCGTCTTTAATTTCCTGGTTAAGATCATGGAGTATCCTATTAGGCTCATCGGCTTGCCTTCTCAAGCTTCGGTAGCGTTTCTCTTCGGATTTTTCCGCAGGGATTATGGGGCAGCCGGTCTTTACGATTTGAAGAAAGCAGGATTACTTTCGGGGAATCAATTAGTAATCGGCTGTATTACGCTCACTTTATTCCTGCCTTGTATTGCCCAGCTTCTGATGAATATCAAAGAACGGGGTTTAAGGCTGGGAATAGCAATGTCGGTTTTTATCCTTTTTTTCTCTTTTGCCGTGGGGTTTGCCGTAAGCCAGATTTTTCTTTTGTTTCATCTGCACATTTAAATCAGGAGTTTTTTTAAGATGCCAGGAGCTATTGATCACGAGGGAATCGTCTCGTTGGTAGAATTAAAAATAAAAAAGAAGGGGAAGGTAGCGTATCTGCGGGCAAAGGATCGTCACCAGATGCAGAAGTTGATTGCTATCGGCGCGCTTCCCGGAACGGCAATCGTTTTACTGCAAAAATTTCCTTCTTATGTTTTTGAGCTGGGGCACAGCCAGTTTGCCGTAGATAAGGAACTGGCGCAGGCTATTTTTGTAAAGGTGAGTAAATGAAAGCCATTGCTTTGATCTCCGGGGGGCTGGACAGTACTTTAGCGGCAAGGTTGATGCAGGAATTAGGCGTAGAACTGGTATGTTTAAATACAGCCAGCCCTTTTTGCCAATGCAATCACCGTTCCGCTCAGGGGTGTTTTCATGGCGCACAAGATGTAGCCAGGAATCTCGGCCTAAAATTAGTCAGCATAAATGTAACCGAGGAATTCCTGCCGATTGTCAGAAACCCCGAGCATGGCTATGGCTCGCACTTAAACCCTTGTATCGATTGCCGGATCCTGCTTTTTAAAAAAGCAAAGGAGCTAATGCAGAAAGAAGGAGCCTCTTTTTTGGTAAGTGGTGAAGTCTTAGGGCAGAGGCCGATGTCGCAACGTAAACGCGCTATGCATTTAATTGAAAAAGAAGCAGGGGTAGAAGGCTTGGTCTTGCGTCCTCTTTCCGCCCGGGTCCTGCCGCCCACGATCATGGAAAAGCAGGGTTGGATTGAAAGAGATAAGTTACTGGCAATTGTCGGCAGGCGCAGAAGCGAACAATTTGCTTTAGCGCAACATTTCGGGATCAAGGATTACCCCTGTCCGGCAGGAGGGTGCCTGCTTACTGACCCGGGATTTAGCCGGCGTTTAAAAGACCTGATGGAACACGATGAGTTTAATCTGGAGAATATTTTATTGCTTAAAATAGGCAGGCATTTCCGCCTCAATAACCAAGCAAAATTAGTCGTAGGCAGGAATGAAGAGGAGAACAAGCGCCTAAGTAGCTTATCCAGGGAAGGCGACCTGGTTTTTTTACCTGAAGAAGAAGTTGCCGGCCCAACCTGTTTGGGGCGCGGAAAATTCGACCTTCAATTAATAGAGTTAGCCTGCGGAATTTCCAGTTTCTACTGCGATTTGAATGGCGCGCCTCAGGCAAGCATTCTTTATAATGAATTTTCCGGCCAAAAGCAACGGTTTGATCAGGCTATACCTTTAGAGAAGGAAAGGCTAGAAAAGCTACGCATATGAAAGAGGCTTTGCTTTACGAAAAGCTGAAGGCAAAAGAAGTGCATTGTTATCTCTGCGCGCATCATTGCCATATTCAGGATAAGCATTTTGGATTTTGCGGGGTAAGGGAGAATATGGGTGGTGTTCTTTATACCCATGCCTATGGTAAGGCCATTGCCGCGCATGTAGACCCGATAGAGAAGAAGCCGCTTTATCATTTTTTGCCCGGGACAGAAAGTTTTTCCCTTGCGACTATCGGATGCAATTTTCGCTGCGGTTTTTGCCAGAACTGGGAAATCTCTCAGAAGTCCTTTAGGGATAACCAGATTTTAGGCGGTGCGGAATTATCTCCGGAAGAAATTGTTGCACAGGCTCAAGCTGCTAATTGCCGAAGTATTTCTTACACTTATACGGAACCGACGATATTCTTTGAGTATGCGCTGGAAACCGCAAAACTGGCGAAAGCGAAAAATTTAAAGAATATTTTTGTCACTAACGGCTACATGACCGAAGAAGCCTTAAAAACGATCCAGCCTTATTTGGATGCGGCAAATATAGATTTGAAATTTTTTAAGGAGGATTCCTATAAAAAGATGTGTAGCGGAAGCTTGAGGCCGGTACTGGAAACTATTCGCCTGATGAAGGGCCTGGGAATCTGGGTAGAGGTGACTACCCTGATTGTCCCGGGTGAAAACGATTCCCCGGAAGAGTTAAACGCAATCTCAGGATACCTTGCTGCTCTGGATAAAAATATCCCCTGGCATGTTTCGCGTTTTCATCCGGATTACCGTTTTAATGAATATAGCTTTACTCCCGAAGAAGCTCTAAAGCAAGCTCTGGAAGCTGGTAAGCGTAGCGGCCTTACCTATATATATGCCGGCAATGTCTCCGGGTTCGGCAGTAATACCATTTGCCCTAAATGCAAAAAGTTATTGATTAAACGCAGCGGATTTGATATTTTGAAGTATCATTTGAAAGAGAATATGTGTAAGTTTTGCGCAGAGAAAATAGCCGGGGTATTTTTAAGCAAAGCTTAGCCTTAACGCGGGAGGTACGTAATGGGGCGTAAAACGAAGCTAGTCAAGTGGGCATTAGCCCTAGTTCTTATTTTTGCCGGGTTTTTCACGCTGACAAAATCTTTGCAGGCGCAGGCTGATAAAGGCTCCAATATGGATATTTCCGCTTCTAAATTGGACCAGGTCTTGGCTGGGCAAGAGCAGATTTTGAAAGATCTGGCAGAAATTAAAGAGAAAGTAACCAATATCCAGCTCTATACAAATAAACTTTAAGCAATGAAATCTTGGTCTGCGTTTTCTAAATTATGAAAAAAATAAAAATTGACGCCTTTAGATTGTTGGAAAGAGTCAAAAAAGAAAAACCGCTGGTGCATCATTTAACCAATTGGGTGACAATCTATGATTGCGCCAATATTGTTAAAGTGCTGGGCGCTTCTCCGGTAATGGCGCACGCAAAAGAAGAAGTAGGGGAAATGGCGGGAATTGCTTCAAGTCTGGTTCTAAACATCGGAACTCTCACTGTGGATTTTGTAGAGGCAATGAAAATAGCTGCCCGGGCTGCGAATAAAAAAGGGATTCCTGTAATATTGGATGCCTGCGGAGCCGGAGCCACAGCTTTGCGCAATGAAAAATCTTTCGAGCTGCTGCGGGAATGCAGGATTGACATTCTTAAAGGCAATGCCTCGGAAATTTCCCGGATTGCCGGAGAAGATGTGCGCACTAAGGGAGTTGATGCCGCGCAAACAAAAAATAACCTGGTGCAGACGGCAAAAGCTTTAAGCAAAGAATGGGGTTGTGTGGTGGTAGTTACCGGAAAAGAAGACATCGTCGCATCTAAGGATAAATTTTATCTGATTAAAAACGGGCATCCCAGGATGTCTGAGGTTGTCGGCACCGGCTGTATGGCTACCTCTGTGATTGCTACTTTTGCCGGAGTTTGCCGGGATCTTGCCCTGGCAGCGGTGGCAGGATTAGTTTGTTTTGAGATTAGTGCGGAATGCGCCGCAAAGAAAACTTCCGGGCCGGGGGCTTTCAAAGAAAAATTATTCGATTGCCTTTATTTTTTGGATAAAAAGGCAATTGACCGAATGCAAAGAGTAGAGGGATGAAAGGCTTCTATTTTATTACCGATGAACATTTGAGCCGCAGAGGCCTTTTCCATGACGTAGAAGATGCCTTGAAGGCGGGAGTAAAGATCGTACAATACAGGAATAAAGCCCTTTCTACGGCGGAAATGTTTCAAGAAGCAGCCAAGTTGAGGAAGCTATGCCGCAGGATTACTTTTCTGATCAATGACCGGATAGATTTGGCTTTGGCTGTAGGAGCAGACGGAGTGCATTTGGGGCAGGATGACCTTCCGATACAAGCAGCAAGAAAAATCCTGGGGAAAAATAAAATTATCGGATTAACCGTGCATTCCTTGGCAGAAGCAAAACTGGCATTTAAGAAAGGCGCAAATTACCTGGGAGTTTCTCCGATTTTCAGCACCCGCACCAAACTGGATGCTGGTAAGCCGGTAGGTTGCAGCCTAATCAGCAAGATAAAAGAGAAAATAGATTTGCCGATTGTGGCAGTGGGCGGGATCAATCTTTTTAATGCCAAAACAGTGATTTATTCTGGAGCCGATTGTGTTGCCGTGATTTCTGCGGTGTTGGCAAAAAAAAGCGTGAGCGCAGAAATCAAGAAATTCCAAAGATTATTCCTATAAATTATGGAAAAAATAATTCTGCAGGTGTCCGGCATGCATTGTGCCTCTTGTGCGGCAAATATCGAAAGGGCCTTAGGCAGGCTCGATGGGGTTTTACAGGCAAATGTTAATTTTGCCTCTGAAGAAGCCTATATCGAATATGACCCGCAAAAGATTTCTCTTGGCAGCCTTGAAGCGGCAATTGATAATAGCGGATATAAGGTAATCAAGCAGGGGCAGCCGCAAGTAAATGAAACCCTTAGTATCAGTGTCAGGTTTTTAATCTCGCTTCTTTTTTCCCTTCCTTTAATGTACTTGGCAATGAGCGTGCACTTTAAATTCCCGCTTTCCGCTCATATTACGGATAATATGGCTTTAATCCAATTCCTGCTTGCTACACCGGTAGTCGTTGCCGGCTACCCTTTTTTTAAGCGGGGGATATTAACGCTTTTTAAAACCCGCAATGCCAACATGGATACCCTGATTACTCTGGGTGTAGGCAGCGCCTATCTTTATAGCCTGATCGGGCAGGCGAACCTTTATTATGAAGTCGCCGCATTTTTACTTACCTTTATTATGCTTGGCAGGCTGTTGGAATCCAGGGCCAAAGCAAAAACTTCCCAGGCAGTCAATAAACTTTTGAAATTGCAAGCTAAGACCGCAATCGTGATCAGAGGAAATTCCGAAATCGAAGTCCCTATTGAAGAGCTCGTGCTTGATGATATCGTAATCGTGCGGCCGGGAGAAAGGATACCCGCTGACGGCGTAGTGGTAGAGGGGCACTCCGGAGTTGACGAGTCCATGATTACCGGAGAAAGTATCCCGGTAGAAAAATCAACCGGTAGCCTCGTAATCGGCGCTACGATAAATAAGAACGGGACCTTTAAATTCCGCGCAACGCGTATCGGTAAGGAAACGGTTTTGGCGCAGATCATCAGGTTAGTCCGCCAGGCGCAGGCATCTAAAGCGCCGATCCAGGCTTTGGCAGATAAAATTTCCGCTTATTTCGTACCGACAGTATTGATTATCGCAATAACTGCTTTGATTGTTTGGCTTTTCTTTGGGGCGGGTTTTGCTTTTGCGCTTTCGATATTTATTTCCGTGCTGATTATCGCCTGCCCCTGTGCTTTGGGATTGGCTACGCCAACTGCAGTAATGGTAGCAACCGGGGTTGCGGCAAATCAAGGGATCCTGATTAAAACCGCCCAGAGCCTGGAATTTTTTCATCAGGTGAAAGCTGTTATTTTCGATAAAACAGGCACACTTACTCAGGGAGTGCCTTCGATTACGGATATAGTTAGCATAAAAGAAATAAGCCAGAATGATATTTTAAGGTACGCAGTGATTGCGGAAAAGCGTTCGGAACACCCGCTGGCAGAAGCAGTGGTAAATTTCGCCAAAAAAAATAATCTGGAAATTCCCGATCCGGATGTTTTTAATTCTCTTACCGGTAAGGGGGTAATTGCACGTTTCGAAGGACAAGTGGTCCTCTTGGGGAACCGCAAACTGTTTTTAGACCGTCAAATCGATATTTCACCGGTAGAAAAACAAATGGATATTTTTGAGCGGCAGGGCAAGACGGTGATGATCGTAGGCCTGCAGAGTGAGGCAATCGGGTTGATTGCTTTGGCAGATACGCTGAAGGAGTTCTCTCAATCCGTGATTAGTGAGTTAAAAAGGATGGGTAAGTGGGTGATGATGATTTCCGGGGATAATCGCACTACTGCGCAGGCAATCGGTGCAGAGCTGGGGATCCACAAAATCCTGGCAGAAGTTTTACCGGCAGATAAAGTGCATGAAATCCAGCGTCTGCAATCAGAAGGGATTAAGGTTGCGATGGTAGGCGACGGCATTAATGACGCCCCGGCTTTGGCTCAGGCAGATATTGGGGTGGCTATCGGCGCAGGCACAGATATTGCGATTGAATCCGGGGATATAGTGCTGATTAAAGATGACTTAAGGGATGTGGTTACGGCAATGGACCTGTCCCGTTATGCAATGAAAAAAGTGAAGCAGAATTTTTTCTGGGCATTTGTCTATAATATCATCGGCATTCCTTTAGCTGTGGGCATGCTTTATCCGGTTACCGGCTTTCTTTTAAGCCCGGTAATTGCCGGTATTGCCATGGCCTGCAGTTCTTTAAGCGTAGTCAGTAATTCTTTGTCGATGCGCAGGTATAAGCGGCCGGTATTTTCTTAAAATCTGAATATACCGCACCTTCCCAACCAATAAACCCGCCAGTCTATAATCAGAAAAAATAATAAAAAAAACCTTTGACTAAATGATACTAATATAGTATCATTTAGTCATGAAGCTAATTACCAGGGATACTGATTATGCAATGCGCGCGCTTATTTTTCTGGCGCAACAGAAAAACAGGGTTATTTCTGTTTCGGAACTGGTGCGGGAATTGAAAACGCCCCGCCCTTTTTCAAGAAAGATTCTCCAGCAATTAAATAAGGCAAAAATCCTGCGGTCTTTTAAAGGAAATCATGGGGGGTTTATTTTGGCAAAAAAGCCGAAAGAGATTTTTTTAGTTGACCTGATCCGGGTATTCCAGGGGCCGCTTGAGCTTAATGAATGTATTTTTAAAAAGAAAATTTGCCCTAACCGTAATTGTTGCGTGTTAAGAAACAGGATTAGCAGGATCGAGAATAAAGTATTGGCTGAGTTGGGGGCAATCACAGTAGGTTCCTTGTTAAAGGAGTAAAAACTTATGTCAAAAAGGAAAATTATCAGGATTGATGAAGATAAATGTAACGGCTGCGGCGCTTGTATCCCGAATTGCCGGGAAGGGGCAATTAAAATTATTGACCATAAAGCACGTTTAGTAAGCGAAGTCTTGTGCGATGGCTTGGGAGCTTGTTTGGGAACCTGCCCCCAGGGAGCTATTACTATCGAAGAGAGAGAGGCGCAGGCTTTCGATGAAAAAAAAGTAGAAGCACACCATGCTCACCATGTAGGTTGCCCCGGGTCAAAGATTATGGATTTTAGAAAAAAGCAGGCAGGGCCAAATAGCAAGGCTTCTATCGCGGTAAATTCCGAGTTGCAGCAGTGGCCGGTACAGATTATGCTGATACCGCCCCATGCTCCATATTTAAATAATGCGGATTTGCTGGTTGCCGCGGATTGCGTGCCTTTTGCCTATGCCAATTTTCATCAGGATTTATTAAAAGGAAAAATAGTCTTAGTCGGCTGCCCAAAACTGGATGACCCGGATGCTTATCGGGAAAAATTCGCGAGAATATTGGGCCTCAACCAGATCAAATCCATTACCTATGCGCATATGGAAGTGCCTTGTTGCTCCGGATTGATCGGAATTATAAAAGAAGCTATCAGTGGATCAGGCAAAGATGTTGAATTTAAAGAAGCGGTGATCAGTATTCAGGGAGAACGCTTGAAATGAAACTTAAATGCCC
>JAQUMX010000012.1 GCA_028717885.1 Candidatus Omnitrophota bacterium
GAAGAAGCGATTAAAGCTTTTAAGACCGTTGTCTATCAATATTGTTACGCCCAGGCATGGGATCCGCGCGGCTGGTTCTGGTTGGTGGCAAAGGCTGCCCGGGAAAGTATCGTGAAATTAAGGCCCAATGAGAATCTTCCTGCGTCGCCCTGTGCAGATATCAATGTTGTGGAAGCTGCTCCGATTAAGGTCAGCCAAACACCGACAAAAATAACCCTCTACGATTCCGGCAAAGAGGACTTTGTAAATTATACTAAGTATGGCGAGTTTAAGAATATCGGCACCAAGGATTATAAATATATTGTGAAGGACCAGGAAGGCTTAAGCGCTGCCGTCGGAGAAGGGGTATATCCGAACACTACCTCAATCAGATGGGACCCGGGATACAAAAAAGCCGTAAAAGAAAAAAGATTGGACGGCTCGCATTGGGATTTCCTGCATTCCCCGGATTTGGAAGCTGCGTTTTTAAAATGGGCAACCGCTCCTGAACCGCAAGGGGTAAAATTATATTATACCGCAATGATTTTGGAAAAATCCGGCTTAGTAAAACAGGCGATTAAATGTTATTATTCGATCATCGTGAATTTCCCCGGGGCTTACGGCTGGACCTATTGGCATACCCCTTGGTATGTGGGGCAGGCAGCAATCCCGAAAATAAAGAACCTCCTGCGGCGTAACCCGAGTTTTGGGCATAAGCTGGTGGATGCGGACATTAAAATCATCAATGGTTTTGACCATGATGTCTCCAATGATATAGTAGTGACTAATCCAGGAAAATTCATTAAAGTAAATCCTTTGGAAAAATTAAAGCCTAAGCCCGATGTCAGTTTATTAAGTATTAAGAAACGTTTAGGCAAGGGCAAGGTGCATTTAGTGCAATATGAAACCGGGGATTGGCAATTGCTGGTGAATGACAAGCCGTATGTGATTCAAGGCGTGACTTACGCGCCGACTAAAGTCGGAGAATCTCCTGATAACGGCACCCAGACTAACTGGATGGAAGATGATTTTAACAAGAACGGTAAAGCCGACGGCCCATACGACGCCTTTGTAGATAAAAATAAAAATAATAAACAAGACGCAGATGAGCCGTCTGTGGGCGATTTTAAATTGATGAAAGAAATGGGGATTAATACCATCAGGCTTTATCATCAGCCTTTTACCGTGCATAAAGAAATTCTAAGCGACCTTTATAAGAATTACGGCATCATGGTGATCATGGGCGACTTCTTTGGAAAATACGCAATCGGTTCCGGCGCGCCGTGGAATCCCGGCACTGATTATACCAATGAAGAACAGAAGCAAAAGATGACTGAATCCGTGTTAAAGATGGTCCAGGATTACAAGGATGAGCCGTATATTTTATTTTGGCTGTTGGGAAATGAGAATGTTTATGGCTATGGATGTAACGCCGATAAAGAGCCGGATGCGTTCTTTAAGTTTGCTAATGAAGTGGCGTTGAAGATTAAAGAGATTGATCCCGAACATCCAGTAGCGATTTGTAGCGGCGACAATTTATATTTGGATAAATTTGCCGTTGATGCCCCGGACGTGGATATCTTCGGCACAAATGCATATCGCGGTGATTTTGGTTTTGGTTTGCTTTGGCGCCAGGTAAAAGAGGCTGCGGGCAAGCCGGTTTTTATCACGGAATTTGGCTGCCCTGCTTATGGCGAAGGCATCTCGCTTGATGAGGCAGAAAATCTTCAGGCAGAATACCATCGCGGATGCTGGGAGGATATTGACGGTAATATGGCTTTTCAGAACGGAGAAGGCAATTCTCTCGGAGCCGTAGTTTTCGAATGGGTAGATGAGTGGTGGAAAGCTTATGAGCCTTTTGTGCATGATACTAAAGGGTTATTTACCGGCCCATTTCCCGACGGATATATGCACGAAGAGTGGCTGGGGGTAACCAGCCAGGGGGACGGCAAGTCTAGCCCCTTCTTACGGCGGTTAAGGCAAGCATATTATATGTACAAGAAAAGTTGGAAGTAATGCTGACACCCCGCGCTTATGCGGAGTTGCGCGGGTGTTGACTTTGTGGTCAAGAAAGGAGGCAACACAAGAAGCATAAATTAAAAAATCAAAATCCAAATTGAAAAAAATAATACCATAAGAAGGAGGAAAGAGGAATGAAAAAGTTTTTTTTAACAATGCTGGCAGTATTTGGCGGTTTAAGCCTGGTCTTCGCCGCAGAGTCCATGAAGCCCACTGCTACCGTTACTACTGCTGCTGCAGGTAACAAAGCAAAAGAATTTGTCGTTTACATCGACAAAACCTCGCCGGATAACCATTATATCCCTTCCGGATGGATGGGGGATTATGGCGATATCAAGATCAACGACCAGGCAACTGACAATCCGCATTCCGGGACAAACTGTATCCGCTTTGATTTTTCTGCCAAGAAAATCCAAAACCAGGGATGGGCAGGGGTATATTGGCAGAATCCTGCGAATAACTGGGGAGCCAAAAAAGGCGGTTTTGATTTAACCGGAATGACCAAGTTAACTTTCTGGGCCCGCGGCGCAAAAGGCGGCGAGATTTTGCAGAAAGTTAAAATCGGCGGCATGGGAATGGAGCCAAAGGCTACCTATCCCGATTCTTCATCTACTGAAATGGGGCCGATCGAATTAACAGATACATGGAAACAATATACGGTTAACCTCGTAGGAAAAGACCTTTCCTATATTGCCGGCGGTTTCTGCTGGGTAATTACCGCAGATCAGAATCCTAATGGCGCAACCTTCTATTTTGATGACATCAAATTCGAGGCTGATCCGACGATGAAAGCAGAAAGCAAAAAACAGGAAAATATGCCGTTCTATGTTTATTCAGACGGACGTTCAGCAAGCAATCACTATATTCCTTCCGGTTGGATGCCTAACGCAGGAACTGGTAAGGATATCAAGTACGAAGCAGCAAGTAAGGAAGATCCATATTTAGGCGACACCTGTATCAGAATTGCCTACAAGGATGTTTCCGGAAACAAATGGGCCGGCATCTATTGGCAGAACCCGGCAAATAACTGGGGTACGGTAGATGGCGGTTTCGATCTTTCTAAGGCGACTAAATTCACCTTCTGGGCACGCGGTGAAAAAGGCGGAGAAAGAATCGAAGAGTTTAAAGTCGGCGGTATTATGGGCGAATTTTCCGATTCGGATGTGTCGAATATCGGCCCGGTAATCCTGAATAAGGAATGGACCCAATATACTATAGACCTAAAAGGCAAAGACTTATCCTATATTATCGGAGGTTTTTGCTGGGCAACTAATGTTGATGTGAATCCTGAAGGAGTAACATTCTATCTAGATGAGCTTAAGTACGAATAAACAAAATTGCAAGTCGGAAGTTAAAAGTCAAAAGAGGGGCCGCAAGTTTTTTTCACTTGCGGCCTGCTCTTTATTGCTGTTTTCTATCTTTATGATGGGGATGGCAAAAGCCCCGCAATCGGCGCAGGTTTTCGTGAAAAAACTTTCTAATGGCGGTTATCAGCTTATAGTAGAAAGAAGGCCTTATATTATCAAAGGGGTTTGTTATAACCCGATACCCGTTGGAGAGAACCACGAATATGATTGGTGGTCTGACCCGAATAAACCCTGGATTGCCGACGGAAAACTTATGAAGGCAATGGGCGTAAATACGATCCGTCTTTATCAGTCGCACGATAACCCTGAAGAAGTAAGGGCAGTAATCAGGGACTTATACCAACTATACGGCATTCGCACGGTAATGGGGGATTGGCTGGGCTACTGGGAATACCCCTGCCCATTTTACGGAAATAAAGATTTTCAGGAAAAAGTAAAAAAAGAAGTTTTGAATATGGTAGAAGAATATAAGAATGAACCGGGTATGCTTTTTTGGGTATTAGGCAATGAAAATAATTATTCTTGTTTAGGTACGGTGCGCCCCTGGTCCAGCGAAGAGGTCGACCAGGAAAAAGACCCCTTAAAACAGAAAGCCTTAAAGGCAAAGATTTATTATTCTTTCGTTAATGAGCTGGCGCAAGAAATCAAAAATATTGACCCTAATCATCCGGTGGCAATGGGAAACGGGGAATTGGTCGGCCTGGGATATGCCAAAGAGTATGCGCCGAATATTGACATTATTGCCTGTATTATCTATCGGGGAAAGACCTTCGGGAATCTTTTTAAGTCATTAAAAGCGACTTTTGACAAGCCTGTTTTTATTGCCGAATTTGGCGCTGACGCCTACGATGCCAATTTGCAGAAGGAAGACCAGAATATGCAGGCTTTTTTCTTAGAATCGCAGTGGCGCCAGATTTATGAGAATTTAGCCAACGGCAAAGATGGGGAGGGTAATTGCCTGGGAGGAACGGTTTTCGAGTGGAGTGATGAATGGTGGAAACATGAAGAGGGTAGTTCCGACGGCTGGAAAACGCACGATACCCTGGCAGGCTGGTTAAATGCCAGTTATTATTTCGATATCAAAGCAAAAGATAATATGAATATGAATGAGGAATGGTTCGGGTTAGTTGCTTTATCTCCGGAGATTGCAGACGGGCTTAATAAGCGCATTCCCCGTAAGGCCTATTATGTGGTGAGGGATTTCTGGAAAAAACCGGACTTAAATCACAAGAAAAGGAAAAGGTAAATACAAATGACAAAACCCAAAATTCAAATGTCAAATCCGAAGAATAAAGTTTTATCATTGGTTATTTGTGTTTTGGGCTTATTTTGGATTTTGTGCTTTTGTATTTGCCGTTATTCTTTTGCCGAGGAAAACAAGTTAACCGTTCTTTCCAAGCAGGTCATGGAGGCAAAAACAGACACCGGGCTTTTCCCCGTTTTCGAAGAAATCAAAGGAATTTATTTTAAAGACAATAAATACCCGGAGTTCCTCGATTTTTTAAAATCTGTCGGGCGTAAGAAGAGAAATCTGCAAGGCCTCCTCAACTATTACACGGCGCTAGCGCGTTATAACCAGCTAAAGTATTTGGAAGATATCCAGGATTGGAATGAATACTTTTCCGAAGGAGATAGCTACCGCGCAGAGTTGGAGAAAAGTTTGAATGCGGCAATTAAAGATTCCAAGGCCGGGGATGCGCTTAATCTATCTGCGCTGTTTCTATCGTATCGATATCATAAAGAAAAACAGGACGGTTTGGCTACGGATGCGCTTAAGGCAATCGTGACTAGCGCCGGAGAATTTGCCAAGAAAAACTCCGATACCGCGCTTTTAAAAGATATCGCGGATCAGCTGATGGTAGGCGGCGAAAAGGCCGAATCGAGAAAATTATACGACCTCTATGTGGAAAAATTATCTACTTCTTCGATGAAGGGCCCAGAGCTGGGTAATATTGCGCAGGATTTTTACAATAAGGGCAACCTGGAATTATCCGAAGCTGTCTTCGATGCTTATATTAAGCAGTCTGCGGATGCGTTTCCTAAAGAGGAATTGGTTGCGTTCCTGGTCAATATCGCGAAAAATTTTGCTTATAAAGATAATGGGGTTTCTGACCCGGCTTACGCAGAACGAATCTTTCAGGAATTGGAAAAAAGAGGGGGGATAGAAGCATTTAACGAAGACTTAATGTATTTGCGCGCCTTTAACTTAGAAAAAATGCAGGACGCAAAAGCGGCAAAAGAAATTTATATGTTACTGCTTAAAACATATAAACCCAGCAAATACGCCGATGAGGCAGAATTTAAAATCGCGGTCTTCGATACCTATCTTTTGAATAACCTCGAAGAAGGCAAAAGCTATTTTGAGGGCTTGGCGAAAAAAGAAAAAATTTCCCCACAGGTAATTTCTGCTTTTTACCAGTTGGGCCTTTTAAGCCAATGGAAAGAAGATTTTACCGGAGCACTTAATTACTACAATCAGCTGGCCACATTAGCGAAAACCGATTTTCAGGACGAGGTAAATTTGGCTCAGGAAAGAATCAAGGAGATCAATGACAAAAAGCCTCTGGAATATAATTTAAGGGCCTTTCTGGATGCCGCTTTAAAATCATCTGCTCAAACAGGAAAGGTCAGCCTCATCTCCAAGCCTTACAAGGCAAAAAGAAACAGCGAGGTGCTTGTAGATTCCAATATCGTAGTCCCGGAAAGCGGCTGTACCCAGGTAGAATTGCAATATCTTTGGTCCGGAGACCTGGGTGGCACGGCCCCTGCCAGTACGCAGTCTTCATTTTCCACAAAGTACCAGTATTCAGGCACAAAAATCATTAATGTCGTGGTGGTAAATCCCAGCGGGATTACGGATTACGGCCTGGATTTGGTGGATACCTCCTCCGATTAATAAAACTCCTAAACTATTTAAAAATACTTGACTTATAACTTCTTTAGTAGTATAAATAAATGAAGTCAAAATTTACGGAACGAAGTGAACGTAAATTTTATGACTGAATTTATCCTTGACACGTATCTTTATTAAAGATTTTTGTAAGTGTCAAGGATTAATTCGCACACGCGGGAGATAATTAGGGCTAGCCGCTATAACTTACTCGAGTTATCGTGTTCGTAAGTTATGTGCTCATTAACTTTTTTACTACTAATTGGTTATGCGCACAACTGATTTCGAAAAAGAGGCTTTAAGCGAAAAAGAAAAGCGCAATATCAGTATTCTGGATATTTTGCGCCGCCGCGGACCGGTGAGCCGGCCGGATATCTCCAAGGAGATGGGGGTAAATGTCGTCACCATTTCCAACTATATCGATGATTTTATCCGGCAGAATATCGTTTATGAAAAGGAACTGGATATTTCTGAAGGCGGCAGAAGGCCAGCCCTCCTGGATTTAAACCCACGCGCAGGATACATTATCGGTGTCGGGTTAAATCTCATGAACATGGTCGGCCTCCTGATAGATTTTAAAGGCAACATCATTACCAAGACCCAGATTGCCCGCCCAAAACCGTCGGTGAGGGAAATTACCGAATGCGTCCTGGAAATTATCCGCGAAATCTTAAGGCGTTCCAAAGAATATACCCCGCAGATTAAAGGTATCGGCGTAGGTATCGCCGGGTTGGTGAATAAAAGAGACGGCTCCATTCATTGGCCGCAGAAGATGGACCATTATTATGCCTATGCGTCGGTAGATATGCCTTTTAAAAGCTTGATCGAGCGCGAATTTAACCTCCCGACATTAATCGAGAATGATGCTACCGCCGCCTGTTTCGGCGAACATTGGCTGGATTTAAAACGCGATTTTAAAAATGTGCTTTATATGTTTAGCGGTGTGGGCTGCGGAATTATGGTCAATGGCGAAATGTATAACGGCACAGATGGTTTCGCCGGAGAAATCTCGATCTATAATTACAAGGAACAGGATGCTTTTAAATGCGATGTGGGTAAGGATTGTTTCTTAAAACGCTGGGAGATAGATTTAGGGATTATTGACGATACGCGTTCGCTATTGGCCCGGGATAAAGAAGGGGCGGAGCGGTTTTTTAAGCTTACTTCAAGTAATATCAATAACGTAGATTTAAAAAGTGTTTTTATTGCGGCCCGCGCAAAGGATGCGATTGCTAGTGAAGCGTTGAAATTAGCCAGCCGCAGGCTGGGAATAAAGATAGCATTTTTAGCCAACCTCTTTAACCCTCAGATCGTGATTATCGGAGGCGGTTTTGAAGAGGCCGGCGATGAGTTCTTGAATAATTGCGTACTTACCGTCAAAGACTGGGCTTTTAGGGAAGTAACGGAAAATTTAAAAATCGTTTATTCGCAACTACGGGAAAATGCCGTAGCACTCGGGGCAGCGAGTCTCGTAATGCAAAAGACCTTTGCCCTTTCTTAAAGGCTATAAAAGCCGATGGAGCAAAAAATAAAATTTATTATTATCGGGCTCATCGCGGTCTTGGTGGTGAGTTTTGCTCTTAATATCTTTACCCTCCTTTCAAAAGAACAGGCCCTGCGCAGCAATAATACCCTTCAGGAAGATAAATCCTCTTTACTTAAGGAAGTCGAAACCAGTAAACAAAAAGTAGGCCAGCTACAGAAGCAGCTTATCGAGCTTAACCAGGGGGTTGATAAGCTTAATAAAGAAAAAGAGGAGATCCAGAAAAAATATGATTTGGTAGATAAAGCCCGCCAGACTTTAGTGGACCAGGTAAAAGCCCTAAAAGAGAAAGAAGCCTCGTCTAAAACTTCCGCTTCAGCTACTGCACAGCCAGCAAGCAATGCTTTGGGTAATGATGCTTATTGGGCCGGGATCTTAAAGCAGAAAAAAGATCTGGAATGGCAATTAGATACGGTGCGCAGCGAACTAAAAACCGCGCAGATCAATAATGAACAACTGCAAAAAGAAAAGAGCGCTTTGGAGCTGGAGGCGGGCAACCTCGGCCGGGAAAAACAGGATTTAGGCAGGCAATATGAATTTGTCCAGAAGCAACTGGAATATAACAAGAAGATGATGGAATCTATCGCCCTGGAGTTAGTCGGAGAAAAGAATGACAAGTTGCAGATCCAGGATTCATTTAAGGCGATTAAAACCGAGAATGCAATGCTGCGCCGGCAGTTAAAGAACCTTAATGACCGAAAAATTAGCCTGGAGAGGAAGCTTGCCACTGCCCAGGAAAAATCTCATACGTTGGAATCCAGGTTTAATGAGATGGATGTGCTTTTAAAGGATAAGATGCTGCAACTGGAAAAGATTAGTAGGACTGTTCCCTCTTCGGAGGCCACGGCAAAAGAGGAGCCGGTAGAGTTGACTCCGATAGTAGTGCGGCCGCCATCCGAAACAACTACTATGCCTTCAATAACTACGCCCGCGGCCGAAACTTCTGCTGCAAGCATTCCGCAGAAAGAAGGAAAAATTTCTGCGGTTAATCGGGATAATAATTTCGTGATCATCGACCTCGGCGAAGAACAAAGTGCCAGAGTGGGCGATGTGTTTAATGTTTATAATAAAGCCAATAAGCCTATCGGGGTAGTAGAAATCATCGAGACGCGCAAGGCCATCTCTGCTTGCGACATCCAGAGAGAAAACGAAAAAATCCAGGTGGGTGATAAGGTAAGGCTGAAATCATGAGAGAAAAAAAACCCGACCAGGATAAGAAGAGCAACTCCATCGAAGATGTCGCCCGCCTTGCCGGAGTTTCCATCGCCACAGTTTCCCGTGTATTAAATAAATTCGCCTCTGTAAAAGAAAGAAACCGCGTAAAAGTAGTGAATGCCATTAAGCAGCTGCGCTTTCAGCCTTCGGTATTTGCCCAGAGGCTGGCTAGCGGAAAAAGCAATGTTGTGGCATTGGTAATTCCCCGTTATGAGGGGATGTTTTATTCCTTCTATGTACTGGAACTTATCCGCGGAATCGGCACGCTCTGCGAAGCTTTAAAATTGGATTTGTTGCTGCAGTTAACCGACACTCGTACGCCGTTAAATTTAAAAGCCGCCGGCGGAATAATTTTTGCCGATATTATCGGCAACCGCCCGCAGTTGGAAGATGCGTTCAATGCCGGAATACCCTGTGTAGTAATCAATAATTACATCGAAGACTTAAAAGTCAATTGTATTGCCGTGGATAATATAGGAGGTGCTGAGGCGGCAGTAAATTATTTAATTAGCCTTGGCCACCGTAAGATCGCTCATATTAGCGGAGATTTAATCACCCAGCCGGCAGCCTTACGCCTGCAAGGGTATACGTTGGCTTTAAAAAGAAATGAAATTGCTTTGCGCCAGGACTATATTTTTAAAACCGATTACTCCCGCGGGCAGGCAAGGCAAGCAGCAGAAAAAATCATTAAGATGGATGACCGCCCGACTGCGGTCTTTGTTTCCTCCGATTCTATGGCGCTTGAGGTAATGGCAGTAGCAAGGGAATTAGGCAAAGAAATCCCCAAGGACCTTTCGATTGTAGGCTTTGATGATAACCCTTCCGGGTTATATGGGCCGGTGGCATTGACTACCGTGCGGCAGCCTTTGGTAAAAATGGCCCAGGAGAGTGTCAAGCGGCTTTCATTTTTAATGACCGCGAAAAACGCTGCGAAAGTGGAAAAGACCATTCTTCCCACTGAACTGGTGATCAGGGAGTCAGCCAGCCCTATCGGTTCTTAATACAATTTATAGTATAATTTCCAAAAAAACATACCATATATAGTATTTTTTATTGACAAAATTTTTTCGCGTGATATATTGAATTCGGGTTGAATTTAAATATTAATGGGAGGTGGAGGATGTCGTTACAGTTATCAGAAAACGCCTTGAAGGTATTGGAGAAAAGATACCTCAAGAAGGATGAAAGCGGCAAAGTGATCGAAACCCCGGAGGAATTATTCTTAAGGGTTTCCAAGGCAATTGCCGCGGCGGATAAGCTTTATAAAAAGACGGATAGCGAGGTGAATGCCTTGGCGGAGGCTTTTTATAATGCTATGACGCAGTTGGAATTTGTGCCGAACTCGCCGTGCCTGATGAATGCCGGCAGGGAGCTCGGGCAGCTAAGTGCCTGTTTTACTTTGCCTGTGGAAGATTCCATGGAATCGATTTTCGAGACCCTGAAGGCTACAGCGATGATCCATAAATCCGGCGGAGGTACCGGATTTTCATTTTCGCGGCTGCGCCCGAAATGTTCGGTAGTAAGGACTACCGGAGGTGTGGCATCGGGCCCGGTTTCTTTTATGCGCGTATATGATGCGGCTACCGAAGCGGTAAAACAGGGTGGCACGCGGCGCGGTGCGAACATGGGGATCTTACGCGTGGATCATCCGGACATCCTGCAATTTATTACCTGCAAAGAAAATAATAAAGAGATCACTAATTTCAATATTTCCGTGGCAATTACCGAGGAGTTTATGCGAAGGTTAGCCGAAGGAAAAGATTACGAGGTAATCGATCCGCATACCAAAAAGGCAGTAAAACGTCTTAATAGTAAAGAAGTTTTCGATTTGATTGTTAAGCAGGCGCATAAGAACGGCGAACCGGGGATCATCTTTATCGACCGGGTAAATCAATACAATCCTACTCCTAAGCTGGGGAACATGGAAAGTACGAACCCCTGCGGAGAGCAGCCGCTTTTGCCTTATGAATCCTGCGACTTAGGCTCGATTAATTTAGCAAGGGGCTATAAAAAAACAACCAGCGGTAATTTTGAAATTGACTGGGATAAATTAAAACAGACTACCCGGCTGGCAGTGCATTTTCTCGATAACCTGATCGACGTAAATAAATTCCCGCTTCCGGAAATCGAGAAGGCAACGAAGCTCACCCGTAAAATCGGCTTAGGTGTAATGGGCTGGGCAAGCCTTTTAATCCGTTTAGGTATTCCTTATGATTCCGAAGAAGCAGTGGCCTTAGCGGAAAAAGTAATGGGTTTTATTTTGAACGAGGCTACGAAAAAATCCCAGGAATTGGGCAAAGAAAAAGGCACATTCCCGGCATTCCGCGGCAGTATTTACGATAAAAAAGAAGGCGGAATGAAAATGCGTAATGCTACCCTTACTACGATTGCCCCTACCGGCACAATCAGTATTATTGCCGGCCCGTGCTCCTCGGGGATCGAGCCGTTGTTCGCGATATCTTATTACCGCAATGTTATGGATAATGACAAATTAGTGGAAGTGGATCCCTTGTTTGAAGAGATTGCCAAGGAACGCAGGTTCTATTCCCGGGAACTGATGGAAAAAATCGCCGAGAAATCTTCTTTAAAAGAAATCGACGGCATTCCGGAAGACGTAAAAAGGATTTTTGTTACCGCCCATGATATCTCTCCGGAATGGCACGTGCGCATGCAGGCAGCATTCCAGAAATATGTGCATAATGCCACTTCCAAAACCATTAATTTTCCGCATGAAGCTACTATCGAGGATGTGCGTAAGAGTTATTCTTTGGCCTATGAATTATGCTGCAAAGGCATTACGATTTACCGCGATAGAAGCCGCGAAGAGCAGGTATTAAATGTCGGCACCACCGCCCCTAAAGCGCAGGAGATCTCTGTAACTGCGCCAAAAGAAATCGCTCCACGCCCGCGCCCGGAAGTAATTATCGGCACCACCACTAAAGTCGCTACCGGCTGCGGCAATCTTTATGTCACGATCAATGTTGATGAAGAAGGCAGGCCATTCGAGCTCTTTACGCAGATGGGTAAGGCCGGCGGCTGCGCCGCTTCGCAGTTGGAGGCAATCGGCAGATTAGTATCTTTAGGCTTTCGTTCCGGTATCGAAGTAAAATCAATGATTGACCAATTGCGCAATATCCGTTGCCCCAGCCCCTCATGGGAAAAGGGCCAGAGAATATTCTCCTGCGCCGATGCCATTGCCCGCGTGATCGAAAAAAGGCTGGTAAATGCCCAGGAAAAAAGCGAAGCCCTGGAAACTTCAATGGTAGCAATGAAGCATTCGTATCAGGATGAGCATTTGCTTGCGGATTTAAAGCATGCGGATATTGTCGGCGTCTGCCCCGATTGCGGAGGAGCGCTGCGCCACGAAGAGGGTTGTGTTAAGTGCCATGCCTGCGGTTTTTCGAAATGCTAAATGGCCAAGAAAATCCTCTACATAGTTCTCGACGGTTTAAGTGATGAACCTGTTGAAGAATTAAATAATAAGACCCCCCTGGAAGCTGCAGTTACAACTTGCCTTGGCCGCTTGGCACAAACCGGAAAGACCGGGTTAGTTTACCCTCTAAAAAAAGGGGTGGTCCCGGATTCTGATACTGCGGTTATCGGCCTTTTGGGCTATGATCCTTATAAATACTATACCGGCAGAGGCCCGTTGGAATCTTTTGCTGCCGGCTTAAAAGTAAATGACGGCGATGTAGCGTTAAGGATAAATTTCGCAACTTGCGCTGCAGATGGCGTAACAATCGAAGACCGCCGGGTAGCCAGGTCTCTGGAAGCCGAAGAAGCAGAAGCCCTTGCCAAAGAAATCAACTCAAAAGTTACTCTTTCCCAGGCAACATTCGAATTTAAGAATACAGTCGGCCATCGGGGAGTTCTAGTAATCCGCGGGATGCGCTCGAAATTATCCGGCGCTATCAGCAATACCGACCCTGCGCACGTAAGAGAAGGGGTATTTAGTAACCCAAAGGAAAATTTCGAAAACGTAATCGTAAAGTCAGTGCCGTTACCGGGCTTTGAGGATTCGGTGGAAGCCAAAATCACCGCGGAACTGGTCAATGAATTTACCGAGGCAAGCAAAAGAGTACTGGAAAATTCTGCTCTGAACAAAAAGAGGGTTGCCGAAAAAAAACTTCCGGCAAACCTCATCCTTTGCCGCGATGCCGGCGACCGCCTGCCGAAATTTCCCGATATTAACGCGCTTTACGATTTAAAGTTCGGCTGTTTTGTAGAGATGCCGGTTGAGCGCGCGATTGCCTTATTAACCGGCATGGAAATTATCGAAGTGCCTTCCTCAAGCGGGCATTTGGATGTGGATTATCCGGTTTGGGCAAAAATAGCGCTGGATGCCTTGACAGAATACGACGGCATTTACGTGCATTTAAAAGGCCCGGATGAATCCGCGCATGACGGAAATTACTTAAAGAAAAAAGAGATTATCGAAGCAATCGATAAATTTTTCTTTGCCAGTTTGCTGCCGAAATTAGACGTGGCTAACACGATAATTGCGGTAACCACGGATCATTGCACGAGCAGTATTTCGAAAACACATTGCGCCGGGCCCGTGCCGCTGGTTATTTCCGGAGCTAACACCTTGCCTGACGGCTCCTTAGAGTTCTCTGAAAAGGCAGCTAAATTGGGCGCTCTCGGCGAAATTAACGGCCAAGAAATCCTGCCACTTCTGGTAAAGTCTGTAAAAACCTAAAAATTAAAATGAATAATTATGAAACAATCGTTATCGGCGCAGGGCATGCCGGGATCGAAGCGGCATTAGCTTGTGCCCGTATGGGAATAAAAACTTTGCTCCTTACTTTACGGCGCAATTCTATCGGACTAATGAGCTGCAATCCGGCGATTGGCGGCGTGGGCAAGGGGCAATTAGTCAAAGAGATCGACGCTTTAGGCGGTGAAATGGCTAAGGCCGCGGATAAGTGCGGCATACAGTTTCGCATCTTGAATGCTTCGAAGGGCGCAGCAGTGCAGTCTTCGCGTGCGCAAATCGATATGCAGGCTTATCAGGATTATATGTTTAAAATCCTGGAGAATCAGCCGTGCCTGGAAATTAAAGAAGCAGAAATTAAGCAAATTTTAGCCGAAGATAATATTGCTAAGGGGGTATTGACCGCGCAAAACGAAGAACTCCTTGGGCAAACTGTAATCATTTGCACCGGTACATTCCTGGACGGCGTGATTCATGTAGGTTTAAATAACCATGAGGGCGGCAGGATCAATGAGCCGGCAGCAATTGGCTTAGGGGCAAACTTAAGCGTTTTGGGTTTTAAGCTTTTACGTTTTAAAACCGGCACTTGCCCGCGCTTGGATAAAGGGACAATAGATTTTTCCCAATTGACCGTACAAAATGGGGATAATCCGCCTAAACCGTTCTCATTCTCGACAAAAATAATTACTCAGCCCCAGGTCCCCTGTTACATTACCTATACGAATAAAAAGACCCATGAGGTAATTTTAAATAATTTAGGCCGGTCTCCGTTATATTCCGGTAAAATTAAGGCCACCGGCGTACGTTATTGCCCTTCGATAGAAGATAAAATCGTCAAATTCCGCGAAAAAGAAAGGCACCAGATTTTCTTAGAGCCTCAAGGCTATGAAACCAGCGGGATTTATCCTAATGGGGTTTCTACCAGCCTGCCGGAAGAGGTGCAATTGGAAATTTTACACTCGATTAAAGGCTTAGAAGAGGTGAAGGTAATACGTTTTGGTTATGGCATTGAATATACCATGTCAGAGCCTACTCAACTTTATCCAACCTTGGAAACAAAATTAATCAAAAATCTGTATTTCGCAGGCCAGATCAATGGTACAACCGGTTATGAAGAGGCTGCGGCGCAAGGGCTGATTGCCGGGATTAATGCCGGGTTAAAAGTAAAGAAAGAAGAGCCTTTAATTTTAGACCGCGCTAGCGGTTATATCGGGGTTCTAATCGATGACCTGGCTACTAAAGGCACACAAGAACCATACCGGATGTTTACTTCCCGGGTCGAATACCGCTTGATCCTTAGGGAAGATAATGCGGACCTGCGTTTACGTAAAATCGGATATGGTTTAGGGTTGGTTACAAAACAAGATTATGCCTTTACCGAGAAAAAAATCCAGGCAATTAAAGAGGGGGAACATCTATTACAAGCTACCCGGATTAAGCCGACAGAAGATATCAACCGGCAATTAGCTCAAATTGGCACTTCTGAATTAAAGAAGGTAGCTACCCTGGAAGAGATTTTAAAGCGGCCGCAAGTTAAGTTAACGGATCTCAAGGCGCTTAAAGGGGTAAACCTGGATATTCCAGAATTTGCTTTGCAGGCAATTGAAATCGAGGTAAAATATGCTGGGTTTATCGCAAGGCAGCTTAAGGAAGTCGAGCGTTTTAAAAACCTGGAAAAAATAAAATTGCCCGGAAAAATAGATTACGCGCAAATCTCCGGGCTTTCGAGGGAAATCAGGGAAAAACTGGCTAAATTTAAGCCGCTTAATTTAGGGCAGGCTTCGCGGATTTCCGGAGTGACTCCCGCGGCAATTTCCATCCTCATGGTTTATTTAAGGAAGATTAATGGCTAAAAAAAGTTATAATGCGCAGTTAAAAAAATATTGCCTGGCCCAGGGCATCGATTTATTTGGGGTTGCCGATATCGAAAAAATCAAAAAAGATTTTTTGATTAGCCCCAATCTTCAGGAAAAACTTAATTGCGCAGTTTCTTTAGGGGTGCGGCTATCCGGCGGGGTTTTGGAGGAAATCAAGAATGCCCCTACCAGGCTTTATTTTCACCACTACCGTACCGCCAATGTTTATCTGGACCAGGCCGCATTAAAGATAGCTCATTTTATCGAGAGAAAAAATTATCTCGCTGTGCCTATCCCAGCTTCGCAAATAGTGGATTGGGAGAAACAAACCGGGCATCTATCGCATAAGCATATCGGGGTATTGGCGGGTTTAGGATGGATCGGCAGGAATAATTTGCTGGTGAATAAAAACTTAGGCTGCCATTTTCGTTTAGCGACGATCCTGACCGATATGCCTTTAAAGGCGGATCAAGCGAGTAAGGATTCCTGCGCCGGATGCAGATTATGCGTCGAGGTTTGTCCAGCCGGAGCAATTAAGGAAAAGCCGGAAGATTTCAGCCACCTGGTTTGTTTCGAAAAATTAAAAGAATTCCAAAAAAAGCGCCTGACCGATCAGTATATCTGCGGGGTTTGCGTCAATGCGTGTAGGGGAGGAAAATAATGCAGGAAAAGATCCTGATCGTGGACGATGAGAAAGATATCGTAAAGATGCTCGACTATAATTTGAAAAAAGAAGGATACAGGACGATCAGCGCCTATGACGGAGAATACGCTTTGGACCTGGCGGGCAGGGAGCATCCGGACCTGATCATCCTGGATTTAATGCTTCCGGGCTTAAGCGGGCTGGAGGTTTGCAAGGCTTTGAAAAAGGATAGTAAAACCGCGGTAGTCCCGATTATTATGCTCACTGCGAAAACCCAGGAAGCGGATAAGATCGTAGGGCTGGAACTTGGCGCGGACGACTATATGACCAAGCCTTTTAGCCCAAGAGAATTAATCGCCCGGATTAAGGCGGTATTGCGCAGGGTAAAAGAAAAGGAAAAATTACCGGAGATTTTCCTAAGCGGAGATTTAAAAATCGATTTTGGAAAGATTGCCGTTTTAGTCAAGGAAAGGCCGGTTGAACTTACCGCAAAGGAATTTGAACTTTTAAAAACTTTGCTTAAGGCAAAAGGAAGAGTCTTATCCCGTGATTATCTGTTGGATACGATCTGGGGCTTCGATAATGCTCTGGAAATTCAAACCCGCACCGTGGATGTGCATATCCGTTCTTTAAGAAAAAAACTAAAAACCGAAGCAAAGCGGATCATCACGGTAAAGAATTACGGATACAGGTTCGAGGGCGAAAGCTAAGCGATGATTTTCTTTAAGAAAAAGCTTAAAGAATTGAATACGGTAATCGCAGGGCTGCAGGAAAAAATCTTTTTTCTAGAGCGAGAAAGCCGCAAAGACCAGGCAATCTTAAATAGCATGATTGAAGGAGTGGTTGTCCTTGCCGCCGATACCAGGATCACTTCTCTTAACCCCACCGTCGAAAAAATTTTCGGTATCGATGCCCAAGAAGCTACCGGCAAACTTTTTTTAGAGGCAATCCGCAATAATGAATTAAACGAATTGGTAAGCGACGTGCTGGAAAAAAAAGAATTTATCTCTAAGGAGATCTCCACGGTCTGGCCGTTAAAAAAGCATTTTGAAATTAATGCTTCGCCGATCCTGGAAGATAAAGAAATCCGGGGCTGCTTACTGGTCATACACGATATTACCGAAATCCGGAAATTAGAGACCATGCGCAGGGATTTTGTGGCGAATGTTTCGCATGAGTTAAAAACCCCGCTTACTTCGATCAAAGGATTTATCGAAACTTTGCTGGAAGGCGCTTTAGATGATAAGGAAAATAGCCGGCATTTCTTAGAGATCATCCGGGACCATGCGAACCGGCTGGATAGCCTTACCCAGGATCTGCTGATTTTGTCATCTGCCGAGTCGAAAGAGGCCCAGCTCGATCTATCTTCTATCGATTTAAAAGAATTGGCCGACAAAGTGCTTTTGGGGTTTAAGGCGCAGCTTAAGAAAAAAGATATCAGTATCCGCAATGAAATCCCCGCAGGGCTAACCGTGCAAGCTGATAGCGATAAAATCGAGCAGGTCTTGACAAATTTAATCGATAATGCGATCAAATTTAACCGCGAAAAAGGCTGGGTGAGGATCTACAGCGAAGAAACGCACAGCAAAATCAAGGTTGGCGTAGAGGATTCCGGTTTTGGAATTCCGGAAAAAGATTTGCCGCGCATCTTCGAGCGTTTTTACCGGGTGGATAAAGCGCGTTCGCGGGAGCTGGGAGGGACCGGCTTAGGGCTTTCAATCGTAAAACACATTGTTGAGCTGCACGGCGGCAGTGTTGGTCTTGAAAGTACCGAAGGCCTGGGCTCGAATTTTTTCTTTTCTTTGCAAAAACATGATTAATCCGGATAAATGGTATTTTAGGACTTCCGTGCTGGTAATCGCCATTCTCTCTCTCGGGCCCCTGGCATTGCCGTTACTCTGGTTGAATCAACGTTTTCGCCTGCGTTCAAAAATCCTCATTACCGCCGCTACCGTCATTATTACCTACTATTCAATCATCCTCACGCAATATTCTCTGAAGGAACTTAAAAACTCTTACCAGGAAATCTTCAAACAGCTCTAAGCGAACTTCTCCTGCTTTAACAATCTTTTACCTACATTTTACCTTACCTTCAAATAAAATTAATGGCCTTGGTTTATACTTTTGTTGAAAATAGCGGCCGCTCAATATTTTACATAGATTTTACATAGATTTAGCATGGATTAAACCCAAGAAAGATAAAATAAAGAAAGGCGGATGAAGAATGAAACTAACAAAAATCTTATTTTTTGGATTATTTTTGATCGGCATAGCTCTGCGAGCCTATGCGTTTGATGACGGAGACTTTCAGATCTGGAATCAGGAAACTCAAGAGAAAAAAATCAGCAATAATACCAGGATTACGGCAGAAGAAGAGTTCCGGCTGGGGAATAATGCAGGTAATTTCTACTATCAACATTACGACTTAGGTATTGTGCATGATTTCAATAAATTTTTAGGAGCCGGATTCGGGTTTCGTTATGTGTTAGAAAAGAGCAATAGCCCGAAATTCCAGGAAGAAGATATGCCTTATTTGCTTGGGTTGCTGAATTGGGAGTTGGCAGGCACAAAATTTAACAGCCGCAGCCGTTTTGAATACCGGCACTTTGATTATAAAAGCGATTTCTGGCGCTATCGCAATAAAATCACCGCCCGGTTTCCCTGGAAATTCACGAAATTAGAGATCCAGCCGTTTTTGGCCGATGAGGGGTTCCTGACTTTTAACCGGGTGATGTTTAGTGAAAACAGGTTTTATGCCGGAGTTGGGATGAGTTTAACCAAAAATTTAAAGCTTGATATCTATTATCTGTTACGTAGCAACCGCAGTTCCGGTAATTGGAATAATGCAAATGTTTTTGGCACCAGTTTAAAAATATCATTTTAAATAGGGGGGGGGGGATATGTTAAAGAAAGCTTTATTAGTTTTTGCTTGGTTATTCTTTTTTGGGATTGCTTTTGCCGCAAGCGGGAAAAATTCCATTCAGGTAAAAGGCTCGGATACGATGGTTAATTTGGGCCAGGCCTGGGCAGAAAAATATATGGAGGAAAATCCCGGCGGCTTTGTGGCAGTTACCGGTGGAGGTTCAGGCACGGGGTTTTCCAGTATAATTAGCGGCACCTGCGATATTGCTATGGCTTCCAGGAATATTAAAAATAAAGAGATCGAACTGGCAAAGCAAAGAGGGGTTAATCCTTTTGAAATTAAAGCTGCGCTTGATGGTTTGGCAGTGGTAGTAAATCCAAAGAATCCGGTAGGTAAATTGGCCTTAGAGCAATTAGCAGGGATTTTTACCGGCAAGATTACCAATTGGAAAGAGGTAGGCGGAGAGGATAAAAAAATCGTGCTCCTTTCGCGCGAGGTAAATTCCGGCACGCACGTTTATTTTAAAGAGCATGTTTTACGTAAAGGCAATCCGGGAGGAAAAGAAGAATTTGCTCCCAGCGCTTTAATGCTGCCTTCTTCCCAGGCAATTGCCGATGAAGTAGCAGCTAATGCCGAGGCAATCGGCTATTACGGAATGGGGTATATATCCTCGAAGCAAAAACCAATTGCCGTTGCAAAAGATGCAAAGTCGGAATATGTTGTTCCAACTATTGATAATGTGGTAAGCGGCAAATACCCGATTTCCCGGCCGCTATTTCTCTATACTAACGGCGAGCCGCAGGGGTTAGTAAAGAAATTCGTGGATTATGCGCTTTCCAAAGAAGGCCAGGAGATAGTTCTAAAGACTGATTTTGTGCCTGTAAGATAATTATCATACTTCGCCAGATAAAAGCATGAGGTGTTCGTGCGAAAGCTAAAAGAATTTATTATCGAGAAGCTGATTCTGGTCTGCGGGCTGGCTTCTATATTTTTCGTAGTCCTGATTTTTTTATTCCTGCTCAAGGAAGGGTTATCGGTTTTTAAAAGTATCAGTTTGCCGGATTTTCTTTTCGGGAAAAACTGGTATCCGATTTCCGACCCCCCGCAATTAGGAATTCTGCCTTTAATCCTGGGTTCGCTTCTGGTTACTGTAGGAGCAGCAGCGATCTCCATTCCTTTGGGCGTGGGAGCTGCGATTTATATCGCGGAAATTGCACCGGCTAAATCCAAAGAAGTGCTCAAGGCGGGAATTGAATTATTAGCGGCAATCCCCAGTGTGGTCTTAGGTTTTATCGGCATGGTGACACTAGTACCATGGGTAAAAAATATTTTCCATTTGCCCACAGGCCTGACCGCGCTTTCCGGGTCGATCATGCTTGCCTTTATGGCCACACCTACGATTGTTTCGATTGCGGAAGATGCGCTTTATTCCGTGCCTAAAACCTATAAGGAAGGCGCTTTTGCTTTGGGTGCAACTCATTGGCAGACGATTTACCGCGTTTTATTGCCCGCTGCTTCCAGCGGTATTTTAGCGGCAGTTATGTTGGGCATTGGCAGGGTTATTGGCGAGACCATGGCGGTAATGATGATTACGGGAAATTCGGCAATTATACCCAATAGTATTTTACAACCAGTGCGCACCTTAACCGCAACCATTGCCGCGGAAATGGGGGAGGCAGTAGTGGGCAGCGAACACTACTTTGCCTTATTTGCCATCGGCATAGTTTTGTTTGTGATCAGTTTTGCGGTTAATGTCACTGCAGACCTCTTTTTACATAAAAGGAAATAATGCGCAACTCCCGTCGTAGCGAAAAAATTGCTTTCTTTTTTCTCTTCCTCGCAACACTTCTAATTGTTGTTCCGGTAGGGCTAATCATTGCTATTATTATCCAGAAAGGCCTACCGGCAATTAATTGGCAGTTTCTTTCTGATATGCCGCGCTCCGGTATGCGCGCCGGAGGGATCCTCCCGGCAATTGTCGGGACAATTTACCTGGTAGGAGGGGCGATTCTTTTTGCCTTGCCGATTGGCTTGTTAGCGGCGATCTACTTAAGCGAATATTCCAGGGATAATTTATTGACCCGGATGATTAAATTGGCAATTGTCAATTTGGCCGGTGTGCCTTCCGTAGTCTACGGGCTTTTTGGCCTGGCTTTGTTCGTAGTTTTCTGTAAATTCGGCGCTTCGATTCTTTCCGGGTCTTTAACCTTGGGGATTATGATCCTGCCTTTGATTATTACTTCTTCGCGCGAAGCTTTGGAAAGCGTGCCTGATTCTTTTCGCGAGGTAAGCCTTTCTTTGGGAGCAAGCAAATGGCAGACGATCCGCCACATTGTTTTGCCGAATGCGGTTCCCGGAATCCTTACCGGAACGATTTTAGGCTTAGGCAGGGCAGCCGGAGAAACTGCGCCGATTCTTTTCACCGTCGCTGCTTTCTATCTGCCGCAATTACCGAAATCACTTTTTGACCAGGCAATGGCATTGCCTTATCATCTCTATGTAATTTCTACCCAGGTGCCTAATGTCGATGAAAAGATCAGGTATGGCACCGCCCTGGTTTTGCTGTTTCTGGTTTTATTTATGAATTTGGTGGCAATTATCATCCGTTACCATTTCAGAAAGAAGAAAAAATGGTGAAGGTGGAAGTAAAAAACCTGAATACCTGGTTTGGCCTGTTACATGTTTTAAAAGGGGTCACTATCGATATTCAAGCGAATGAAATTTTAAGCGCAATCGGGCCTTCGAACAGCGGAAAAACAACGTTCCTGCGCATGTTAAACCGTTTGAATGAGCTGGAAACGAATTTTAAAATGGAAGGGCTTGTCAATTTAGAAGGCAAGGATGTGCGCGCAATCGATGTGGAGCTGTTGCGTAAAAAAGTCGGCATGGTTTTTGCGCTGCCGCTGCCTTTGCCATTATCGATTTTTGAAAATGTGGCTTACGGGGTGAGGATGCACGGCATGCATAACAAAGGGAAAATTATTGAAAGGGTAGAAGAGGCATTAAAAAAAGCTTATATTTGGGAAGAGGTAAAAGACAGGCTGGAAGAATCTGCTTTTAAATTATCAGGAGGGCAACAGCAGAGGCTTTGCATTGCCAGGACCCTGGCAGTCGAACCGGAAGTAATTTTATTCGACGAGCCTTGCTCCGGGCTAGACCCCATTTCTACCGCCAAGGTCGAGGAGGCAATGTTAAAATTAAAAGAAAATTATACAATCGTACTGGTGACGAACAACGTAAAACAGGCAGCGCGCGTGGGAGACCGCACCGCTTTTTTTCTTTCCGGAGAATTGGTGGAATTGGATAAAACTGAAAAGATGTTTACTGCTCCGGCTGATCAACGCACCGATGATTATATCAGAGGAAAATTCGGATAAATGGCGAAAATCAAAGTAAATAATTTGAATCTTTGGTACGGAAGTTTTCAGGCGCTAAAGGGCGTGTACGCGAATTTTGCCGAAAAGAAAATTACCGCGATTATCGGGCCTAGCGGATGCGGAAAGTCGACAATGCTGCGGGTCTTTAACCGGATGAATGACCTGATTGAAGGCGTGCGCACCTCCGGAGAAATTATTATCGATAACCTTAATGTGTTGGGTGAAGAAACGGATTTGGTAGCGTTACGCAAAAAAGTCGGAATAGTTTTTCAGCGGCCGAACCCGTTTCCGCTTTCGGTTTATGAGAATATTGTTTTCGGTATCCGCGTGCATGAACAGCCAAGAAAGAAGGCTGAGCTTAACGGAATAGTTGAAGAGAGTTTAAAATCCGTGCTTTTGTGGGATGAGCTAAAGGATAAATTAAAAATGCCGGCCCTGCACTTGTCTTTGGAGCAGAAACAGAGGCTTTGTATTGCGCGTTTGATTGCGGTTAAGCCGGATGTGGTTTTGATGGATGAGCCGTGTTCGACTTTGGACCCTCAGGCAACCGCGAGAATAGAAGAATTAATGCGTGAACTTCGCAAAAATTATACTATAATTATAGTCACGCATAATATGCAGCAGGCAGCGCGGGTTTCCGATGATACCGGATTCATGCTTTTGGGTGAACTGGTGGAATTTGGGGCAACGCACGAGATTTTTACCGCGCCGAAAGACAAGCGCACCGAGGATTACATTACCGGAAGATACGGTTAAGCGGAGGAAAAATGCAAAGACACCTGGATGATGAATTAAAAGAGCTGCATAAAGATATTTTGCGTATGGGCGTTTTAACCCAGGAAGCGATTTTTAAATCTATCGAAGCGTTAAAGAACCGCGATAAAGCGCAAGCAGAAGAAGTGATTACTGCGGACAGCAAAATTGACGAATTAGAGCTGGCAGTAGACGAGAAATGTATTGACCTGATTGCACGCTATCAGCCGATGGCCACGGATTTACGTTTTATTACTACCGGCATGAAGATTAATTCTGACCTGGAGAGGATTGCTGACCTGGCAGTGGATATTTCGCAGCGCGTGCAGCAGATTGTGGATAAGCCGATATTGAAGCCGTTGGTGGATATCCCTAAACTTTCTCAGATCGCCCAGAATATGGTGCGCGATGCGATCAATGCTTTTGTCGAGCATGACGTGGCTTTGGCGAAAAGCGTAGTCCTCTCCGATAGCGAAGCGGATAAATTGCGCAATGCCGTGCATGATGAATTGCTCAATGATTATATCCTGCGTGATCCGGCAACGGCGGACCGCGCTATTCCTTTATTATTGATTTCCCGCCATTTGGAGCGCATTTGCGACCATACGACTAATATCGCCGAAGACGTAATTTATATGGTTGAGGCGAAAGTAGTCAGGCACCATCCGGAGGAGCTCAAATAACCGGATGGAAAACCTCTTACAGGCTGACATTAATAGCTTAATCAGGAACTTCGGAGATATCGGGCTTTTCTTAGGGATGTTCCTGGAATCCAGCATTTTTCCCATTCCTTCCGAAGCAGTAGTGGTAGCTGCCGGAGCGATCGGTATTCCTTTAGCTTCGATTATAATTTTCGGCTCCCTGGGCGCTACTTTAGGCTCAATTGTCGGCTATTCTATCGGCAGGTATGCTGCGGTGCCGGTGATTTTGCGCTACGGAAAATTTGTTTTTATTAAGCCGCACCATTTGCAAAAGGCCGAGGCTTTTGCCAAAAAATACGGGCCATGGAGCGTATTTTTGGGCAGGCTTTTACCGATCATTCCTTTTAAAGTTTTCTCTGTTTCCGCAGGGATAGCTAAGCTCCCTTTTATTCCTTTTATTATCTGTACTATGCTGGGCGTCTTGCCCAGGATGTATCTTTTGGGGGTTTTTGGCTCGGTTCTGATTAAGTACAAACGGCCCGCGTTTTTGGTTTTAATTGCCGCAATTGCAATATTTTTCATCTTTAGACTAAAGAAACAGCGTCAATAATCTCTTGACCCCGCCTGCTTAGTATTATATACTATTTTCTTAAGTAAAAACTCACCTTTTTTTCGGAGCAGCTATGCATTCAGCGAAGATATTGGTAGTGGATGATGAGAAGGAGATTTGCGAGATTACCCGCGAATTCCTGCAAAAGAAGCATTATCACTGTTTTTGCGCTTATTCTGCGCAAGAAGCGCTGGAATTAGTGAAAAAAGAGCACCCGCAGGCAGTATTATTGGATATCAGGCTGGGGGATGCTTCCGGCTTGGATGTTTTGCCAAAAATCAAAAAATTTGACCAGAGAATTAAGGTAATTATGGTTACCGGCTTGGGGGATGATCAGACGATCAATGAGGCAAAATCTAAAGGCGCAGATGATTTTCTGATTAAGCCTTTTACCGCTACTTTCCTAAGCGAATTGTTGGCAAAGAAATTATCTAGTTAAAACGGAGGAAAATATGGATGAAATTTTGGAAATTCTGGAAAAAGACTGCCGGGCAAGTACCGAAGAGATTGCAAGAATGCTGAAGAAAAAACCCGAGAGCGTAAAACAGGCGATTAAGAAGTATGAAAAGGAAGGCGTAATTTTAAAATATAAAGCTGTAATCAATAATGAGCTGATCAAGGATGCCGATGCAGAAGTGAGGGCGTTGATCGAGGTCAATATCTTGCCGCAAAAGGATTTAGGGTTTGACCGGATTGCCGAGCGGATTTATTCCTTTCCGGAAGTTTCCAGCTGTTATTTGATTTCCGGCACTTATGATTTGCTTTTAATCGTCGAGGGGAAAGACTTGCATACCGTAGCAAGGTTTGTGGCGGAAAAGCTTGCGCCTTTAGAGCATGTAAGAGGCACAGCGACACATTTCTTACTGAAAAAATACAAGGAAGACGGAGTTATACTGAAACATAAAGAAGAAAACAAGAGAATAGCGATATCATATTAATTGCTTTCAGTCATCAGCTTTCAGCTGAAGGCTGATGACTGATAGCTGATAGCCCAATGAAAAATTTAATCTCTAAGAAAGTTCAGGAAATGCAGCCTTCCGGCATCCGGAAATTTTTTGACCTGGTGCTAGGGATGAAGGAAGTAATTTCCTTAGGCGTGGGGGAGCCGGATTTTGTTACTCCCTGGAGTATCCGCGAAGCAGGGATTTATTCTCTGGAGGAAGGTTTTACTTCCTATACTTCAAACAAGGGGCTGTATAAATTAAGGCTGGGAATCTCGCGTTATTTGGAGAGCCGCCATAATTTGAAATACTCTCCGGATGAAGAGATCCTGATTACCGTCGGGGTAAGCGAGGCAGTGGATTTAGGCTTACGCACTTTGATTAATCCTGGAGATAAAATTTTAATCCCGGTTCCCAGTTATGTTTCTTACGGCCCGGTAGCCGAGCTTGCCGGAGGCGTGCCTATATATATCGATACAAAAGAGGATAATTTTCGGCTTACTCCTAAAAGGCTAAAGCAATATTTACACAAGAAGCCCAAGGCAATCATCTTAAATTATCCCACTAATCCTACGGGCGTTTGTTATACGAAAAAAGAATTAAGCGAGATCAATAAAATTTTGTTGAAGCATAATATTTTCTGCATTACAGACGAAGTTTATGGCGATTTAAGCTATGATTTCGAGCACACGCCTTTTCCTACATTGCCGGGGGCAAGGAATAATACGCTTTACTTAAACGGTTTTTCCAAGAGCTATGCCATGACCGGCTGGCGCGTAGGGTTCGCCTGTGGGCCGAAAGAAGTAATTGCTGCCATGACCAAGATCCATCAGTACACGATCATGTGCGTAGCGATAACCAGCCAGATGGCTGCTTACGAAGCTTTGATTACCGGAAGAAAGCCGGTAGAGGAAATGAAACGGGAGTATCGCAGAAGAAGAGAACTGATAATCCCGGGGTTAAATAAATTAGGCCTGGATTGTATTATGCCTGAAGGCGCATTTTATGCTTTTCCGAGCGTAAAAAGAACCGGGATGAAAGCTTTGGAATTTGCCGAAGGCCTGCTTAAGGAAGAAAAAGTCGCAGTTGTGCCGGGTACGGCTTTCGGAGCCAGTTATGCCGACTATCTACGAATTTCCTATGCCTCTAGCTATGAAAATTTAAAAGAGGCGTTAATCCGTATAGAAAGATTTTTAACTAAGAAAGGGGTAAGCAATGGCAAAAAGGACTAAAGCAGAGATCTTGAAAATCGCCAAAGATCGCAAAGTAAAATTTATCCGCCTCTGGTTTACCGATGTTTTAGGGTTTCTTAAAGGTTTTGCAATTACCGTCGATGAATTAGAGGGGGCACTTGAAGAAGGAATGGGTTTTGACGGCTCTTCGATCGAAGGGTTTGCACGTATCGAAGAATCCGATATGATTGCCCGGCCTGACCCGGATACTTTCGCGATTATCCCCTGGCGTAGCGGGGATGAATATAGTGTGGCGAGAATGTTCTGCGATATTTATGAGCCAAGCGGCAAGCCCTTTGAAGGAGACCCGCGTTATGTTTTAAAACGCAATCTCGCTAAAGCAAAAGAACTGGGTTTTAGCTATAACGTAGGCCCGGAACTGGAATATTTTTATTTTAAAGATGCCACTCATCCGGCAACACTTGACCAGGGGGGCTATTTTGATTTAGTGCCTTTGGATGTGGCGCAGGATTTACGAAGAGACACAATACTTACCATGCAATCTTTAGGGATCAATGTTGAATACAGCCATCATGAAGTGGCTCCTTCCCAGCATGAAATCGATTTACGCTATACCGACGCTTTGACCATGGCGGATAATGTAATGACTTATCGCATGGTGGTAAAAGAAACCGCGCGTAACCACGGTGTTTATGCTACTTTTATGCCTAAGCCGATTTTTGGCATTAATGGCTCGGGGATGCATGTGCACCAGTCTTTGTTTAAGGGCAATAAAAACGCCTTTTTTGATGCAAAAGGAAGATATCATCTTTCTGAAGCAGGCATGTCTTATACAGCAGGCTTGCTTAAGCATGCGCAGGAAATTACCGCGATTACCAGCCAGTGGGTAAATTCCTATAAACGCTTAGTGCCGGGTTATGAAGCGCCGGTTTATATCTGCTGGGCAAATATGAACCGTTCAGCATTGATCCGCGTGCCGATGTACAAGCCGGGAAAAGAAAAAGCTACGCGTATCGAGTACCGTTCGCCGGACCCTGCATGCAATCCTTACCTTGCGTTTGCCGTGATGCTGGCAGCTGGTTTAGACGGGATGAAAAACAAATTGAAACTTGGCAATCCAGCCAACGATAATATTTACCACATGACCGAGAAAGAAAGAAACGCGCTTGGGATTAAATCCCTGCCTGAGGACCTCTTGGAAGCAATCCGCATTGCCGAAAACAGCAGCCTGATCAAGGATTGCCTGGGGCAGAAATTATTCGAGTACTTTATCCGTAACAAAAAAATGGAGTGGGATGAATATAAAGCGCAGGTAACCCAATACGAAGTCGATAAATACCTGCCGATCCTTTAATTTGTGCAATGGCAAAGAGTGATAAGCATTACAAGGTTTACCTGGAACAGATCGAGTTGCTTTCGAAAGTAGCAAACCTGATTACCTCCGGGCTCTATCTGGAAGAGCTTTTAAAAATTATCGTCCAGATCACGGCGCAGATCATGCATTCGAAAATCTGCTCTCTTATGTTGCTGGACCCGGATAAAAAAGAATTGGTAGTCAAGGCTACCCAGTCTATCTCCGAAAGCTACAATAAGAAGCCGAATATAAAATTAGGAGAAGGCCTTGCCGGGATCGTGGCAAAAGAGAATAAGCCGCTCTGTGTCCTGGATGTAAAAAAAGACGAGCGTTATTTAAGCCGTGATATTGCTAAGAAAGAAAGCCTTTGTTCTTTGGCAAGTGTGCCATTGGCGGTTAAAGGAAAAGTGATCGGAGTGCTAAATGTCTACACCTCCAAAAAACATGTTTTTTCCAAGCCGGAACTTGCGGTTTTAACCGCTGTAGCGGGCCAGGCGGCAGTGGCAATTGAGAATGCTGAACTGGATTTAAAAGTACGTAGCGCCGAAGAGGCGTTGACTACCAGGAAACTGGTCGAGCGCGCAAAAGATATTCTCTCCCAGGAAGCAAATATTACGGCTTCCGAGGCATTTCGTTTGATTCAGAAACAAAGCATGGACACCAGAAAGACCATGCGGGAAATCGCAGAAGCGATTATTCTAGCGAAAGATTTAAAAAATAAGGGCCCAAGATAACTATCGGTGGAAAAGAAAAATTTTTATCGCTGGGTCAGGGTTTACGGCCTTTTGTCCTACATTCCGTTAATACTGGCAGCAGGACCGTTAGCCGGTTATTTTCTGGGTGATTATTTGGAAAAGAAATTCGGCTGGCCGGATTTTGTGGAAATTATTTTTGCCGGGATAGGTTTTGTTTCCGCAGCCATGGAAACCGCCAGGATTATTAAATTAGTAGCTAAACTGGAGAAATAGAAGTTTGATGAACGGTTTATTTCTTTGGATTGTGGGGTTCTTAACAGCTTTTGTCTGGTCAGCTTTAAATTTCCTTTTTACTTCCCGCCTTTTACGCGCGGCAATCATCGAACGCTCCCGCACAAAAACATTATTGATCCTTCTGGTAAAATTCCCTTTGTTATATTTCGTCGGGTATTTAGTCCTGGCTTCCAGGAGATTCCCGCTTTCTAGCATTCTTTTAGGTTTGATCCCGATTTTAGCAATCGTAGGAGTATCGAAGTTATGCATGAAGCGCGCTTGAGCGGACCGGAACTGCCGAATATCATTACTTTGCTTTTCGAAAGGTTTCCGGAAAATCCTTTATTGAAATTTCTCTATTATTGGGAGCCGGTGGTGTATTCATTGCTGATTGCCGGCATGATTATCCTGATAGGGTTCTTTGCCACGCGTAAATTGGAATTTTTGCCTAGGGGGCGGCTGCAGACGGCAATTGAAGCCCTGGCAGGCGGGTTGGATGATTTTGTTTGCGGGATCTTAGGCCCGGCAGGCAGGAAATTTACCCCATTTCTCGGTACGTTATTTTTTTATATTCTTTTTATGAACCTTTCCGGGTTAGTCCCTTTCTTAAAGCCTTCGACTTCCAGCTGGTCAACAACACTGGCACTGGCAATCTGCGTTTTTCTTTATGTGCAATATGCGGCAATAAGAAAATTGGGGTTTGTAGGTTATCTCGACCATTTAGCGGGTAAGCCAAGGGGCATACTCGGATTATCAATTGTCCTGCCCGTACTTTTATTCTTTATGCATATACTTTCGGAATTGATTAAGCCGATCAGCCTGTCTTTACGTTTGCGCAGCAATATCTGGGGCGATGATTTGCTTTTGGCAGTGCTGGCAAATTTTGGTTTAGGGGGCGTGCCACTTTTATTATTCAATACTTTTTTAGGAATGCTTACTGCGGTAGTGCAGGCGGTAGTTTTTTGCCTTTTAAGTACGATATATTTCGCAGTTTTTTTACTCGAAGAAGAGGAAAAAACAACAGCTACAACATAGGAGGAAACATGGATTACAAATTTGCACTTGCAATTGCTTTGCCCATCGGGCTGGCATTGGCAGCAATCGGCTCTACCTGGGGCCTGGGCCGCACAGTCAGTTCCGCGATGGACGCTACAGCCAGGCAGCCTGAAGCAGCTACGAAAATCCTGATCAATATGACAATCGGCTGCGCTTTTATCGAAGCAATCACGATTTACGTGCTGGTATTTGCTTTTGTCGTTGCGGGAAAATTATAATTTATGGAACTCTTAAAGATGTTAAGTTCCAATGAAATTGTTGCGCAAGTAGTGAGTTTCCTGCTGCTGCTTTTTTTATTGCGCACTTTCTTCTGGAAAAAAATCCTCAAAGTCCTGGATGCCAGGAGGGAAAGGATTGCCGCTGATTTTGCGAAAATCCAGGATATGCAGGCACAAGCCAGCCAATTAAAAACCGACCTGGAAGCAAAATTAAGTTCCATCGAAGAAACGGCAAGGCAGGAGATCCATGAGGCAAGGGAAGAAGCGAAAAAAATAAGCGAAGAAGCAAAGAAAAAGGCTAATGAAGAGGCGCAGGAGATTATCGAAACTGCCCGTACCAATATTAAATTCGAAATGGACAAAGCCAAGCAGGAATTAAAAGACCAGATCATTGATTTAACGATTAAGGCTACTGAAGATATTATTCAGGAAAAACTGACTGCAGATAATGATAAGAAATTAATCGAAGATTTCCTGCGCAGGGTGGAAAAAGGGAATGAGTAAAAGAATTGCCGTAAAAAGGTACTCGGAAGGGTTTGTCGCTTACGCAAAAGAAACCGTAGGCTTGGAAAGGATCCTCGCAGACCTGAAAAATTTAAAGAGTGTTTTACGGGATAACTCGGAATTCCTGCAATTCTTAAGGAACCCTGAGATTACCCACCTCGAGAAATTAGAGACCATTGATAAAGTATTGAACCAGGATTTCTCAAAAGAGACCGGTTTTTTCTTGAAGCTGCTCCTGGAAAAAGAGCGCATCGAATTAATCAATGATATCGTCGAGTACATCAGGATAAACTATGCGTACCAGGGGGAAACCGAGGCTTTATTAAAAACTTCTTTTCCATTAGATTTAGAGCTGGTAGAAAGAATCGAGAAATCTTTAGAGAAAAAGTTCCAGAGAAAATTCAAGTTTTTTATTGACCTGGATGCCCGGCTTTTAGGCGGGGTACAAGTGACTATGGGTAACAGGATCATTGATGGTTCGGTAAAAAGGCGGCTGGAAGAGCTGCGGGAGCAACTAAACAGCATAAGGATTTATTAAATGGCGCTTAAACCTGACGAAATCACTGCAATTATCAAGAAAGAATTGGAAAAATACCAAAGCCGGTTAAGGGTAGAATCTATCGGTACCGTGACACAGGTAGGCGATGCGATTGCGCGCATTTACGGGTTAGATGATGTCATGGCGGGTGAATTGGTGCAATTTCCCAATAATGTCACCGGCATGGTTTTAAACCTCGAAGAAGATAGTGTCGGCGCGGTAATTTTCGGTACGGATAATCCTGATCAGACGATTAAAGAGGGCGATATTGTCAAGAGAACCGGTAAGATTGCCCAGGTGCCGGTAGGGGATGCATTAGTTGGCAGGGTAGTAAATGCTTTAGGCCGTTCGGTTGACGGCAAGGGGCCGATTACTTCGGAAAAGTACCGGCCGCTGGAAATGGGCGCGCCTAATGTAGTGCAGCGCCAGCCGGTAAATGAGTCCTTGGAGACCGGGATTAAGGCAATTGACGCGATGATTCCCATTGGCCGGGGGCAACGCGAATTGATTATCGGCGACCGGCAAACCGGAAAAACCGCAATTGTCCTGGATACGATTATTAATCAGAAGAATAAAGAGGTATTTTGTATTTATGTGGCAATAGGGCAGAAAATTTCCAGTATTGTGGAAGTATCCGAAATATTAAGAAAGCACGGGGCAATGCAATATACCACGATTATCAGCGCTTCTTCCCGGGCGAGCGCCTCCTTGCAGTATTTAGCGCCTTATGCCGGATGCGCTATCGGAGAGGAATTTATGTATTCCGGAAAAGACGTATTAATTATTTACGATGACCTCTCTAAGCATGCCCAGGCATACCGGCAATTATCATTGTTGCTGCGCCGGCCTCCGGGAAGAGAAGCTTATCCGGGTGATATTTTTTATTTACATTCCCGGCTCCTGGAAAGGGCGGCAAAATTAAACGACGAATTAGGCGCAGGCTCGATGACCGCTATTCCGATTGTAGAAACTCAAGCCGGAGATATTACCAGCTATATTCCGACTAATGTGATTTCCATTACTGACGGCCAGATTTATTTGGAGAATGATTTATTTTATGCGGGGGTGCGGCCTGCTATTAATGTCGGGTTATCGGTTTCCCGCGTGGGAGGCAAGGCGCAAAAAAAAGCCATGCGCAAAGTTGCGGGAAAGCTGCGTTTGGATCTGGCGCAATACCGCGAATTGGTAGCCTTTACCCAATTCGGCACGGAATTGGATAAGACTACACAGGCGCAATTAAACCGCGGAGAGAAAGTAGTAGAAATCTTAAAACAAAACCAGTTTGCTCCTCTGGCAATTTCCGAACAGGTGATAATTATCTATTGCGCAACTCAAGGCTGGCTGGATATAATCGATACGCATAAAATCAGGAAATTCGAAACGGAATTTTTTCAGTATTTGGAGAATAATGCTCCACAGATTAAACGGGCAATCGAAGAAAAAGATGATTTGGATGCGGAATTGGCGCAAAAATTAGAGCACTCCTTTACAAAGTTCAAAGAAGCTTTTTTAAAGAATAATTAACTATGGCGCAGTCATTAAAAGTCATCAAGAATAGGGTACGCAGCATCCAGAATACCGAAAAGGTAACTTCTGCCATGCAGATGATTGCCGTGACCAAGCTAAACCGCATGGAGAGGCAGATCCTTGCCATGCGCCCGTATTTTAAAAAACTGGAATCGCTTTTTTCTCACTTAGTGCAATCAGGGCAAACGCAACTGGGGCACCCATTTTTCAGGCAAAACGAGAGTGTAGAAAAAATAGTGCTCTGTGTTTTTACTTCGGACAATGGCTTATGCGGAGCTTACAACAATAATATTATCCGCCAGGCAGAGGAATTTGTCTTACGCCGGGGAAAAGAGAAAGTAAAGCTGATCGTAATTGGCAAAAGGGGCTTTAAATATTTCCATAACCACGGGTATAATATTCTTAATTCTTATATCGGTTTAAACGCAAAATTTTCCGATAAGATTTGCGAGGAAATCACTAAAGGATTATCGGATATTTTTTTATCACAAGGGGCTGATGAAATTTACCTGGGGTATACCCATTTTGAAACCGCACTTTCTTTAAGGCCAAAAATCGTTAAATTCCTGAATCTGGAAGTTGAGCCGGCAGCCGAAGAAATCGATTATATTTTTGAACCCAGCCGCGCACGCATCCTGGAAGAAATGGTGCCGCAGTATATTACTTTTAAAATGCGCTCGGTATTCTTGGAAGCCTTCACTTCCGAGCATGCAGCCCGCACAGTAGCAATGAAGTCGGCAACGGAAAACGCCAGGGAGCTCTTGCATAAATTGATTCTTCTAAGAAATAAAGTGCGCCAGGCAAATATTACGCGTGATATCTTAGAGATTATTTCCTCCGCTGAAGCATTGAAAGGATAATCATATGGCAGAAGGCGACATTATACAGGTAATTGGGCCAAGTGTTGATATTAAGTTTCCGGCAGATAACCTGCCGCAGCTTTTTAATGCGATTAAAATCGAGTATCCTGAACAAAAGATTAGCCTGACTTTAGAGGTTTCCCAGGATATCGGCAATAATACGGTGCGCTGTATTGCTTTAGGCCCTACAGACGGGTTAGTGCGCGGGATGAAAGCTAAGGATTTAGGAACTCCGATTACTGTGCCAATCGGAGAGCAGACTTTGGGGAGGATTTTTAATCTTTTAGGCGAGCCAATTGACGGTAAGGGCGCATTAGCGCATCCGGAAACCCGTAATCCCATTCACCGGCGTTCCCCGAATTTTGAAGAACAGCTGCCGATCTCTTCGATGTTAGAAACCGGATTAAAAGTAATAGATTTATTAGCGCCTATCCCGCGCGGAGGAAAAGTCGGGTTGTTCGGCGGAGCAGGAGTGGGGAAAACCGTCATCGTCATGGAATTAATCCGTACTATCGCTACTGAGCACGGCGGAGTTTCGGTATTTGCCGGAGTAGGGGAAAGGACCAGGGAAGGAAATGAATTATTCCTGGAGTTAAATGCCTCTGGAGTAATTAAAAATAGCGCCTTGGTTTTTGGCCAGATGAATGAGCCGCCGGGAGCGCGTTTACGCGTAGGGCTTTCCGCGCTAACTATGGCGGAATATTTCCGTGATGTTGAGAAGAAAGATGTGCTCCTGTTTATTGATAATGTTTTCCGCTATATTCAGGCAGGTTCTGAAGTTTCTACATTGCTTGGCCGTATGCCTTCGGCAGTCGGATATCAGCCGAACCTTTCTACTGAAGTAGCATTATTAGAGGAGCGCATTGCTTCGACCAGGAATGGCGCAATTACTTCTATACAAGCGGTTTACGTTCCTGCTGATGACTTAACTGATCCAGCTCCGGCAGCTGTGTTTTCTCACTTGGATGCAAAAATCGTTCTCTCCAGGCAAATTGCGGAATTAGGGATTTATCCGGCAGTTGATCCTTTGGATTCAACCTCCCGGATTATGGACCCGCGCCTCTTAGGTGAGGAGCACTGCAATACTGCCGCAGCAGTGCAGAAGATTTTGCAGCGCTATAAAGATTTACGTGATATTATTTCCATATTAGGCATTGATGAGCTTTCCGATGAGGATAAACTGGTAGTTTCCCGGGCAAGAAAAGCGCAGAGATTCTTCTCTCAGCCGTTTTTTGTCGCAGAAAACTTTACCGGCATGAAAGGCAAATACGTAAAATTAGAAGATACCATAAAGGGCGTGAAGATGATTACCGAAGGTAAACTAGACGACCTGCCGGAGCAGGCATTTTACATGGTGGGCATAATAGAAGAAGCGATGGAAAAAGCCAAACAATTAAAAAAATAGCCGATGGATAAAGATTTTTTTGTTTCGATTGCAAGTCCGGAAAAAACAATTTATGAGGGAAAGGCAGTTTCTCTGATCGTGCCTGCAGAGTTGGGATATTTAGGCGTCTTGGCAAACCATGCGCCCTTCATGGCCAATACAGTATCGGGAAAAATTATTATCCGCCAGCCCTCTGGAGAATCACTGACACTACAGGCGCAGAGCAAGGGGTTTTTGGAAGTTTTGCAGAACCGCGTTACACTTCTTTTATCCGCAGTTTGATTTTCTTTTCTTGCAAAAGCCACGCCGTTTGATAAAATAATAATTAATGAAGAGAAAAATTGTTTTTCAATTCATTATTTTTGTTTTTTCTTCAATTTATCCTGCCTTTGCCGATACCTATACCTGGCAAGAAACTAATGACGGTAACTGGGCAACGACCTCCAACTGGTCTCCTGCCGGCGCCCCCGGAACAGGAGACAGCGTTACTTTTAACAGCGCGAGCGATAATGCCATCATAGATGTAGGAAGCGGTCTTACGATCAAGGACATACAGTTCGATACTGCCAGCGCGGCGGCGTATACCATAGGTAGCGGCGGGGCGAAAAGCCAGACCCTTACCCTGGATGATGGCGGGTCGATAACAATGAGCAGCGCTGTCGCAAATAACGAAACGATCAATTCCAACATAACACTCGGCAATGGTACCGCTACCGCGTCTTTTAGCCTTACCAATGATACCGCAGGCAATGCACTGACTATTGCCGGTGCTATTACCGGTTCCACAGGAGCATATACCAGGACTTTGACTGTTACTGGTGACGGGACTATTACTTTAAGCGGCGCTATCACTGATGGCGGCGGTACCGTTGGGCTCACAAAAAGCGGTAGCGGTACACTAAATACGTCTGGCATCAATACTTATACCGGTACGACCAGAATCAGCGGCGGTACACTTGTGACCGGTTCCTATGCTCTTTCCAGTACCAGCGCGATGGTATTAGATGATGTAGCGGGGGCAGAGTTATCAATAACTTTGGCTAATCCGACACTTACATCGGCTGTCGGTTCGCTCTCCGGAGGCGGTAGTAACGGCGGTAATGTTTCTTTAGGCGGCAAGATGCTTACTATTGGCGACGATAATACCGACACTACATATGCTGGTGTAATAAGTGGAGGTGTTGGTAGGATAACCAAGGTTGGCACTGGCACGCTTACGCTTACAGGCGCTAATACGTACGGTGGTATGAACTACCTCAATGGCGGTGCGATAAAAATAAACGCTTCGAATAATATAGGAAGCGCTGGTAGTGTGAATAAACTATTTTTTAACGGCGGCACCCTTGAATCAAGCGGCAATACTTATTCTCTAGGCACTACCCGTACTATTACCCTAAACGGTGGCAACGGCGCTATCCAGACCGACGCCGATACTCTTACTGTCGACGGCACCGTCGATACCAACGGTAATACCTTCACCGTAAAAGGCGCAGGTGATACTGTAGTTAGCGGTGTAATAAGCGATACCGGCAATATTTCTAAATCCGGCACCGGCACCTTAACCTTAAGCGGCAATAATACCTATACAGGCACAACTACATTAAGCGAAGGCACCCTTAAAGCAGGAATTGCCACTTCAGCCTTAGGCTCTAACTCTGCAGTTACCGTCTCTTCAGGCTCTACCCTTGACCTAAACGGCTACGACGAAACTCTAGGTTCTCTCGCCGGTGCAGGCACCTTAACCAACGAAGGAGCCACAGATAATACTGTGACAATAGGAGGTGACAATACCTCTACTACATTTTCCGGCTTGATCAAAGACGGCACAACCAATAAGACCCTTCTTGCCAAATCCGGCACTGGTACTCTCACCTTAAGCTCTGCCAGTACCTTTAGCGGCGGTACCACCATAAGTAGCGGTACTTTAGCTGTCGGCAACAGCACTGCCTTAGGCATCGGTAATATTACCAATAGCGCGACATTAGATTTAGGCACGACTAATTTCACTCCTAGCGGTAGCTACACCCAGAGCTCCGGTTCCACCTTAAAGCTGACCGCGAATTCTTCTTCTAACTTCGGCAAGCTTACAGATAACTCTGTATCCTTGGATGGCAATAGCACAGTTGCCGTTACTTTAGGAGGGTATATTCCTAACAATGCTACATTAAAAGTAGTAGATACTTCTGCCTCAGGTATTGGCTCAACTCCATCTACCATTACCTCCAGCAACTCCAAAATAAGCTTCTCGGCTTCCGGCTCTAGCGGTGATTTAGTCTTGACTGCCAACCGTTCCGCTAGCGGATTCCAGAGCTTAGGCAATAATTCCAATGCCAATGCCGTAGGCAATGTACTTGATAACATCAATGACCCTACCTCTGATATGGCCACTGTTCTTAATACCCTGGATAGCCTCTCCAGCGGCGATGTTACCTACTCTGAAAATACCCTTACCCCCATAGCAGATGGCGCAGTTACCCAATCCTCTAACCAGGTATTAAACCAATTCTTAAACAATGTCTCTGATCATTTAAACAATGTCCATTTCGCCAAAGCTGCCAATACTTCTACCGGTATCTCAACCGGAGAAGGTTATTTAAATAACCTGGATATCTGGGCGCAAGCCCTGGGCGATTATGCCCATCAGGGAGCCAGAGGCTTAAGTAATGGCTACAACGCTACTACCTGGGGCTTGAGTGGCGGGGCGGACCTGCCTCTAGGCAACAAGCCTCTTCGTTTAGGAATAGGCTTAGGCTATGGGCAGACCTACATCCGTTCCAAGGATAATTGCGCGCGTACCAACGTGGACAGCATCCCGTTTATTATTTACTCTAGCTACGATCATCCCAAATATCATTTTTACCTGGATTCCGCATTCACTTTTAACTATAACATGTATAAAGGCTCCCGCCAGGCTACAGTAGGCTCTATAGAACGCACTGCTGCTTCTGATTACCACGGCCAGCAATATTCCTGCTACTTCGAAGGCGGCTATACCTTTGGTCTTGCTTATAAAAAACTCCTGCTTACCCCCATAGGCTCTTTTAACTATGCGCACCTGCGCCTGTCTTCCTACACGGAAAGTAACGCCGATTCTCTGAACCTGCATGTTGACCATCAGGATTACAATATGGTACAAACCGGTATCGGCTTTAAATTATCCCGTATGATCAAACGTAAATTCGCTACCCTTAATCCTGACATCCATTTCAAATGGCTCTATGATTTTATTGCAGATAACCAATCAACCACTGCCAGCTTTACCGGCGGTGGTACTGCATTCGCCACTTCCGGGTTTAAGCCTGCTAAATCCAGTTATAACTTCGGGCTTAAGCTTAACCTCTCCACCAACCGCAGCATTGGCCTTGACCTTGGCTACGACTTCCTCTTCAAGGAAGATTACTATGAGCACGCTGGGACAGTAAAGGCAAAATACAGCTTTTAAAACGCAGTTTTTTTAAATGAAAATAAAAATTCGTGCTACGATTATTGCGGGCGTAATGATTTCAGGCGCATTAGCAGGCTGTGCAACGCTGGATTCGGGTTATCATGCTGCGAGGACGCTTGTTCTTAAACACAATTTTCAAACGGAGTATATAAAAACGGATCTTTGTACGCTTACCGCATTACATAATTTTCAAAAACCCGGCGCAGCGCTTACGGTTTATATCGAAGGCGACGGTTTAGCCTGGCGCAGCCGCAACCAGCTTTCTGCTGACCCGACTCCTTTAGAGCCGTTGGTTTTATCGCTTGCAATTATGGACCCTGCTAAAAATGTGGCTTATCTTGCCAGGCCCGGGCAATTGACGCTGGCAGGAAAACCGGATTGCGACCCTGCTTATTGGTCGCAGAAACGTTTTTCCCCGGAAGTTATAAGCGCGATTGATTCGGCATTGGGCCGTTTAAAAGAAGAAAGCCGGGCAAAGGAAATAAATCTTATTGGCTATTCCGGGGGCGCGGCAATCGCCGTGATTCTGGCTGCAGGGCGCGATGACGTAGCAAGCTTACGCACAATCGCCGGAAATCTGGATCAGGCAGCAGTAGCATCTTATCATAACGTAACTGCGCTTGAAGGTTCATTAAACCCCATAGATTTTGCGGATAGAGTTTCGCACATTGCGCAGCGCCATTTTATCGCTGCCCATGACGAAATTATCCCTTTTTACGTAACAGAATCGTTTGCCACCAGAATTGGCGATGCTACTGATGCCAGTATTACTATTGTAGAAAAGACAACTCATCAGCGTGGCTGGGGAAGAGTTTGGCCGGCACTTCTTGAGATTCCTTTATACGCGGGGCTTAAAAAAAATTGACAAGGGATTTATTTTAGGCTAAGATACCGCAATATAAATGCTTAATCTCTTTTAGTTTCTCGAATTGAGTGGCTAATAGAGAGCGGCCTCGCTCATTATTTACCTGCCGTTCCTGCAGAAGATTTTTTCTACTTCGGCGATCGGCTGGAAAGAATGGCTGGTATTATTCCTGTTTATGACAGTAATTTTCTGGCTGGAGGAATTAAGAAAGAGGTTTCTTGTTAAGGGAAATAAGCCTTGACAAGGTTGCTAGGCATGTTATAATTTAAATGAAAATTGAAGGCACAAGGTATGTGCCAAAAGAGAAGGACAAAGGCGTTTCACAAGAACGCCTTTTTTTGTTGTCTTTCGCTTTTCTATGTAGAAAAAAATAAAGGAATGTTTCCTTAAAGTCGGCAAGGATTGCTGACAGAGGCAACCTTTCTTTAGTTAAACAATGGCGTTTTATGCCGTATTTTCCTGCGGCGTAAAACGCCTTTTTTATTTCCATGCATAAATCATTTACCGAACAAATTAAGGCATTGGCAAAGATCAGTAAGGCAATCACCTCGGATTTCTATCTGGATGATATTTTACGCCTGATAGTCAATGTTACTGCTGAGCTTTTGGATTCCAATATTTGTTCTCTGATGCTCCTGGATGAAAAAACCGGGGAATTGCAGGTGCGTGCCACGCAAAGTATAAGCGAAGAATACAACAAGAAGCCCGCGCTTAAATTAGGGGAGGGCATTGCCGGAAAGGCCGCCCAGGAGAATAAGCCGATTGCCATCAAGGATGTTGCCAAGGAAAAGGAATATAAGCATAAAGACATTGCCAGAAAAGAAGGCTTGGTTTCATTATTGTGTGTTCCTCTGTCAGTAAAGGGAAGGGTGATCGGGGTAATTAATTGTTATACGCCTAAACTCCATGTTTTTAGCGAAGAAGAGATCGAGGTATTGACTACGATTGCTAACCAGGCGGCAGTGGCAATTGAGAATACGGAATTAATGAAGAAGAGCAAGACTTTTCAAGAAGAGTTGGAAATGCGTAAACGTATTGAGCGTGCCAAGGGAATATTGATGCGCGATGAACATTTAA
>JAQUMX010000013.1:0-6257 GCA_028717885.1 Candidatus Omnitrophota bacterium
AGCGCCTGGCGCGGCCCAAATACGTTAAAATAGCGCAAACACACGGTTTCTACGCCAAAATGCGCGGAAAATATCCGGCAATAGTATTCGCCTGCCAGCTTTGATAAGGCATAAGGTGAAATCAACATAGGGTAAAAGGTTTCTTTCTGGGGAAATTCAGCAACATCGCCATAGACTGAACTGGATGAGGCGAAAACAAAACGCTTTACTTTATTCTTGGCTGCTGCCTGAAGCATGTTGAGTGTGCCGCTGATATTCACATCATTGTAGCTTTCCGGGTCCTTCATGGATTTGGGGACACTGCGTAAGGCGGCTTGATGGAGGATAGCGTCAATATTTTGACAGGCGGCGTCGCAAATAGATTTATCGCGGATGTCGCCAGTGATGAGTTCGTATTGAGTATTGTGTATAGTGTATTGAGTGAAGGACAAATTCTCAAGCTTACCGCTGGAAAAGTTATCCAAAACTTTTACAAAGTGGCCTTCTTTGAGCAATCGTTCAACTATGTGGGAGCCGATGAATCCGGCGCCGCCGGTGACTAAGAAATTCATTTAAAAACTCCTTTGCTTGTATAGTGTATTGAGTATATTGTATTGAGTCAAACTACTTATAAATAACGATAAATATACGCTGGGATATGGTATTGGACATTAGTCAGAATATATCCCAGGATCTTTGCTTGTGCTTGTTTAATCAGGTTTTCACTATGGCGGACAATGCCTTTTTGCGTGCGGTTTGCCTGTACTACCATCACCACTCCGTCTGTCTGGGCGCCTAAAAGCCCGGCATCGGTTACAGGAATAATAGGCGGAGTATCGAAAATAATGTAATCGAACTTGGTCTTTAGAAAACCCAGCAAATTCTTCATCTTAATCGAGCCTAAAAGTTCTGCCGGATTATGCGGGATTTTACCTGCCGGAAGAAAGGTAAGGTTATTTATACCTACATTAAGCATTGCATCTTCTACTTTGTGGCCATTGGTCAATAACTCTGCCAGCCCTTCTTGCGCCTCTATACCTAAATATTTGCTTACCCGGGCGCGCCGTAAATCCGCATCCACTAAAAGGATACTCTTTTTGTCCATATCCTGCGCCATGGAAATTGCCAGGTTGGTCGCGGTAATCGTCTTGCCTTCTCCGTGAATTGAGCTGGTTACGGTAATTGCCTTGATCGGCTTGGATGTAGAAAGCGCCTGGATATTGGTGCGCAAAGTACGGTATTGCTCGGTAACCGGCGAATGCGGATCGTAAAAAGCCACAATCCGCGGGTCAATTTTAGAGTCAGCGGTCTTTTTTACCACAAACTCGTATTTTACTTCCGAACGGCGGTCGATTTTGTCCATATGCTCAAGGCGTTCTTGAGCTGCTTTCTTTAATGCGTCAGTGATTTTTCCCATCTTAAAAACTCCTTAGTTTGTATTGTGTATAGTGTATTGTGTATTGAGTGAAAATATATTTAGGAACTGTCTTTGCCAATAAAATCACGTTCCTTGATTACTTCTTCGATAATCGTGGCGTTAATCTCCTTAGTTTCATAAATATAGCCGGATAAAAGCGCGCTGTCGCAGACCAGGTTAATAATCCTGGGGATGCCGCGCGAATGCGAGTATAAAAGCTCAAATGCTTCTGCGGTAAATAAATCTATTCCATTATTGCTCACTGATTTTAGGCGGTGGTGGATATAATTTTTGGTTTCGTCCTTATCTAAAGCGTGCAGATGATAATAAAGCGCTACACGCTGCCTAAACTGCTCTAAATTGGGATGCTCAAGCTTTTTCTTTAGTTGAGGCTGGCCCAGGAGAATAATCTGGATCAGTTTATCGGTTTCGGTTTCCAGGTTAGAAAGCATCCTTACCTCTTCTAAAACTGTTGGCGTAAGGTTTTGCGCTTCATCGATAATTAAGACAACATTCACGTTCGCTGCCAGCTGCTGAATAAGAAAATCATTTAACTGCGACAGGAGCCTTTGCTTTCCGCCCGGCTTAGGAATAACATCGAATTCCTCGAGAATTTGGGTAATTAATTCCTTAGGGTTCAAATGCGTATTAGTAATGAGTGCGGTCTTGGTGTTCATGTCCAATTGATTCAACAAAGTCCTGGTAACCGTGGTTTTGCCCGCGCCGATTTCACCGGTAACCACCACAAAACCTTTTCTCTCGTTAATCGCATAGACGAGATTATTCAATGCCTCGGTATGCTTGGAGCTGGGAAAGAAAAATTTTGGATTCGGTGTGGTGTTAAACGGCTTTTCTTTAAATCCATAAAAATTTTTATACATTTTTACCTACCTTTTAAGGAACGAAAATAACATTACCGTAACCACGATAATTATCGCCAGGGAAACTGACACGGTAATCAGGGTGCGCTTGCGGGATTTCTCCCTGGAGATAATATCTTGCGTAGTTAAACGCGAAATTGCGCCTAAAACCGGCAATTCAAAAAAGTGCTTGGCATCTTCGATGTCTAAGAAAGAATGATCCATGAATTCCTTGCCAAAGATTAAGCCCACCCCGGAGAAACCTCCAAGGAATAACCCCATAAACACAACCAGGATTTTATTGGGCTTTACCGGCTTTAAAGGCAAGCGCGGAGGGTCAATAATCGTGTAGCGCGTGCCTTCTTTGGAAACTTCCAAACGCTGGGTAATCTTGGCAGTTTCGAGCTTTTGCAGTAACATATTGTAGATATTTTCATTCACGCGCACATCGCGGGCTAATACCGAATCCACTTTATCCATGAGCATCAGTTTATAAATTGCGGCATTAGGGTCTTTCTGGTCGCTGGTGTCGGTAGCTGCATAAGCCACACCGCTGCCTGCTGCCGGTACTGAACGCTCGCCATCCTGCACCAATTTATCGATTTCTTTTTTCAATGCTTCCTGCACCGGGCTAGTAATCGGCTGTTCCGGCTTATCTACTTTATAGTCTCCGGAATCGAGTTCTTTTTGCGCGGCAGCCATCTTAACCCTTAATTCCTTGACCAAAGGATGCGACTCCGTAGAATCAACGAGCAATTTCTTCAGCTGGTCGTCCATCTCCGCAATTTCCGATTCCTTGATTTTTCTTTTATAAACATCCAACTGTTCTTTGATGAAATTAATCGCTACATCCGTTTCCTTGGTTTGGCTGCGTAGGTTTTCTTCAATCAAAATATCGGTCAAGGTCTTTGCTACCTGCAGGGTTATTTGCGGCTCCTTACCTTGATATGACATCTTGATGAAATTTGGGCCCCTTAATTGCACTATGATGTTATCACGCAGAGCCATGATCATTTTCTCAAAATCACCCTGCGAGGTGATATTCTTGTCCATATTCAGGCTTTTTGCCAATTTCACCAAACTGTTCCAGCTTAAGATCTGCTCTTTAATCGTGCGCATCCTCTCGGCTGTGGAGGTGGAAACTGCCAATCCCTGGATCAAAGGGTTAATCACCTTCTCTTCCTCAACCATAATCACGGTCGAAGACTCGAAAGACGGCGGCAGCAGGTAACAGGCAATAATACCGATGACCAGGCCAAGAAATGCCGGGGCAATCAAAAGCCATTTCCTGCGGAAGAAAACTTTAAGGTAATCAGCCGGGGTTTGATAACGGGTAGAAAATTCCTGGGAATCCATTATATATTCTCCTTTTATTTGGTAACTAATGAGGTAACTGCGGAACGGCCGGTTTGCGCTTCATTCGGGCCGGAAGCAGCAACCCCTACGGTCTGGGTTACAGGGCTAATCACTCGCACAATCTTTGCCATTACGGTTGCCGGCACATAAAGCACTTCTCCGGGGACCATCTCAACATTCTTCTTTAAATCTCCTCCATAAAGCACGGCATATAAATCTACCGGCCGGCTCTTTGGCTTGCCGCTTTTATCAGGCGTAATCAAGAGGCACCTGCGCATTGCCGCGGCTAATGTAGGTAAGCCGGCTTGCACCACAGCTTCTCTTACTGGAATAGATTCCGAACGCATATAAAACTTCCCCGGTTGTCCAACTTCGCCTAATATATAAATCACCTTGCTCTTAAATTCTGTAATCGTAACATTTACCTCCGGGTTAATCACATAAGAAGAAATAATTTCTTTGATCTTTGCTTCCAATTGGGTCTTGGTCATGCCGGTAACCTCAAGATCGCCGACAAATTTATACTGGATTTTGCCTTCCTGGTTAACCGGATAGACGCCGCTAAATTCCTGATGGCGCAGGACGGAAATATCCACCACATCATCAGGCCCAAGCGTGTATTTGGTCGGATCCATGTATTTACTGGTATCAACAGCCGGCTCGGCTTTTACCAGGTTGGTTTCCGGCTGCGCTCCGGCTACAGCTTCTTTACCAGGAGCCTCCTGCGTAAGAGTAGCAGCGGCGGTAGTGTCAATAACCTTTAAATCCTCCTGCTCTGCCGCGCGTGCCAGGCAATAAAAAATAAGCATAAAAACCAAGGTGCATATTCCGACTAAACTGATTTTACTTTTCATTTAATTCCTCCTCTTCAAAATAAATAATAGATTCCTTGAATTCCTTCAGGCGCTTGAAATCGTCCTTTTCGTAAACCCGCCACCCGCGCCAGTCGCGTTTTGAGCGCTTGATCTTACCTGACTTCTCCCAGCGCACAATTGTCTTCGCGGTGACACCGATCCTTTCTGCCACGTCGGTAATGGTCATTCTTCCGTTTGCCAACTTAATCCTCCTTGTATTTGAAAATTATGTCCGAGTATGTCCAGGTATGTCCTGGTATGTCCAGAAATGTCTTATACTTTCTATAATTAGCAGTTTCTGTGCCAAGTTGGTCGGGAGCGGAAAAAAATTACAAATTTTTCCTAACTCTTTGCGGATATGAATGATATAACTGCGGTTTAAAGAAGGATTATTGGGTGATGCGAATTGGTTTTTCCCCTGTTTGAAAAATTAAACAAAAATCTAAAATTGAAGCGGAATTTGTAAAATCGTTTGTCGCTTTGTAAGATGTTTATTTTTAAGTACTTATAATACGATGTTGCGGAAAATCAACATGAGTTTTAAATTTACCCTAAAAAAACAAAAAGGGCGCTCCTTTTTTCAAAGAAACGCCCTTTATATTACTAAAACGATTTTACTGCGGTTGGCCGGGTTGGCCAGGAGGTGGAGTCATCCAGCCGCGATTGCCGCCCATCTCCGGACGCATCATCTGTGACCTTTGGCATTTTTTCATCATCTGGCAGACTTTCGCGCGCATAACAATCTTGCCGATGATTGCCACTGAACTGATAATAATAATTACCGCGCCAAGAATAATCCCTAAGGTGCGCAAATCTTTCTCTTCGCGATTGGCAAAATAAAGCACGAGATACCCTAATGCCAAAGCTATGAGGAATAAAGCGATGTTAGCAAAGCTCTGTACCATTACAAGGCCTTCCATCATCATACGCCCTCCTTTGTATAGAGATACACACCGGCCAATCCGACATGGCCGGGTGCCATTATAACTCTGCCTCTTTGATTAATTTACGGTAGTAGTCCACGCACTTATGGCAGGTTTGTTTATGTTCCTTCCATTCCGGGTGGTCCTTTAAAATTAATCCTAAAAGGTATTCCTCTGCTTTAATATGTGCGATGCTGACGAATTCGTCAATCTCGCGCTCGCAGATTTGACACTTATACTTCATCTCAAACAATCCTCTCTCCAGCAGCAAGCCATCTGTGCGCAATTTCCTTTGGCAGTACCGAAACAATCGAAATTGCCTTCTTTGCGCTGAATTTCCTTAATCAGCTCTTTCTTGGAATATCTCCAGGTGTCCTTTACACCTTTTGACCTTGCTTTTTTTTCGACCTCTGATAAACGCATATCACCCTCCTCCTGTTTTCGTAATGCGTAAAGCGTTAAGCGTAATGCGTTAGACTTTTAAAACTATGTCGTGCTGGCGCACACGCGAACTTACCTGCAGGCCGATCTCCTGGCCCTTTTTTCCGACGCTAATCGGAGAACGATCCATTTGCATGGAAGTTACGGCTTGCGCAAGATCCGTAGTGTGCCCCTTGATTTTAATCCTGTCTCCGACATTTAAAGGCGCTTTTAGTTTTACTACCGCAGCCATTACATGCGGAAAATAATGCGTAACCTTACCAACAACGGTTCCTTCGAACTTGACAGCTTTCTTAACGGCCTTCTTGGCAACCTTCTTAACCGGCCTTTTTGCTGCTTTTTTCTTTACGAGCTTCTTTACCGGGCGCTTGATAGCTTTTTTCTTTGCTACCGGCTTTTTCTTTTTAGCCACAACTTTCTTTTTCTT
>JAQUMX010000013.1:6357-31667 GCA_028717885.1 Candidatus Omnitrophota bacterium
CGCTATAAACTAATCTTGTCAGAGATCCTTGAAACAAACGGCATGCGGCTGTAATTACCCATCGAAGCCTGCAAAATTCCCCAGAGGGACATCAAAATAAAAACTACGATCCCTAAGGTCTTGATTATCCAGCCTAAGAAAGGGATAATCGATAATACGAAACAGCCAACCTCAAAAACAAAGAGCACCAGCCCCTGCTTAGCGTGAAAAACCGCAAAATGATTGTGCTTTTTTAAAAGCAAAGTGACTACCGACAAAAAAGCGATATAAGAAATAACCGCGAAAAATTTACCTTCCTGAATCTCCTTATGAGCTGATTGATGGTGCACGGCATCATGATGATGCCCGGATTCATGATGCGCAGATTCGTGGTGTACGTGCTCAGTCATTAAGGATATCGATTATTTACCGGAAACTTCCAAAAGAGAATTCATCTCGCCAAAGGGGTTCATCTCTTTTGTAGGATTACTGGGATCTTCCACCCATTTGCCGTCAATCACAAAACGATAATGATAGCGGCCGGGGGTAAGCTTGAATTTTCTCATCCAGGTGCCATTATCAGTGCGTTCCATGCGGCTGGACTGGTCAGTGCGCCAGCCGTTAAAATCCGCAGCCAGGTAAACTTCATGCGCTTGCGGAGCGGTAACACTGAAAGGAATTTCCCTGATCTTATGCAGCTCTTCCTTCAAAATCTCTTTCATCTTTTTCTGCAGAAGAGGCATATGCTCTTTCTCTTTTGTTTCTTTTGGCTGCATCGTAAAATCAGGCGCCGGGCCTTTTTCCTGGACGATAATTTCGCGGGAAAGGCTGAAGTAATCCTTGGTGCCGCGGCAATATTTATCGTAGCCTAAAACCGTCATGCCTTCGCTCTGCGCTTCTTTTAGCTTCACATTCACGTGAATGATATTGCTGAAGAGCTTGCCTCTAAAATCCGTGCGGATACGGGCAAGGATCTTAAAAGAATGCTGCAGGCGCGAATCAAAATTAGTTACCAGTACCTGGTAATTTACCAGGTGGTTCAACCTGTCCCTGATCAGGTTAATGACGTCGACAAGCTGGGATAAGCCTTCCAATGAGAAACGGCTGGCTTCTACAGGCACGATAATTTCATTGCTGGCGCGGATAGCGTTAACTGTGAGGATGCCTAAATTAGGGGGGCAATCGATTAAAATATAGTCATAGTGGCCGTCAAATTCTTCCAGCACGCTGGAAAGGCGGCTCTCACGGCTAATTTCACCGGCGAGCTCCTGTTCCAAAGTACCCAAGATAATACTTGAGGGCGCGATATCGAAGTTGGGGCTGACATTCTTGATGATTTCATTAATCCTTACTCTTTTATTGGTTAACTTGGAGAGGACGTTATAAATACTGAGGTCCGATTTAATATTTAAACCGGAGGTCGCGTGCGCCTGGGGGTCAAGATCAATCAATAAAACTCTTCTATTGTTAGTGGCAAGGCAGGCTGCCAGGTTAATTGCAGTGGTGGTTTTTCCGCATCCCCCTTTTTGATTCGCGATCGCGATAATCCTTCGCATAAGGCCCCTCCTTATAGGAATTTAACTGTCTTTTAATAATCCGACGTTATCTATATAAACGACACCGTTATTCTCTGTGGTATTCCATTGTTCGACAATAAAGGAAATCGACTGCATATCGGTCCAGTCGCTCAATTTTTTAAATTCGCTAAAGGGAATCGTAAAATCCTGCCACTTGTAGGGGATATTTTTTACGTAGACTTCGGATTTCTCTTTGAAGGCATTAGTGAATTCCACCCTTAAAGAGATCGAGTCGCGGAAATTGGTTTTTTTCACGGAGAAGCCCAATGCCTTGTAACGGCCGGCATTAAGCTGGTTTAAATTGATGGAGTAAACTTCTTTGCAGGCCGGGTCAAAATTAAAATTGATTTTCGCCGGGCTGTGCTGAAGAAGAAGCGCAAATTGCGCGTTTGCGGGCTTGGATTTCTTCTGAGGTAAAAAAGAAAATACGAAAAACCCGAGCAGAAATGACAAAAAGATGATGAGGAAATTCTTTACCGCCGGATGTTTCTTGGTTTTCTTTTTCTTTTTTTGAGAGGCATCCAGGTAAATCTTAGCCAGATGCTCGTAGATATCTTTTTTATCCATTTTCATAAGTTCTATTTCTATTTTTTATAACACAAAAGTGTTCGCGTGTCAATAGTTATGATTATAAAGGGCGGCTCAAATATTCAGGGGCGTCTTTGCCGATCAATTTGTAAAAATTCGAGAGGTGCTGCCGGTATAATTTATCGAACCCTCCGTGCGGGTCCTCTCCTGCCCACCAGAACCAATCGCTTCCTTCGCAAATATGCATTTGTTTCCATGCCAGGTCAAGATTTTCTTTGGGGATTTTTTCGCTGTTGCTCTCCAATTCTTTGCGCGCGGCTGCCAGGTATTCCCATGCCTTTATTTTCGTGGGGCTGCCGATCCATTTTCCAAAATCGCCGAAAATCCAAGAGCCGGATGAAAGGCGCTTAAGCTCATGCTTGGCAGGATACTTCTCCAGATATTCACTGACTGTTACTGTCCTTACGGATTCACTGTTAGATAGCCCCTGATAAAGCAATTCCAGGAAATCATGGCCGTCATTAGTATAATATTCCCAGGCGTTCTCTCCATCCATTGCCAAAACTACCAGGGTATCGTCATCTTTATATGCGGCTGCGATATTTTCCAGGTGTTTTAAAAAATCATTCACCGCGTCTTTTGCGTTCCAGCGGTGATAGACAAAACCTAAAAGGTCCGAAAGGTTGCGGTCGCGGAAAACTATGTTTACGCTGCCTTCCCCTCTTTTCAATAGGTGCGGCTGATAAAGTAAATGCGTATCGCGTTGTTTTGCCCGCAAGGATTTAAAAAGGATCGCTTCATCAGTGACAATCCATTTAATCCCGGCATCGATGAAGTAAGGCAGGATCTGTTCGCAGACCGATTGCTCCGATGGCCACATTCCATAAGCATGGCCGCCAAACCTTTGTTTGAAGAAATGCACCGCTTCTTCGATCTGTTCTTCGGCGTCTTGAGGAAAAATAAAGTTATTTTTTGGTAAAGCGGCTTTTGGATTCGCAGCCTTGGCAAGCTTGGTATTAAAGAGCAAGGGCAGGATCGGATGATAAAACGGGGTCAGAGTAACTTCTACCTGTTTTCTTTCGATTGCCTTCTTATATGCAGGGACAATATCTTCTATGATATATAATTGTTTATCTAAGACAGTGTGTTTCTCTTCTTCGCTAAAGTAGCGGCCCTTCTCTACGATTTTCTTTAGCTCCGGCATACTGCTGCGGAAACTCGGGTCAATCCAGCTTAAATTAAACCACACCTGCAGGTCAAGGTAATCCTGCAACTGATACTCCACATTATGCTCACGTTTAAAGAACAGTTCGTAATAGCGCGGGTGCATGGCAATTACCCGCTCGCGGTTAATCGCGAAAAAATTATCGCGGATGAAATTCTTGTCATCCTTGGTCAAATCATTGGCATTTTTATAGGAAAGCTCGAGGAATTTGTCTTTTACGTTGCGGTTAGTGTAATCCTCCAGCTGTTCCAGCAAAGAAGGCACTAAATTGAAGGTTTGGTGGATTTTGGGGTATTTGTCAAGCATCTGCACCATATCCAGGTAATCTTTGGTGCCATGCAACCTCACCCAGGGCATTTCAGTTTCATTGGTAAGGAGGTTCTTGTAATACGGCTGGTGCATGTGAAAGATTATGGCGAGATTTAGCATAGGTATGATCTATATAAAAAAGCCCCCGGAAGATTACTCCTCCGGGGGCTCATGAGGTTACATTGGTACTATTAGAATGTGACCTTCATTGAACCGATCAATTCACCGGCTGTGGCTCTCATGTCGTCAGTATCAACATTGCCATTGATGTTCTTGCTAGGCAGGAATAAACCGCCCAGTAAGGAGAACTGCACATCTTCGGTGTAATCATAGGTTAATGTTAAGTCATATTCCTGGCCGATAAACGGGCCTTTTGCCATTCTGAATTCTCTGGCACCATCGACTCCGGAAAGGATCGCGAGTCTCTGATCCGGGAATCTCTTGGCAAACCAGACAGCTACTGCATCCATCTTTACGGTAACATCATCCATTGGTTTGGCTTTTGCGGACAAACCTGCGAAATGGGCATTAGAGAATCCCATGATCGCGTTGATGATGTGGCCGAGGGTCTGGTTTTCATACATTGCATCCCAACCTTTATAGGTTTTGCTTCCAGTCCTATCTCTGTCAGCACCTGATAAATAGAGATAGATAGCGCTTAAGCTGGGATTGTATTTACCGATATATTTCACATCTTTTAAATCATAGGTTGCGATACCTTCTGCTGCCCAAGCGCGGCGATTGGCAATTTCTGCCTTGTTATTCGCGGCGATGAACCTGGCATTAGGATCGAACTTTGGATTGTAGGTACCGAACTGATACGCTGCCTGTGCATCGACAGTTAAGTTGTTAATCGTTCTGTTCACAACGCGCGCACCTACGGTATGCACTTGGTCAGACTTGGATTTACCATTATCCTGTACGATGAAGCTGGTGTTGAGGCCGGAATCAACATTGGTAACTGCTGTTGCATCGCTGCCTCTGATCTTGCCGAAATAGAAACCTTCTAAGGTCGTATTTTTGTCCAATGCATAGTTCAAATTCAACCCATAGACGGTTGTGTCGTCATTTAAGACTACGTTATTTTCAGCAAGCTTGGCATAGACGATATCCACAACCAAAGGATTGTAATCCAAGGTTGCGCGGATGGCATCAAACGCCTTACGAGAGCTTAAATCACCTTCTGCTAAACTTGACCTTAATGCTACCATATTGGTATCAGGATCACCAATGATGAAATCGTTACCGAAATGCAGTTCCTGGCGGCCAACGGTTAATGAAAGAGGTGAATATAAGAATTCTTTCATATGCACATAGGCTAAATCCAGTTCAATATCCTGCTCTTCAGCAGCGCCATTATCAGTGGCAAAACCGATATTTCTGTTTGCTCCGATAACACCGGTTGCTGATTCACCGTTCCAGTTTCTTTCGTTGAGTAACCTGATGGTTGTAGAAACATTATCAGTCAGGTCCGCATCAACGCGAACTCTCACGATGCTTAAAAGGTCTTTTTCGGTGTCATCATATCTGTTGCTTGCAGAACCACCAATCCAGCCGTTAGCGGCAGTCTTGGTTAAATCAAAGTTTTCGCGAACCACACCCATCATGGTGAGGTCACCGCTAACTTTGACATTCTGGACCTCTGCGTATGCGGCAAAGGAGATGCCGAGCACGAACGCGAGTACCAGAACTAAGATTAAACGTCTACTCATTTGTTTATCCTCCTTTAAGGATTCCTAAATTATATTCAACTAGGGTTTTATGATTTATCTCCTAGGTAATTACTATCTATATTTATATCACTGGATTTCTCATGGCCTTAGGCTTATTTTTTTCCACCTCCTCCTCGCCTGGAATTAAGACCATCTCCAGTGGTATAACCTCGTTTTGCCCATTTTTATCATATAACTCATTGCTTGTCAAGGATTTTTTTATTTTCTGTATTTTTTTTCGCTATTTTATGGCTTTTTTTGTGGCTTGCGCTTTGGGGCCTAAAGCTATGACAATTTGGACATTTTTGCCGCCTTTTGACTGCAAGGTAATAATACAAGTCTCCTGCTCGCGGTCAAAATTAAGCATCCTTTCCCCGAACTCTACGACATTCAAAAGCCGCCAATTATACATGCTCATCTGTTCTTTGTAGAAATTAATCAATTGATCAGAATCTCCTCTGCCCTGGTATTTCAAGAGGCCGACCCGGACACCGGAATTTTCAAAAGAATAAGAATCCGCGGGAACCAGCTTAAAGCCGGAAGGAACCGGGATATCGCCAAATTTAGAAATTGTCTGCGGCTCGATCATGCCGGCAGTAGAAGTGCTTGTGGGAGTAGTTTTATTTACTGTAGTAGTGCAGCCTGCAAGAATGAAGGTGATGATAAGAAAAGAGAAAACCAAAAACTTTCTCATCCTGCCCCCTTTCGTTTTAATAAACCTTCGATCTTTTGATTAATCTGGATAATTTCCTGTGCGCTAAGCCCTGCTGCCAAGCCCACTGCTTTTAATTCTTCCGGGCTGATAATATCTTCAGGAGCATGGCTATCCAGGTCCAGGATCAGATTCGCCCCGTGCTTTTTCGCCTGAGCAACTACGTGATTGTTGGTGTCCTTGTGGCCGGAGCGTGCAGTAATCTCAAGGAAGATGTTCTTTTCTTTTGCCAGAAACACATCCGCATCCGTAATCAAGCCGGGATGCGCCAAAATATCGATGTCAGCTTCCAAGGCAGCATGGTTAGTACCTTTGACAATCGGCTCTGCAGGTGTTTCGCCGTGGCCAATGATGATTTTAATGCCTTGCCTGCGGGCATATTTGGCAAGAGGCTTAAATTGCTCAAGAGGCAAATGAGTAAGCTCTACCCCGGAAAGTACCTTTAAATTGGCTGTTTTAGGCCAATTCCGGGTAAATTCCAGCACTCCGCGCACCACTGCCTGGATATTACTATAGTCAGCGTGGTCGGTAATGGCGATTGCTTTGTAGCCTAAGGCTGCAAAACGCACTGCGATTTCCGAAGGAAGCAGCACGCCGTCGCTTAATAAAGAATGGCAATGTAGGTTATACATTATAATATCGTAAATCGTCTGTGGGTTACGTAGCTCGTTACGTAAATCGTCTTACGTTAACCGTGCCGTATAACGACAACCGAAAACCGTTACTAGCTACGTAACCGATAAACCTATAACGAGAATTAATGCCCCTGGCAGGAATCGAACCTGCCACACGCAGTTTAGGAAACTGCTGCTCTATCCTTATGAGCTACAGGGGCATGATTTAACACTTTATCAAAGAGTAAACCGGATATTCTTTCAATTTCTCAATGCCCTTTAAATCCACCAGCTCAATCAGAAAAGCAATGCCTGCAATTTTACCGCCCATTTTTTTCACTAGCCCGGCTACTGCATTGGCTGTGCCGCCGGTTGCCAAGAGATCATCAACAATCAAAATGTTTTCCCCGGATTTAATGGCGTCCTCATGCATCTGCAAAGTGTCTGTCCCGTATTCCAGAGAATAAGTTACGGAAGTAGTTTTTGCGGGAAGTTTTCCTTTTTTACGCACCGGGATAAAACCGGCGCCTAACTTATACGCCACTGCCGCGCCAAAAATAAAACCGCGCGCTTCGATTGCCAGGACTTTGTCTATTTTTTCATTTTTGTATTTTTGCGCCAGGGCATCAACTGTCTGCGCAAAGGCCTTACCATCTTTAAGCAGTGTAGTAATATCCTTAAATAAAATTCCCGGCTTGGGAAAATCCGCGATATCGCGGATACATTTTTTTAAGTCAATTTCGGCAATCATTTTCTATCCTCCTGTTCCTCCACAAATTTTCTTAATTTTTTTAGCGCGGATTCTTCGATCTGGCGCACTCTTTCGCGCGAAACCCCCAGCTTTTTGGCAACCTCCGCCAAAGTATAACGCCGGGAATTCCCCAGGCCAAAACGCATCCCTAAAACCTGTTTTTCGCGCGGGGACATAATTTCCATGATATTTGCCACGTGCTCTTTGTCTAAAAGATGCTCGATCTGCATATCCGGAGAAACCGAGGTCTGGCTTTCCACTAAATCCGCAACCTGGTTCTCGCCTTCTTCGCCGATCGGCGCGTCCAGCGAAGACGTGGAAGTAGAGAGCCAAAAATTAATCTGCTGAATGCGGTCCTGGGAAAGTTTTAAGGATTTGCCGACTTCTTGATCGGAAGGAAGGCGTTTTAATTTATGGCTAAGCTGCTCTTTGCGCTTTTTCCATTTAGTAATCAGCTCATTCATGTAAACCGGGATGCGGATCATTTTCCCCTGGTCGATGATCGAGCGCAAAATGCCTTGTTTAATCCACCAGGCAGCATAAGTGGAAAAACGGAATCCTTTTTTCGGATTGAATTTATCTACTGCCTTCATTAACCCGAGGTTCCCCTCTTCTATTAAATCAAGAAGAGGGGTCCCCAGGTACATATACCTTTTGGCAATATTGATCACCAGGCGCAGGTTCGCGCGGATCATTGCTTTGCGCGCCATCTCATCGCCTTTTGCGATTTTTTTCGCCAAAGAGATCTCTTCCTCTGCTTTAAGCAGAGGAATGGTACGGATTTCCTTGAGATATGTTTTAAGAGCTTCCATAGTTTAGTTGAGTGTATAGAGTATAGTGTATAGAGTGGGAAAAATTGTTTTCTCGATACACTATACCCAATACACAATACAAAAAATTATTTCTTTTTATCGCGCAAGACTGCCTGTGCCGCTGCCAATTTTGCAATCGGAACTCTGAAGGGCGAGCAGCTTACGTAGTTCATCCCAACGCGATGGCAGAATTCCACTGATTTCGGTTCTCCGCCATGTTCGCCGCAGATACCCACTTCCAGTTGCTTGTTGGTTTTGCGGCCGCGCTCGATACCGATCTTGATCAATTCTCCGATACCTTCCTGGTCAATGGACTGGAAAGGATCCTCAGGTAAAATCCCCTTTTTGATATATTCGGGAACAAACCCTCCGATATCATCGCGGGAAAAACCAAAACCCATCTGCGTCATGTCGTTGGTTCCGAAGGAGAAGAATTTGGCAACGGTTGCCAATTTTCCGGCTACTAATGCTGCGCGCGGAATTTCGATCATCGTGCCAAAAAGATGCTTGATTGATTTTAAATTATGCTTTGCCAAAACTTCGCCGTAAACCTGTTTTGCTAAGCTCAACTGGTCTTCCAATTCCTTGACATCGCAGACAACCGGAATCATGATTTCCGGGTAAGGATGCTTGCCTTCCTTAAGCAGTTCAGCTGCGGCATCAAGAATAGCGCGGATCTGCATTTTGGACACTTCCGGATAGGTTACGCCTAAACGCACACCGCGGTGGCCCATCATCGGATTCGATTCATGCAGGTTCTCGGCACGATTAGAAAGCTCTTCCATGGAAATATTCAATTCCTTTGCCAGGAGCTCTAATTTTGCCGGGTCGCGCGGAACAAATTCATGCAAAGGCGGGTCAAGCAAACGGACTACCACTGGTAAACCATCCATAGCTTCCAGGGTTTGCTTGATATCCTTCTTTACATAAGGAAAGAGCTCATCCAAAGCTTTTTCTCTTTCTGCGGTAGTTTTAGAAATAATCATCTTACGCAGGATAAAGAGCGCTTCATCAGACCCTTTCCCATAAAACATATGTTCGGTCCTAAATAAGCCGATACCCTCTGCCCCAAATTGCAGGGCTTTTTTGGCGTCTGAGGGAGTGTCGGCATTGGTTCTGATGCCTAATTTCTTGATTTGCCCGCAGAGTTTCAGGAACTCCATAAGAACAGTATTCTCTTCTGAAGCATCCATCATTGCGAGTTTACCCACATAAACATTGCCTTTGGTGCCGTTAAGCGTAATCCAGTCGCCTTCTTTGATTACTTTATCAGCAATATGGATTTCTCTTTTTTCATATTCTACATGCAAAGCGCTGCAACCAACCACACAGCATTTGCCCCAACCGCGGGCAACCAAAGCTGCGTGCGAAGTCATGCCGCCTCTGGCAGTAAGAATTGCTTCTGCTGCGCGCATCCCTTCCACATCTTCGGGATTAGTCTCTTCACGCACCAGGATTACTCTCTTGCCGGTTTTAACCCATTCTACGGCATCGTGAGCGCTAAAAACCACCTGTCCACTAGCGCCACCCGGGCCTGCAGGCAACCCCTTAGCAACAGCTTTTACTGCAGCTTCTGCTTTAGGATCAATAATCGGATGCAATAATTCATCCAATTGCGCAGGTGTAACGCGCATTACTGCTACATCCTTGGTAATAAACTTTTCTTTTACCATTTCCACGGCCATACGCACTGCTGCCGGGCCATTACGCTTGCCGATACGGCATTGCAGCATAAAAAGCCTACCCTTTTCAATGGTAAATTCGATATCCTGCATGTCATGGTAATGCTTTTCCAAACGGCTCTGGATATCGAAAAGTTCTTTATAAATCTTTGGCATTGCCTTTTCCAAAGTAATCAGCGATTTGTTATGCTCTGATTTAGAAGCTTCGTTAATCGGAGCAGGCGTGCGGATCCCGGCAACTACGTCTTCACCTTGCGCGTTAATCAGGTATTCGCCGTAGAATTTATTTTCGCCGTTACCCGGGTTACGGGTAAATGCTACACCAGTTGCCGAATCATCGCCCATGTTACCGAAAACCATGGTCTGGACGTTAACTGCCGTGCCCCATTCATCGGGGATATTTTCGATCCTGCGGTAGCTAATAGCTCGCTTGCCATTCCAGGAAGAAAATACCGCGCCAATGCCGCCCCATAATTGCTCGTTAGGGTCATCCGGGAATTCTTTTTTCAAGGCTTCCTTGATCTTGGCTTTAAAGGCGCTGCAGAGTTTTTTCAGGTCATCTACAGTCAGGTCAGTATCCGATTTATAGCCTTTTTCCTGTTTCATTTTGGCCATAATTTTCTCTAACTGTTTACGGATACCTTCTTCATCTTTTGGCTCGATGCCAGCTGCTTTTTCCATCACCACGTCCGAATACATCATGATCAAGCGCCGATATGCATCATAGACAAAACGGCTATTTCCGCCGCTTTGCTTGATCAGGCCGGGGATAGTTTTTTCGGTCGTGCCGACGTTGAGCACGGTCTCCATCATCCCTGGCATGGACTTGCGAGCGCCCGAACGCACGGAAACCAATAAAGGATTCGCCGGGTCGCCGAATTTCCTGCCCATAAGCTTCTCAACTTTTTCCAAAGCTTTCTGCACCTCTTCTTTGAGGCCTGCCGGATAAGTTTTTTTGTGCTGATAATAATAAGTGCAGACATCCGTAGTAATCGTAAAACCCGGAGGCACCGGAAGCTTTAAATTCTTGTGCCCTGCCATCTCCGCTAAGTTAGCTCCCTTGCCACCGAGGAGATTTTTCATACTTTCATTACCGTCTGCTTTTCCACCGCCGAAACTGTAAACGTACTTTTTGTTACCCATTGCTTTTAAAACCCTCCCTTTCTTGTTATAACTTCTCTCTTAAATATTCTTTCAACTTATCAATACTAACACGATCCTGTAACATTGAATCCCTGTCACGCACTGTGACTTGTTTATCCTCCAACGACTGCACATCTACGGTAACGCAATAAAGCGTACCCACCTCATCCTGCCGGCGATAAAGCTTGCCGATTGCCGCAGTATCGTCATAAACCGCGACCCACGATTTCTTCAGGTCAAAGGCGATTTTCTTTGCCAGTTCCACAATCTCCGGCCGGTTCCTTAAAAGCGGCAGCACTGCTACTTTTGTGGGGGCCAGTTGCTTGTGTAATTTCAAAACTACACGGGTGTCCTCTTTGACTTTCTCCTCGTGATAGCTATTGGCTAAAAATGCCAGGACGCTGCGGTCAACGCCGCCCGAAGGCTCGATAATATAAGGATAAAACCTTTGCTTTGCAGCGTCGTCAAAATAAGTTAAATCCTTGCCGCTCGCCTTGGCATGCTGCTTAAGGTCAAAATCCGTGCGGTTAGCAATCCCCTCCAGCTCCGACCAGCCAAAAGGAAAATTGTATTCGATATCAGTGCAAGCCTTGGCATAATGCGCCAATTCGTCTTTTTCATGCGGCCGCTGGCGCAGGTTTTCTTTTTTCATCCCTAAATCCAGGTACCACTGGAAACGGTAATCTATCCAATCCTGCCAGGCTTTATCCGCCTGATCTGGATGCACAAAATATTCTATCTCCATCTGCTCGAATTCGCGGGTACGGAAGGTAAAATTGCCAGGGGTGATTTCATTACGAAAAGCCTTGCCGATTTGTGCCAAACCAAAGGGCAGTTTCGGATGCCGGGAGTCTAAAATATTCAGGAAATTTACGAACATTCCTTGCGCAGTTTCCGGGCGCAAATAGATCAGGTTCGCAGCTTCTTCTATCGGCCCCTGATGGGTTTTAAACATCAGGTTAAATGGCCGCGAATCGGTAAGCTCTCCCCCGCACTCCGGGCATTTTTTGGGGTCTTTTAGATCCGCTGCCTTAAAGCGCTTTTTGCAGGACTTGCAGTCGCTTTTTAAGTCGTAAAAATTCTCTACGTGGCCGCTGGCTTCCCAGACTTTTGGGTGCATGAGAATTGCCGCATCCATGCCTAAGATATCATTACGCTCATAGACTACGGACTTCCACCAGGCGCGCTTTAAGTTATTCTTTAGCTCCACGCCAAACGGGCCGTAATCCCAGGTATTGGCTAAGCCGCCGTAGATTTCGCTGCCCTGAAAGATAAACCCGCGGCGCTTGCATAAAGAAACGATTTTTTCCATTGATTAACTATTTATACCGTATTTTGATTTTCTGATTTGTGCTTAAAATACAAAAGAGTATATTAGCACAATTCCCGGAAATTTACTATTGAATTTTCATTCCCTTGCCGCATAATATAAGAAGCTTCGTTAAGTTTTAGGATTCCTGCCTGGCGTTACATAGACCTTCACATGCCAGCCATGGCCTCTGCCACAAGCATGTCTGATAACTACCGCTACCTGGTCCACGCCAAAAGCTCTCCACTACCGCTTTACAGACGAAAAGCACCCGCTGATTTGCAGCCTTATCCCTTATGATCACCGTTATTAACGGCTTACCCCATTTCTTTTTCATTCTGCGCAGCATCAAACCTCCCCTACCTGGGCTCTAGAGTAAAAATAACCGTAATTACATTTTGTAAATCTAGGGCTGCGGCCTTATCTTTAATATAAACCTTATAAAAATCGCCTTTTGGGCCGATTACATTACAATCAAAATAATTTTCTTTTTCCCCAAGGTTGTAATTGATAAAACCTTTCTTATTGTGGCAGGTAAAACCGATCATTTTTACGTTTTTCTGATTGCCTAAGTCAGGGATAAAAATGCCTTTCATGATCACAAAAAACGCATCCGATATCCCTTGGATTTTGGCGACATTCGCATACATCACGCGTTTAATGAATTCATAATTATCATTCACCCCGATTTTCCTTAGCTGCGGAAAGAGGCCGATGAAAAAATCAGGCTCCTTATATAAGCAGTAAATTACCGGCCCGGAGTGGCGGCGTAGCCCTTTCTTATAATAAACTTTCTTGACGGTTTCCTGAACGATATTAAACCCCTTGGGAATGAAAATTTCCATCTTGGGGAAAGTGTGCGGGATATATTCGGAGAATTCCTCTTTTTGCGGCACCGGGCAGGTAATATGCTCAACCGGAACCATGCAAAGAATAGGGATTTTTTTACAGTCCCCGACGCCGGTTTCGATATACAAGCGCAGTAACTGCGGCCCGCCGAATTTGACCACGAATGCCAAGGCTGCCAGGGTAACCAGAAAAACATAAATAAATTTACGCAATTTATGCTTCATGATTTAAGCTTTTTAAGCTCCTCTTCTTTAATCGTAAAGCTGTGCGCTTCATCGGGAAATTTTTGCTCTATTACTTCTTTCTTATATTCTTCGACTGCCGCTAAAATCAAGGGAGAAAGATTGGCGTATTTTTTCACGAATTTGGGAGTGTAGCGCTCAAAAAGCCCGAGCATATCATTAATCACCAGGACCTGGCCGTCGCAATTTACACCTCCGCCGATGCCTATAGTAGGAATACGCAACTTCTGGGTAATAAGCGCGGCTAATTTTTCCGGCACACATTCCAGGACTAAAGCGAAACAACCGGCTTTTTCCAAAGCAACTGCCTGTTCGATCAAACGCTGCGCAGCTTCTGCGTCCTTGCCTTGCACCTTAAAACCGCCTTGAGCTGCGGCAGTCTGCGGGGTCAGGCCAATATGGCCAACCACCGGTATACCGGCTTTAACAATGCCTTCGGTTACTTCCAGGCAGCGGTCAAACCATTCTAATTTCACTACGTCGCAAAGCGCCTCATCAATAAACCGGCGCGCATTTCTAATCGATTCCTGAGGATTAACCTGGTAAGATTCATAAGGCATGTCGCCCACAACCAATGCATGTTTTGCTGCCCGGGTCACTGCTTTGGCAAAAATCAGCATTTCATTCATCCCGACTTTAGTCGTAGAATCCAGGCCCAAAACCACATTTGCCAGGGAATCCCCGACCAGGATCATATCAATCCCTGCCCTGTCCACAAGGCTGGCAACCGGATAATCATAAGCAGTAAGCATGGTAACTTTGCGCTTGCCTTTAAGCGCTAAAATATCTTTAACCGTAATTTTATTTTCCACTTTTTCTACCTTCTTTCTATCGTTTAAATATGCTCAGTATCGGCGCTAATAGCGGAGATACAATCAATAAAATCGTCAGCACAATCAAAATTACCGTAGTGGTCCAGCCAACCGCATTCTGGAACCTATTATTCACATATTTGCCCATGAGCATTTTGTTGTTGACCATCAGGATCATAGAAATCAACACCACGGGCAAAAGCATGGCATTAAGCACCTGTGACCAGATTGTAATAGCGATTAACGGCGCATTAGGCAAAAGGATGATCCCTACGGAAATAACAATAATAGAAGTAAACAAAGTGTAGAATTGCGGGGCTTCATTCATCTTTTTATCAATCCCCGCCTCAAAGCCAAAAGCCTCGCAAACATAAAATGCGGTTGCCAAAGGCAGGATGGTCGCGGAGAAAACCGAAGCAACAAACAAACCGAAAGCAAAAAGCTGAGAAGCAAACGCTCCGGCAAAAGGCTTTAAAGACATTGCCGCGTCCTTTGCTTCGTTAATCACGATCCCGTTTTTATTCAAGGTTGCGGCGCAGGCAACGATAATAAAAAATGCCACTACTACCGTAGCAATACAGCCGATAATCACGTCCCAGACTGCGAAACGATAATCTTTAATTTTAAGCCTTTTTTCGATTACTGCAGATTGCATGTAAAACTGCATCCAGGGCGCAATTGTGGTACCGACAATCCCCAGGACCATGCTCAAATAATGTTTATTTAAATGCATTGCCGGCTGGAGAAAAGCGGTGCCGATCTTGCCCCAGTCAGGCTTTGCCAAAAGCGCGGAAACTATATATGACAAGAGGCAAAAACTAAAAAGCAGGAAGATCCTCTCCGTGGTTTTATAGGTCCCCTTTACTACCAGGATCCAGACCGCAATTGCCGCAAGCGGCACGGAAATATATTTACTCACATTAAAAACCATCAAGCTTCCGGCCACACCGGCAAACTCCGTAGCGGTATTTCCGATATCCGCTGCCAGTAACCCTAAAAAGATAAAGAAAGTGACCTTTACTCCGAAATTTTCCCGGATTAAATCAGCCAGGCCTTTACCGGTAACAATCCCCATCCTGGCATTCATTTCCTGGACTACTGCCAGGGCGATAAAAGCCGGGATCAGCGTCCAGAGAAGCTTGTATCCGTAAACAGCGCCTGCTACCGAATAAGTGGTAATACCGCCGGCGTCATTGTCTACGCTGCCGGTAATGATCCCCGGCCCCATCAGGGCAAGGAAAATCACTATTGCTTTCCAGTATTTTTTGATTTTCTGGCTCATGTTTTGTGCAGTTTCGGCTTAATCTTTTTTAACCTGCGCCAGGCAATGGAAATTACCTGGCTTAAAATATCATCTACGGTAATAATCCCTTTAAGCACGTTTTCTTTGTCCACAACCGGGATTACATAATATTTATATTTTTCCATTAGATATGCCACTTCCTTGACGCTGGATTCCAAATGCACAAATTTAATCTTAGGGAATGCTGCATTTTGAACAAGGTCTGTCGGAGCAGACAACATTAGCCGCCGGAAATTCGTCGCCCCGATCAAATGATGGCCCTCATCGACAATATAAACAAATTGCGCAGGCTCAACCTTAAAAATCCGCTCCCTGATCTGCTTTAAGGCAGATTCCACGGTGGTTTCTTTGGTAAAAGCCATGTATTCGGTAGTCATCAAGCCGCCGGCAGAATCACTGGAATAACCCAGCAGTTCCGATAATTTCTTGGACTGCTTGCTCTCCATAAGGCTTAAAAAACGCTCCGACATCTCCTGAGGTAATTTATCGAGAAAATCAGTAGCCTCGTCAGTAGGAATGCTGTTTAGCATCTCCACCGCTTCTTTTGGCTCCAATTCTTCAATTAAGTATTTCTGCGCGTTAAAATCTATATTGATAAATATCCTTGCCCGGGTTGCCAGGTCAAGCGACTTAAAAAGGATAACCTGATGCTGCATATTCAAATCCAGGAAAATTTCTCCCAAGTCAGCTGCCGGGATATTGTTAAATTGTTTCTGCGGCAGGTCGATCTTTATGGTCATGCTTACCGGATTAACCGATAACGGCTGGATATGTTTCCAGGAAATTAAATGTTCAGTCTTAACATAATCGGAATTTTTATTCATAACACCTACGCAGAAATCAATGATTTTTTCCAGGCCTAAACGCCTGATTAACCCCCGCAAACTAATGTCCACGTGCGCGATCATCAGGCAATGGTCTACCTCGAGAAGATGAATGTCGTTCACGCGGATTACCTTATGGTTATAAGTATCCACCACCTGCTGGTCAAGGATATCCCTGCGCAGGGCGAGCTCTTCCTTATTATTATGCTTTCCCTTAAAAGTGATTTTCGACTGTTCCAGCTTAAGCTTAAGCGAATCTTCTGCGATCTCTTCTATGTCCTGCCAATTAACTAAGGCGTATTTTCGCCTGAAAAATCCTTTACGGATAATCAGATGGGATGATTGGGGATAAACCTGGGTGGGTTTCACAATGCAATCGTAGAATATGCCGATTTTGGCGCCGTCACGGCCAAAAACCGGCAGGCCCATTAATTGCGAAAAATAAACAAACATCCGCTTGTTGTTATTTTCCATTTTTACCTTTGTTGCACGATATAAACTTTTGCCCCGGGGAACTTATTCACCAGTTCCAGGCCTTTTTGTTTTCCTAAAACAATTACCGACGTGGAAAGCGCGTCTGCAGTCAAACCGTCAGGCGCAACTACAGTCACCGACGAAAGTTTAGAACTGACAGGATAGCCTGTTTTCGGGTTGAAAATATGGCCGTAACGTTTATTGCCCTGGATAAAATATTGCTCGGAATCTCCGGAGGTAGATACCGACTGGTTCTTTAATTGCAGGATCCGAATAACCTTATTGCTGCCTGGGTCCTTAACCGCCACTCTCCAGGGTTTGCCGTAATTGCTGCCCACGCACAAAACCTGGCCTCCGGCATTGATCAGGCAATTTTCAATGCCTTTTTCTTTTAACTTGCTTGCCGCGCAATCCAAAGCGTAACCTTTGGCAATCGCGCCCAAATCGATTTTTAAATCCGGAAGGCTAAATTTTACCACATTATCGTCATTTCGCAAAATGATTTTATCCGAACCGACCAGCTTTAAAGCCTGCTGGATTTCCTGCTCGGACGGAAGGTAAAATTTCCTATTGGTAAAGCCCCAAAGGTCAACCAGAGGTGCGGTAGTAACATCGAATGCGCCTGCGGAAAGCCGGAAAAATTCGCGGGATTTTTTCAGGACAAAAAAGGTCTCGGGGCTAGCCTTTATAAAGCCGTTTTGGTTAAGTTGGGAAACTTCGCTCTCCGGGATATATTTGCTTAAGAGCCCTTCTATCCGCCGCATCTCGGCAAAGGCAACGGGCGCCGCATTTTTATCAGGAGAAACTACCTGGACAAAAGTGCCCATCATGAGCTGAGTATCTTTATAAAGAAGGCGATTCTGACAGCCGCAGAGAAATCCAAAAATCAAGATACTAACAACAAGGTATCGTATCATTTTTTTAATTCCTTAAGCAATTTTTCCAAGGTCAGCGTATTAATCACATCCCCGCGTTCAAGCCAGCCGCGGCGCGCCACAGCCAGGCCAAAACGCATGGCTGATAATTGCGCAGTTTCGTGGGAATCGGTATCGATTGACATTTTTACGCCTACTTCCTTTGCCCGGCGGCATTCCACGTCATTCAGGTCCAGGCGGTTGGGAAAGGCATTAATTTCCAGATGCGTATTGGTTTCTTTAGCTACTTTTAAGATTTCTTCCAGGCTAATGTTGTACGGCTCGCGCGTGCCCCACAAACGGCCCGTAGGGTGCGCGATAATATGCACATATTTATTCTGGCAGGCGCGGACAATCCTTTTGGTAAGTTGTTGGCTGGATTGCTTAAAACCGGTGTGAATTGCGGCAACTACTACGTCGAAATCGGCGAGGACTTGATCGGGATAATCGATGTTGCCTTGGGCGTCAATATCCACTTCTGTACCGAAAAGGACGCGGAAATTCTTTAAAGTTTTATTCACCTGCTCGATTTCTTTTTTCTTCCTTTTCAGGTCGGCGATACTTAAGCCGTTGGCAACTTTCAGGCTCTGCGAATGATCGGTGATAGCTATATAGGAATAGCCTAATTTTTTAGCTGCCTGCGCCATTTCGATAATTTTATTGCCGCCGTCTGACCAGGTGGAATGCGCGTGTAAATCTCCCCGGATATCTTTCTGCTCGATTAATTGCGGGAGTTTATTCTTTAGCGCCAGCTCGATCTCACCATTATTCTCGCGCATTTCCGGCGGGACAAAACTCATCCCTAAAGTTTTAAAAACTTCTTCCTCTGTACGGCCGCAGACGAATTTTGCGCCTTTTCTGCCACGTTTTGTGGCGGAAAATATTCCGTATTCGTTAACTTTAAGTTTCTTACGGATAGCGAGCTGGCGGATCTTAATGTTAAAATTCTTTGAACCGGTAAAATAAACTAAGGCTGCACCAAAAGATTTTTCTTCTACTACACGGCAATCCAGCTGCACATCCTCTTTTGTGCGCACCGAGGCCTTTGTGGGGCCGTGTGCCAAGACATCACGCACGTTTGGGCCGGTAATGAAAGTTTTCATTACCTTCTCCGGCTGCTTGGAAACTACGAGAATATCGATATCGCGCACAGTCTCCTTCTGCCGGCGCAGGCTTCCGGCAGGGGAAATCATCTTTACTTCCGGTAGTTTTTTTAAAGTAGCGACGAATGTATCGGCGAGATAGGCGGCCTGGGCAAGGGTCATGCGTTCCTTGCCTCTTTTAAAAATTTCGATTCCCTTTTTGATATTTTCGACGGTCTTTTCTTTGATGCCGAAGAGGCCCTGCAGCTTATTGGCAGAAATCGCTTTTTCCAGGCCGGCAATATTTTTGATTTTTAATTTTTCGTAAAGAAGCTTGGCGGTTTTTGGGCCGACGGAAGGAATACTTAATAAGGCAATCAGGCCTTCAGGAATACTTTTCTTCAGGCCTTCGTAAATTTTGATTTTTCCGGTAGAGGCGTATTCTTCGATGCGTTCGGAGAGGTCGTGGCCGATGCCGGGGATTTCGCTTAAACGGCCGTCGCGGATATAATCGTTAATATCCTCGCTTAAAGATTCGATATTCTGCGCCGCACGGCTATAGGCGCGGATACGAAAGACATTCTCGCCTTTAATTTCCAGGATATTGGCGATGTCGCGGAAGATCGCGGCAAGCTCAAGATTGGTCATTTTAGCTCTGCAAAAACTTCGTTCTCCGGGTCAAGTAGTTTTGCCCGCGCTAAATAAAAATTATATTTTTCTTGGTTGCCTGCTTTTTGATATGCCTGGGCGAGCCTGGCGTTGGCAGTGGCAAAATCTGGGGCCAATCTTACTGCCGCTTCCAGCTCATCTATGGCCAACTTTTCGTTGCCGCCGGCAAAACTCGGGGCAAGAAGATAAAAGGTCCCTATCCCTAAACGCACCTCGGGCAGATCCGGAGAGATTTTTTTTGCCTTAAGAAAATTTCCTTTTATTTGTGTGCCATAGAAAAATTTATTTAAAACCCAGCCTGACTCTGCGAACTCGCTATTAATAGTGCCTTTCATCAAATATGCCATAGCCGCATTTTCATCATCCAGGCCTTTAATCTCCAAAACCTGGTTAATTAAATCCAGGGCATTCTTTTTATTTCCGCATTTCAAGCGGACGTATGCCAGGCTGATCAGAGCGGGCGCTTGCTGCGGATCTTTTTCCAGGATGCCTTTAAGAATGCTTTCTGCGGTATCGAATTTTCGCGTCCTTCTTAAAACCTCGGCCTTGCCCCAAAGCGCGGAAATATTTTCCGGGTCATCCACCAGGATCATTTCAAATGCCTGCATTGCCTGGCGGTCTTTTCTGTCTTTAAGCAAGCGCAAGCCTTCGCTAAGCTGCATATGGACCTGCTTAGCATTTTCAAAAGTAGCAGCGCTGGTTGCTTGCTGCCTGTGCAGCATAGTAAAACCAAATACCACTCCCCAAGCTACCACCAACCCCACTGCTAAAAATACTCTTATGCGATTACTATACATCTCTTCTTCTCATTGGGTCTCATTGGGGACGTTCCCCAAAGGGACACCTTTAACTTGCCAGCCTCTATCAGCCTAAGAAAGGGTGGCACTTTGGGGAACGTCCCCGTAGGTTTGTTCGATGGTTTTGACCAGGTCTAAAAGAAGCATATTCACCGGCACCGCAATACCCATCTCCTGGCCCTGACGAACCACCACGCCGTTAATAAAATCGATCTCCGTACGCTTATGTTTTAAAACATCCTGCAGCATCGAAGAAACATTCGCGCTTGTAGCTTCGCAAACCGCTTCTGCCTTAGCCAGCGGGTCATCATAAATTAATTTAATCTTTTTTCTCTTAGCCACGCGCACAGCTTCGGTAACCGCATCGCGCAAGATCCTGCGCGTGCCGGAAAATTCCACCAGCTTTCCGTTATGCAGCCGGGTAATTGCCGTAAGCGCATTAATCCCGGCATTGATAATCAGCTTTGACCATAATAATCCTTTGATGTCGCGGGAAATCCGGGTTTCCAGGCCGGCCTTATTAAAAAGCTCGCGAATAGCACGCATCTCTACGGGAATTTTTCCGTCAATCCTACCCAACACGGTTTCCCCCCGGCCGGCGTGCCTGATAATTCCTATATCCAGTAAAGTTACCCCTTCATTGGTTACTCCGGCAATTACTCTTTCCACCCCGGCAATTTCACTAATCACTTCAACATTCCCAATGCCATTTTGTAAAGTAATAATCCGCGTATTTTCGCCGATCAGCGGCTTTGTGCGAATAATCGCATCCTTTGTATCGTAGGATTTTACGCAAACCAGCAGCAAATCCGCCTGGCCGATTTCTTTTGCCTCGCTGGTAGCTTTGACGCGAATATGATGGCTTCCCGATACGCCTTCAACCTTGATTCCAGCGGCATTGATTTTCGCGGCGCGCTCTGCGTTTTTATCCAGGAGCCAGACCTCTTCTTTAGTCTTGGATAAAAAATAAGCGTATAAGCAACCCATGGCACCCGGGCCGATAATAGCTATTTTCATTTTATCCTCTCCTAGGCTTTAACAGGCACAACATCGGTTAATTTATTGACCACCCGTTGCGATTTCAATTCTTTTTCCAGATGAAAATTCAAAAATGCATTTAAAATAATTTCCAGTTCCCGCTTAATCTGCGGATTAAGCCCTAAATTAAGGTTACTCTTCAGGTCATTCCTTTCGATATGCAGGATCGTCGCTACCGTCCCCCGGAAAATAGAGCGGCTGGTAGTGTCCTTGGTGAAACAGCGCGGGCAAAGTAAGCCTCCCAGAGAAAGGCTGAATTTCGATTGCCCCATAACCCTGTCCTGGCAGGAAACGCAGGAATCGAAATGCGGCTTAAAACCGGAAAGTGCGAGCATCTTGATTTTAAAAATCGTAGCGATCTTTTCGGCATTATAAGCGGTTTTCATTTCATTTAAACATGATAATGACAGGTCGAATACTTCTTCGTTTTTATCCTCCGGCGGCATTACCGCAGCCAAAAGCTCCATCATAAAAGAAGCCATCCCCATCTTAATCATATCCAGCCGGATAGGGTCGAAGTTTTCCCGCAAATCCGCCTGAGAAACCAGGTGCACATTGGTGTTACGCTTGCGGTAAAAAATAATTTCATTCAAAGAAAAAAGCTGCAAGGAGGTGGCGAACTTACCGGGGTCAGAGCGAAAACCTTTCAGGATGCCGGTTACCTTACCGTATTCGCGGGTATAAAAATTGGTAATCACCGAGGTTTCCCGTACATCGTACCTGCTTAAGACTATGGCTTGAGTTTTATGAATAGGCATGTTTTCGTAATGCGTTTGGCGTTATGCGTTTAAGATGTATTCTGCGCGTTCCTGCATAATTCTTCTTTTGCGCAGGGTATTATCATTATAGCCCAAGGCATGCAATACCCCGTGCACTGCGTATAAACTTAATTCCCAATCCAGCGTACTTTTGTAAATTTTTGCATTGCGCTTTGCCGTATCCGCAGAAATTGCCATCTCCAAAGAGATTTTTCCGCGCCCCTCCGGCAGCACAAAGGCGATTACATCCGTAGGTTTATTTTTACCCAGGTATTGCCGGTTCATTTTTTTAATTAAAGCGTCAGAGCTAAAAATCACAATAATACTTCTGAAATTCCTCGCCTTCTCTAAGGACAGGGCTTTAAGAATTGTTCTTTTTATCCTTGTCGGATGGATGGGAATCTTCTTTTGCAGGTTTTTTATGGTTATTTTCACTTTTTGCTTCTTCGGGATAATTTACCCGGCTGTGATAGATGCCGCCGAGAATATGGATGAAAACCGCTGAAATTCTTTCCAGGTCCTTTAAAGTCAGGTCACATTCATCAAGCTGGCCGTCAATAAATTTATTATTGATAATTTTATGCACGAGATCGCTGATCTTCTCCGAATCCGGTTCCTTTAAAGCGCGGGTTGCCGCCTCCACAGAATCAGCCAATAATACAATTGCAGTTTCTTTGGTGTTTGGCTTTGGCCCGGGATAGCGGAAACCTTCTTCCCTGATTTCCTGGTCATCTTCCAGGCCTTCCAAAGCGCGGCGATAAAAATAATACACCAGGCTATTGCCATGGTGCTGGGAGATAAAATCCTCTAACCTGGGCGATAATTTATACTTCCTCGCTAATTCCGCCCCCTCTTTCACATGGTTCATGATAATCATCTTACTCATCGTAGGAGCCAAATTATCATGCCGGCTGGAAGATAAAGACTGGTTTTCGCTGAAATAATCCGGCTTGGAGAGCTTACCGATATCATGATAATACGCGCCTACTCTCGCCAGTAAAGCGTGAGCGCCTACTGCCCGGCAAGCAGCCTCGGAAAGATTGCCGACTACCAAGCTGTGATGGTATGTTCCCGGCGCCTCAATGATCATGCGCTGTAAAAGCGGATGGTTAAAATCCGATAGTTCCAAGAGGCTGATATTGGTGACTGTGCGGAAAAGGTATTCAAAAACCGGCAATATCCCGATCACGATTATCCCGCAGCTCAGGCCATTCAAAAAAACAGTCAAATACTTTGCAGGATGAACAATCACAAAGCCATCAATCAAAAGCAGGACCAGCGCCTGAATCACTCCGATGAAGAAACCTGCCTGGATGATTGCTACACGCCGGCGCGCATTCTCTACAAGAATACTGGCAGAGATGCCGCTAATTAGAAATAACAAAGCCAGATAAAAACTATTATTTGCCAAAGCGGAAACTACGACTGCCGAGATCAAGGTCAGCAATAAAGAAACTTCCAGCCCGCTAAAAAGTATCGTAGCCAGCATCGGTACCAGCGAAAAAGGTATATAGAGCACCGTCCAGCCGTTACTAATAATAAAGTAGCTTACGGAAAGAATAATCATAAAAAGCAAGGTCAGGTTCAATAGGCCTGCCTTGCGCACCAGGAATTCCTTAGGGGACTTACGGAAATAGAAAAATAAAAGCAAAAGGAATGTCGGGACCACAAGGTTAATTCCCAAAATAAAACTTACCACATAAACCAAAAACACGGGTAAGATAATCTTAATTTTATTTATTGCGCCCTGCTTTATCATATGCCTCGATAATTTTCTGCACCAATGCGTGGCGCACCACGTCCTGGCCGGTTAAATAATTGAATTTAATCCCCTCGATACCGTCTAAAAGCTCCTGCGCCTGCAGTAAACCTAGGGGCTTGCCTTGCGGCAAATCGCTCTGGGTAATGTCTCCGGTAATTACTACTTTGGAATCGAATCCTAAACGGGTCAAAAACATTTTCATCTGTTCTGCCGTGCAATTTTGCGCCTCATCGAGGACGATAAAAGCGTCATTCAGGGTCCTGCCGCGCATATATGCCAGAGGCGCTACTTCAATAATGCCGGTTTCCAGGTATTTTTCAATACGCTCGGCATCCATCATATCATAAAGCGCATCGTAAAGAGGCCGTAAGTAAGGAGCGATTTTTTCGATCATATCTCCCGGCAAATACCCTAAGGATTCTCCGGCTTCGATTGCCGGGCGGGTAAGGATTAACCTGCGCACTTCCTGCTTTTTTAAAGCCTCTACTGCGCACGCCATCGCAAGGTAAGTCTTTCCCGTGCCTGCGGGCCCCAGGCCAAAAACAATATCGTGTTTTTTGATTGCCTCAACATATTCCTCCTGGCCCTTAGTACGGGGGCCGACAACCTTGCATTTTTGCGCACTCTCTGCCAATGCCGCAGGAGGAAAATCGGCAATGACAGCCGCGCGTTTTTTCTGCTTAAAATTCTTGATTAGGCACACCAGGTCAGGTTCGCCGATAGCAGTTTTATTCAGACGAATTGCCTCCAGCAAATAAGCTACCAGTTGCGCAGCTTTTACGCTACTTACCGAAGTGCCGTTAATTTTCAGGTCATCCCCGCGCAGGGAAATTTTAACCTTGAATTCCTTCTCGATTAAACGGATATTTTTATCATGCAGGCCGAAAAGCGCGCGCAGTTCGTCCTGCGACTCGATCTTAATAATTTTGTTCATAGAAAATGAGAGGTTATTTCAGGTTCTCTTTCGGCTCCTTTAGGGACTCGCCGCCTAATTGCGGGATCCTTAACACCTGTCCAGGGCGAATTTTGTCCGGGCCCTTAAGCACGTCTTTATTCGCGTCGTAAATCTTCATCCATTTCCTGGTGGTACCGAAATACTTTTGGGAGATTTTCTGAAGGGTATCATTCTTTTGCACCGTGTATGCTTCGTAGCTCATCGCAGGAGTTTCTACTGAAGCTTCCATGCCTGATAAATTTTCTTCGGCCATCGGCTGGGAAACAGTAGTGGTTTTTTTGCCTTTTTCAAACCTGATCAAAGGCCTTAATTCCACTTCCACTACTCTAATATCACGGGTTGGTTTTCTTTCGGCGGACTCTGCAGGGGCATTGCCGGTTAAATATCCGCGGTTACCCGTAGATAAATCCTGGTCCAGCCTGTCTTTAGTAGATTGATAAGTCCTCACCACACAGCCTTGCAATAAAACTAAACTACC
>JAQUMX010000013.1:31767-37160 GCA_028717885.1 Candidatus Omnitrophota bacterium
TAATCCCCAATTCTTTCAACTGTTTTTCATCTACCTGCGAAGGCGCAGAAGTCAAAGGGCAATATGCTGCGCTCGTTTTAGGAAAAGCGATTACTTCCCTGATGCTGGATTCTCCGGCAATCAGGCTCAAAAGCCGGTCAATACCAAAAGCAAATCCTCCGTGCGGCGGCGCGCCGTATTGAAAGGCTTCCAGGAGAAAACCAAAACGCTTTTTCGCCTGCTCTTCGTCGATGCCGATAATTTTGAAGATTCTCTGCTGCAATTTCTGGTCGTGGATCCTGATCGAACCGGACCCTAATTCTATGCCGTTTAGAACCAGGTCATAGGACCGTGATTTGATTTTCTCCGGCGTTTTTTCCAGATTCTCCAAATCTTCTTCCGCGGGAGCAGTAAAAGGATGGTGCTCGCTCTCCCAACGGTTTTCTTCGTCGTTAAATTTAAAAAGCGGAAAATCATTAATCCAGAGAAAAGCAAACTCGCTATTTAATTCTTTCCTTAAATCCGGCTTATCGGTCTGGTATTTGCTTTGCGCCTCGGCAAAAGTCATGCGCGGAAAAGGAATTTTGATTTCGATTTTTTTCAATTCCCGGAAGATTAATTGCATCAACTCTTCGATCAAGGCAAAGATATCTTCTTCGTTAGGAAAAGAGATCTCTAAGTCCAGCTGGGTAAATTCCGGCTGGCGGTCAGCGCGCAGGTCTTCATCGCGGAAACACTTGGCAATCTGGTAATATTTATCTATACCTGAAACCATAAGAATCTGCTTGAATAATTGCGGCGATTGCGGCAAAGCAAAGAATTCCCCCGGATTTACCCTGGAAGGCACCAGGTAATCACGCGCGCCTTCGGGTGTAGACTTGGTAAGAATCGGGGTTTCCGATTCGATAAAACCTTTTTTGTCCAGATTAGTGCGGATTATTTTATAAAGGTAATGCCGCAGCATAAAATTATCCAGGACTTTTTTTCTTCTAAAATCCAGGTAGCGGTATTTTAGCCGCATTTCTTCGGTAATATTCAAGGTATCGGTAATTTCAAAAGGCGGGGTCAGGCTGGGATTTAAAATCTCTACATTTTTTGCCAGGATTTCGATTTCGCCGGTAGAAAGGTTAGCGTTCACATTATTTGCCGGGCGTTTGTTTACAATACCGGTAATCTTAACTACAAATTCCGCGCGCAATTCCTGGGCAACCTTGTAAGACTCTCCTGCTTCTTTCGGAATAAAGGTAACCTGGGTAATGCCATAACGGTCGCGTAAATCTATAAAAATCAGTTTTCCATGGTCGCGGCGCGTAGCTACCCAACCACAGAGTATTACCTCTTTATTTGCATCATTGGCGGTTAATTCCCCGCAGGTGTGCGTCCTTAACATCTTGCTTTTACTTTCTCAATCAGGTTATCAAGGGGAATTTCTTCCTGGGTTCCCGACTGCATATCTTTTAACATGATCGTTTTCTTAGCTAATTCATTATCCCCTAAAATCAAAACCAGTTTTGCCGCTAAATCATTTGCCTGGCGCATTGCGCCTTTTAAAGATTTATTTTCATAGTCGGTGTCGGCGGCGACACCGGCCTTGCGTAAATTATCCAATATTTTTACGGCTTCCGGCTTAGCTTGCTCACCAAGCGCAATTATATAGACGAGGTTTTGCCCGTCGATTTTTTGGCTTTGCACATTTGTTGCCAGAAGCAATCTTTCCACCCCCAGAGCAAACCCCATGGCTCCGGTTTGCGGGCCGCCCATTTCATGCACTAAATTATCATACCTCCCGCCGGCACCCACAGCGTCCTGCGCGCCTAATTCGCTGTGCTTAAACTCGAAAACCGTGCGGGTATAATAATCCAGGCCGCGCACCAAGTGCGGGGCTACAGTATATTCGATTTTTAAATCTTCCAGGCCGTCTTTTACTTTGGAAAAATGTGCAAGGCACTCCTCGCAAAGGTGCTTATCCCCTAGATTCAACCCGGAAACGATTTTTTTACAAGGCTCATTCTTACAATCCAGGATCCGCAGAATATTAGTTTTTAGCCTTACCTGGCAATCTTCGCAAAGGCCTTTAGATTTTCCGGATAATTCTTTTTCCAGAAGTTTTACCAACGCTTTTTTGTCTTTTGCGCAGCCTAAGGTGTTAATTTGCAGCTCGTAGCCTGTTACACCGTTTTTCCTTAATAAGGAATCTGCGAGGCTGATAATTTCCACATCCACAGCCGGGCTATCCGAACCGATTATTTCCGCTCCGATATGATGGAATTGGCGTAAACGCCCTTTTTGCGGCCGCTCCAAGCGAAACATCGGCCCCAAATAATAGAATTTTTGAAAAGGGTTGGTTTTGTCAAAGTTATTTTCTAGGTAAGCCCGGACAATTGCCGCTGTGCCTTCCGGCCGCAGGCAATAGGTGTCCTCTTTATTTTTAATCAGGAACATCTGTTTCTGGACGATCTCGGCGAATTCACCCAAAGAACGGTTAAATACCAAGACATTTTCGATGATAGGAGTGCGGATTTCCCGGAAGTTATAAGCGTTAAAAACCTTACGTGCGGTATCCTCTATCCTCTGCCAAAAGATTACTTCTTCAGGCAGAATATCTCTTGTGCCTGGAACTTTTTTAAAACTCATTTAGTTTTTTCAGATTGGAAAAAAAGCGGTTATTTCACTAATTTCTTCATCTCTAAGCCTGGCTTAAAGATAACTACTTTTCTGGGCGGGACAGGAACTGCCTGGCCTGTGCGCGGATTCCTACCGGTACGGCTTTTTCTTTGTTTTATTTTAAAAACACCGAAATTACGCAGTTCGATCTTTTCTCCCCGAACTAATGCCTCGGTGATACAGTCAAAAGTACGCTGCACAACTTTTTTTACGTCGATCTGTTTGAGGTTACTTTCGTCTGAGACCTTTAAGATGATATCTTTTTTGGTCATTCTCCGCCTCCTCTTTATTGCTAAGTATAATAACAACAAAAAGTTACGATGTCAAGGGAAACTTTAACTCAATCAGTCTTTCCCTTTAAAGATATTCTCCATCTGTTTGCCGAAATCCTTAAACTGCTCGACGGTATTCTGGATTTTTTCGATCACCCGGTCCGGCCGCTGGCTGGTTAAATTTTTTGCCGCCGCTTCCAGGATAATCCCTTTCAGCTCTTTAATATTTATAGTAGGTTGGTCAAACTTGGTATTTATGGTGAAGGTAAGGTTAACATTGCCGTTTTCATCGCTAAATAAATCCAGGGCGTTTTTCATTAAATTTAATTCCGGCAGTTGCCCTTCCTGAGGCGGCTCTTCTTGAGCGTAAGCCAGATGAGAAAGTTTAAAATCCGTAACAATGTTCAAATTATTATCCTTAGCTTTGCAGGCAGAAGCCAAATTAAGTTGCGCGGAAAGTAATTTCTTCGTAGAGAGAAAATCGCCGTAATAAGGCGCGAAATATACCAGATCCAAATCTTGTACGCTAAAGTTTAGATCCGCATCTTTCGGCCCGAAATCCACCCAGCCTTTGGCAGACAATTTCCCTAAAGCCTGAGCCGCAAGGCCTTCCAGGGTAGCATTAAAATCCAAGTTTGCCTTTAATGATGTAATTGGCAGCATCACCTTGGAAATACTGCAATTAATATTATTAAGCACGGTTTGCAGGCCTTCCGGCGCAATAAATTTATCATTATATGTGAATTTGCCGTTTCTTATCTTAAGGCCGGTAATAAAAACTTCCGCAGATTTGCCGCCTTGTTTAAGCTTTGGCAGGTTGATTGCGCCGTCCGTTGATTTAACCAAATGCACCTGCGGATTTTCCAGCAGCAAATCCGCAATTACGATTTTTCCGGCTAAGAAACCTAAAAGATTAGGAGCCAGGGAAATCCTTTCCACGCTTGCCAATTCTCCTAATTTTAAGTTCTTTAATTCTACGGTTAACGGCAGTTTTAACCCGATACTATCGAGGCTGGCTTCGATGCCTAAATTCTCTTTTACCTGTCCTACGACAATTTTTTTGCCATAAAGATGAATCAGCAGCCCCGCGGTAAGCAAAAGAACTAAGATAACTGCGATAATCCAGATCAAAACTATCAGTAATTTTTTCATCCTACACCCTCTAACTTTCCTGTTTTATCTTCTGGATCTTAATATCCTTTTCGCCTAAATATACGAATGCCCTCTTAATTTCTTCTTCCTCCCCGTCAAATTCCAAAATCGCCCAGCCGGAAGACATGGAAAATGAAGCCTCAATAATATTTAAGGTAATATTATAATTTTTGGCTAAATAGCAAATTACGGATTCATCCTTTAAAGCCCCGGGGAAAGTCAAACCTACAGCAATCTTCATTTATTATTCCTCCAATCGTTAGATGGCCAAAGATAATCTTTCTTCGCCTATCAAATGTTCTATATCGTGAATCAACTGCTCAGTAGGCGAAACAAAATAATTATCGCCTACCAGAAGCTGGACCTTGGACTTTGCCGGCGTGTGCAAATGCAGGTATACCGGAGTAGAGCCATGCGAAGAAGCAATGATATTTTTTAAGCTCTCGAAAAGATTTTCCTGCAAACCGGAAAGGTTGATATTGATGCCGTTAATCATCTTATAAATCTGGTCCACCGGCAAAATGTCGTTCACCAGGATCTTCGGCTGGTCTTCTTTTAAATTCAGGTTACCGGTAACCAAAACCACTGTATTAGGCTGGATATAACGGGAAATTTTCTGATAGGCGCGCGGGAAAACCAACGCCTCAACTACCCCTTCCAGGTCTTCCAGTTTCAGAATCGCCATTTTTTCCTGCTTGGCGCGGGTTACGGTTTGTTTTACCTTGGCAATTAAACTGACGATCTTAATCTCCTCTTCGTCCTTATGGCTGCTTAATTTCGCGATCGAAGTGGAAGCAAACCTTTTTAAGCTGCCGGCATAACGCGCTAAAGGATGGCCGCTCACGTAAAACCCCAGCATATCTTTTTCAAAAGAAAGCAATTGCGGCTCAGGCCACTCGTGTACTTGAGGAAGGTTTTCTGCCTGGCTCTTAAAGCCGTTCTTGGAAAAACTTTGGTCGAAAAATGACAATTGCCCTTTGGCTTTTTCTCTCTGCGCTTTAGAAGCAGACTCCAAAACAATTTCCAGGGCTGCTACCATCTGCGCGCGCGGCATTTTAAAGCTATCGAGGCTACCGCACTTAATCAAGCTTTCCAAAACCTTTTTATTGGCGAGCCTTAAATCGATCCTGGCGCAAAGGTCCTGGATAGAGCTGAATTTACCCGTGTTTTTGCGCGAGGCAACAATCGATTCTACTGCTCCAGCGCCGACATTTTTTACTGCCAACAAGCCAAAGCGGATGGTCTTACTATCCATCACCTTAAAAAGGGCATCGCTCTCATTAATATCCGGAGGAAGTATCTCTAAGCCCATCTGTTGCACCTCGT
>JAQUMX010000014.1 GCA_028717885.1 Candidatus Omnitrophota bacterium
GTAGTTGCAGCATCGGAAACTTTGCCTGCCTTTGCCTGCTCTTCGGCAATTGCCACTAAAGCTTCGGATTTTTGGCAATCGTCCAGAATGGTATCCGCAGTGCCCAAAGCAATCTCAAACTGACCTGCTGCAGCCTGCGCCCGGGAAATAGCGATCAAGGCAGAATTTTTATTAAACGTTTTATCAATCTTCTTTGCGGTTTCTATAGAATCGCCAATCAAACCTGCTTCTGCCTGCGCCTGGGCAATAGCCCTTAAAGGATCGGATTGAGAAGCTGACGGAAGAGCTAATGTGCTAAGTAACGCCTTCTGAAACGTATCTGCTGCTTGAGTGGTCTGGCCTGCTTTTGCCTGGGCTTTGGCAATGGCTGCTAATGGGATAATTTTATCAAGATCAACAGTAATGTGATTTACCGTCGCCAAGGCATCATCAATCAAACCTGCTTCTGCCTGCGCCTGGGCAATAGCCCTTAAAGGATCGGATTGAGAAGCTGACGGAAGAGCTAATGTGCTAAGTAACGCCTTCTGAAACGTATCTGCTGCTTGAGTGGTCTGGCCTGCTTTTGCCTGGGCTTTGGCAATGGCTGCTAAAGCCATATTCTTATGCGTACTAAAAGGGATTTTGTCTACACTCTGAAAAACGCTGGCAATCCAGCCTACTTCCGCTTGGATCTCTGCAATTGCAAGCATGGCAAATGACTTATGGTCGAAGTCTCGAATATCTTCTGCTGTTCTGATAGCTTCCTCAAAAGTTTCCGTTGCCGCAGTAGTTAACCCGGCCTTAGCCTGGGCTTTTGCAACAGCCACTAAAGCAGTAACTTTACTCCAGGGATCCACAATCCCGCGAGCATCTTCTAAAGCTTGCGCAAACAACTTTCCGGCTTTTTCCTGGGCTTTTTCGCTGCTCTTTTTTTCTTGTGCCGTTAACACAGGCGGCTGTACCAAAAATTGATTGATCGCCACAGAATCCAACTCGCCCAAGCTTTCCGTCAAGCCCATATCAACAATAATTACATTAGGCCTAACCTCTGTTACCTCGTAAGAAACATACACCTCTTCTGCAGTAATAATGTTTACTCTTTGTAAAAGTGACTTGAATTCTTTCTCTTCCTCCTGGCTTAATTGTCCTCTGCGGCTTGCCAATTCTACCAGGCGTGCCCCTAATTCTTCGCTTATTACTATACACCCTTCTTGTTTAATAAACGGCAGGCGTTCTTCTTGTGATAAATCAACCAAGTGCCTGATATCGAACTCTCTAACTGCCCGGGTACTATCTGCGGTAAAAGCAGCAACTAATACAGGCAAATGCCTGTTGCCCCCGACAGTTACTCCCGGAATAATCTGCGCGCCTAATTTCCGGAAGCTTTCTGCGCCTTGCCATTGAAAGAGTTTTTCGTGCAGGAAGATTACCTTTGGTTTATGCGCAACAGCCAGCCGAGAAAACGCCCGGCCATGCGGCAGGATAATATAGCCTTGTGCCTCTAGCCCCCGCAGGATCGGCGCTAAAAGTTCGCCTGCGCGTGCGCGTAAAGCAGTGACGATAAATTCGTTGTTAGGGTTCCCCTGGATCAAACCATCTAAACCGACGATAATCGTATTGATATAATGCACCTTTTCAAGCGCAGAAAGCGTAGGGTGCTGGACGATCTTTTCTAAAAGATGCTCTATTGCAATTTGAAAGCGTGTTTTTCCGGAACCTCTTAAGTTCTGCTGTAAAACAATATTATCCCTGGCTTCTGTAACATCCATTAATGCAGCGCATTCTACTAATAGCCCGCCGCTTACCGTAGCGCCTTCAACAATCTCATCTGATACGTCAACGGCAGTAATAACTTCTCCATTACGGCCGAATGAGATCCGGTGCGGCATATTGGGTCCGGTGCAGTGCACGACTTTTGTCTTAGTCAATTCTTCCTGCACTGCTTCGGGAGTCTCTAGCTGTGGAGTATCGCGATTACCTTCCTTCGGCACAAACATGCGCGCCAAAGTTTGTGCATTCATTCCGCTGCCATTATCAACTACTGCGATGCTGAATTTTCCTATTGCTACTTGCACAAAACGGCCTTCGGATCCATGCGCAGAAGACGTGGGTTCTCCTGCCGGGACTATCACTGCCATATCCTCAAATCCATTTATTGCTTGTGCTTCCTGGCCTGCTTGTTGAGTAAATATATCTACCTCTGTAACAAAAGGGTAGCGCTCTCGAATTTTATTGATCAGTGTCTCCTGGGAAACCGGATGAGCCTTATCCGCATCTTGATCTAAAGCAGGGATAGGATCGACCGTAGCAACCGTAAGGACTGTGCCTGTTTCAAGATCGCGCCCGGCATGCTTCCGGGCAATTGCCTGAAATTCTTCAAGCGGAACCTCCTGAATATTGATCCGCAGCCTGTTATCTTCTCCCCTAATAATCGTCAGCTGGTATGCTGGGCCATCGGTGGCGCGCGTAACAACCCTTACCTGATCTACGCCGTTAGGCTGCAGCCAGTACAAAATCTGTTTTATGCCTTTTCCGAACTGCCCGATATGAAAACCAAGTGCATCCAAGCTATTCGAGATTGCCTCCATGATTGACTGCAGCCGCGGCCCTTTATTTTGATATTCGATTTCTATTTCCAGGCGAGGATCAGTGTAAGTCCCTTGATTAATCAAATCTATGACTTCAGGAGGATAATTACTTTCGATCAATCTCTGATATATCTGCGCGACAGCTTCCTCGCCAGATAGATTGCGCGGCAAATCTAAACTTGCCAAAACATCGTGCAATAACTGCCCCTTAAGAAGGCCACGCGCTATTTTCATTTGCGCTGCGATAAAATGTTCCAGATCGACAAACCTATCTTTATTAACACTGGGCCGCTTTTTAACAGGCTCTATTTTCGGCCTAAATTGCTTTCTAAACCATTCTCTAAAATCACGCAGAATGCGTCTGGGGTCAAATCTTGCTTCTTCATTTACGGCGTCGCCGCCCTCCATCGCCCTGTCTACAGCTATGCCTTGATGTGCTTTCTGGCGTTGTTTGTCTTGGGGCCGGGTAAAGCCTTGAGAGTCTTTGAAGAGGCCTTCGATAAGCATGGGGATCTCTTCTGCGGAGATACCTTTTCTTTCGCACCAGATAGCCATGCCTTCATGGAAGAGTAGGTTGAGCTTAGTGTCTTTTCCTTCGCTTAGGGATTGAGGGGTAGTTTCATCTGAGAGAGCTTCCCAGTAGGAGTCTACTACTAATACCTGTTCTCCCTGGCGGACGGCTGATTGGCTGGGAGCTAAAGTATCCATCTCTGCCTGGGAAATGAGCTTGATTTGCGGTAGATGGAAGTCTGGGCCAAAGAAGCCTTCGGGATGTTCTGGAGTGCGTTCATTAATGATCCTGCCAGCTTCTGCAGGAGTAGGTACTTCTCTACCAGAATACTCCCAGAGAGAATCGAAGGCAGAGGTGTCGATTGTGGAAATACCACCTTGGAAGCCAGCATCAAAAGAAGGTTCTTGTTGAAGGCCTGCCTTACCTACTTCTTGAAGAAAAACAAAAGTTCCTGGCTGCTCAGGTTCTTCTAATGCGCTGCTGGGATTTCTGGCAACGGCATCAGAGGCAATTGGCAGCCTAGCACCATGCAATATTATTACCCTCTTAGGTTTTCTGCCTAGCATCGCGCCTACAGCCGCTCCAACCCTGGATTGTTTTAATGTTTTACTTAAATACTGCTGGATCGCTGCTTGCCAATCAGGGATATTTAAGTTTAAACGCGCAGCATCGCGGGCAGGATAAGAACGACTTGTAGCGGTTTCATCCTCGCTGCCAGATAATTGAATCTCCGCCTTAACCGGGATTATTTTATTCTTTAGGTTCTGCGGGACATTGCCTCTTATAAACTCAAATAAGTGCACTGGCACAAATATCGCCTCAACCAATTCAGCGCTTAGCTTCTGAAACGTATACATGGTCCCGGGCTGGCGCCGGCCTTCCAATTTTTCGAAGGAATCGTGGTCCGTTGATAATAAAATGATTGCACCGCTACGCATCCTTTCTTCCAACTCAGGCTTGTCGGCTTCTTCCTCCAACAAGCTACCAGAACTTCTTTCCCCGATTATTTCGATAGGATTGTTACCCGCTCCAGCCCCACTCAAAAGCTCCCAAATACAATTCTGAAAATAATCTTGATATAATCTTGCGCGTTCTGCAGCAGGCATGTCAGCAGGAATACGATAACGAGATCGCCAGGCATTTTCATCCATGATCTCTATCGCAGTCGCAAAGACCTCGCCTGCGTCTTTATTCGCTCCCGTTAATAGGTCTAACCCTTCTTCCTTAGCCTTGTTACTGCCAACTAAGCCATTTTGCAGGATGGAATTTATAATCCTAACGCCTTCTGACCGCGCTCCATTTTCTCCTATTTGAGAAGTGCCTTTTTCTGGCGTAGATGATTGGCCCAATTGTTCCGATGCATACTGATCAACAGTTAAGCTCACATCGGTAATTGAATCCCCCAGAGCTGCGCGTATCCCCACTAGATATCCGGTAGATTCAACTATGGCCGGTACGGGATTATTCACGCTGCCCTGCACATAAATCGTGCCTGCCCCAATGTCGCCTAAAGCAACACCGCCGGAAAAATAGCTTCTGATGGAACGGCCAAAAAGAGTATTGACCGGTTCTTTAATATTGTATTCGCCGTTTTTGAAGGATTGCTGATACGCATTAAAATAGGTGGTTTTATACCATGCCTCCTGCGAAGTCAGGCCCGTCAGATTTTCCTGGTCAATTAAGGCAGCATAAGCAGGATTTTTCTGTGTACATTTATCCTTAAACCACTGAGCGAGAATTAACGAATAATAAACCTGGCGCAAAGGCGCATAGCGCTTGGAATTATTGATCTCTTTAGTAATCTTGGGAATAATGAATTCGCGGATTAATTGCGAGGAATATTCGTTTAGCTCCTTCAGCCGTTGATCGTCAAAGTTGTACACTGCGGAATCTTTCAGATAGTCCTGCTCCAGCATTACCTTTAAGGTAGCCTTGTAAACATAGGCACTGCCGGGAGTTTCGCGAACAATGACCTCATCCGGCACAATCCAAGGCCGGGTCAAAGTCGGTATAGTAACATCGCTTGAGCCGAACAGCTCGGATGCTTTCTTGTAAAGCTTATCCCAATACTCTTTTCCTTCGGGGGTTTGAGGAGAAGTAAAACGAGCGGTATCCTTCTTTAACTGCAGGTCTGCCTCTAATAAAATTTTTCCTATATCGGTTTGTCCTAATTTGTCATCGATAATGCTGTCTGCGGAATCCGGCCTAAGGTTAACCCAAAAAGAACTGTTCGGCAGCGTGACACCGATTAAAAAATATTTTAAAAGCGTAGAACTGGATTCTTTTAAGAAGCCTGCGCCTAATTCCTGATTGTCGCCTTTATCTAAAAGTAATTGAAAATTATTTTCCCCGGGATTAAAGGCAAGGTATCTTAAATGCAGCGGCCGGAATTTATCCGCAACAATAGTGCTGCGCAATTGCGCCAAATATCCGGAAACATTCAGTTGGCCGGCAACTTGCGCGAAACCGCTTTGCTCAAAAGCAAGAAAAAAGCAAAGCAATAAGGATAATATTCTTACGACTCTCCGTGGCATTTTAGAGTTTTATTAGTTAGGTCCTCCTGCCCTGCGGGCTAAGGAGGATGCCTCGCCCGAACTTTAAACAAGCGAGCCATTTATCAGCCAATTATGTTTAAAGTGTATATTATATATAGGTATAAACAAGAGTGTTAGGGGGGGGTTTGGAAAGCGGTTTCTAGGACTCGTCAAAATATAATTTTAGGCCAATACCGAACGAGCTACGCAACCTTTACCTTGACCTAGACTACAGATTGGACATTTTTAAAGCAAAAAATCCAGATTGGACATTAAATTATAACCACAAACTCGCCTTTTGGAGGGGATTTCTTGAATTTTTCGATGATTTTTGCGGGCTTATCGCGGATTATTTCTTCGAATTTTTTGGTCAATTCTCTGCCTACGACCACCTCAATATCGCCATACACGCTTGAGATATCTCCTAAAGTAGCAATAATTCTATGGCAGGATTCATAAAAAATCAGAGTATTTTTTTCTTTGGCAAATTCCTTAAGGCGGTTACGCCTGGCAATAGTGCGGTTAGGAAGAAAGCCGGCAAAGAAAAATTCGTGCGTCGGTTTTCCGGATACAACCAATGCATTCACAAAAGCAGTCGGCCCAGGGATTACTGTAATGGAAATATTATTTTTTATTGCCAAGTTAATAATATGGAACCCGGGATCTAAAATCCCCGGGGTTCCCGCATCAGAAACCAAGGCAACATCCTTGCCTTCTTTTAGCAAGCTCAACAGATACTCCCCTTTGCTCAGGCGGTTGTGCTGAAAATAACTTGTCGTAGGCTTTGAGATATTGTAATGGTCGAGTAGGATTTTGGTATGGCGGGTATCTTCGCAGGCAATAAGATCGACGGACTTTAGGACTTCGATAGCGCGAAAGGTGATATCTTTTAAATTTCCTATCGGTGTGGCAACGATATAAAGCATTATTCCACAGTCACTGATTTTGCCAGGTTGCGCGGCTGGTCTACATCGCATCCGCGTTTTACCGCGATATGGTAGGCTAACAATTGTAACGGCAGCGCTACGACTAACGGCGAAAGAAATTCACTGGTTTTAGGAAGATAGATTACTTCAGAAGTCAACTCCTTGATTATTTTATCGCCGCAGCTGGCAATAGCAATAATCTTGCCTTTTCTGCTGCGGATCTCCTCGATATTAGAGATCATTTTTTCATAAATTTTCGAGGCTGGCGCAATACAAACCACTGCCCGGTATTCATCGATTAAAGCGATCGGCCCGTGTTTCATTTCTCCTGCAGCATAGCCTTCTGCGGGAATATAGGAAATTTCTTTCAGCTTCAAAGCGCCTTCCAAAGCAGAAGGAAAATTAATATTCCTGCCCAAATATAAGAAAGAGCCTAAATGCGAGTGATTGCGCGCGATTTTAGCGATAATATGCTGGTCTTTTAAAATCGCCTCTTGCAGCTTCGGGATACGCTGTAATTCCTCAAGAAATTTATTGATTTTCTCTTTCGCAACAACATTGCGCAGCCTTGCCAGATAAAAAGCAAATAAATATAAGGCGATTAATTGCGCAGTATATGCTTTTGTGGAAGCAACGCCAATCTCCGGGCCGGCATGCGTATAGATTACGCCGTCGGATTCCCGGGTCAAGGTTGAGCCCAAGACATTACAAATCGATAAAACGCTGCAGCCGCGTTTTCTGGCTTCTCGGACTCCGGCCAAAGTGTCGGCAGTTTCTCCTGACTGGCTAATTGCAATTACTAAAGAATGTTTGTCTACAAAAAGATCGCGGTAGCGGAATTCGCTGGAGACGTCTACATTAATCGGTAAGCCGCATAAAGCTTCGAGAATGTATTTTCCGACCAGGCCGGCGTGATAGGCCGTGCCACATGCAACGATAGAGATATTTTTAATACTCTTAAGTTTTGCTTCCGGAATATGCTGCTCTGAAAAGATAATCTTATTTATGCCTTTCGCGATCCTTAAATTCAAAAGGTCGGCAAGAATCCTGGGCTGCTCATTAATTTCCTTGAGCATGAAATGTTTATACCCCTGCTTCTGGGTCTGGGCGATATCCCAGTTAATCCGGGTAATATTCTTGGTAATCGCCTTACCGTGCAAATCGGTTATCCGGACATTATCTTTCGTTAAAACTGCTATTTCCCCTTCTTCTAAAAAGATTACGTCTTTGGTAGAATCCAAGACTGCCGGCACATCAGAAGCAATAAAGTTTTCTCCTTGCCCGACGCCTACGATCAATGGGCTGCCGGAACGGGCGCTGATTATCTTTTCCGGTTCACGCCGGGAGATTACGCCGATAGCAAATGACCCGCGCACCAACGCTAGGGTTTTGCGCACCGCTTCTTCCAGGCAGGCATGCCGAGAAAACTTCTCGATCAAATGCACCAGTACTTCCGTGTCGGTCTGGCTTTTAAAAATATGGCCTTCTTTGATCAAACTTGTTTTTAAGGGTTCGTAATTTTCGATGATCCCGTTATGCACCACGGCGATTTCTCCGTCGCAATCATCGTGCGGATGGGCATTGACCTGATTAGGGGCGCCGTGTGTTGCCCAGCGTGTATGCGCAATTCCCAGAAATCCGGAGAGTGGTTTTTTAGAAATAATTTTTTCCAGGGCGCTGATTTTTCCGGGAGTTTTACGGATGGAGATTTGTTGTTTGCGGGAGAGTAAAATTGCCATGCCGCTGGAATCATAACCGCGGTATTCCAGCCGCTTTAAACCATTAAGCAGGATTTCCTGTGCCTGCCTATTACCAACGTAGCCAATTATGCCACACATCGAGCACCTTATTCTTTTATCTGGCGAAGTCCTCCGAGCCCCGCAAAAACCATTACTTATCTATTAAGGGGCGAAGGAGGAAAATTTAAAATGTCCCCAACCGGATTTGAACCGGTGTCGAGAGCTTGAAAAGCTCTTGTCCTAGACCAGGCTAGACGATGGGGACGGAAATTTATTCCTCTTCTTCTTCGGCAATTACCGGCGCTACACAGGAAACGCGGTCCTTGTCCTGCAGTTTAATCAGGCGCACGCCCTGGGCTGACCTGCCGGTCTCGCGGATGTCTTTTACCGCACAACGCAAGAATATCCCGTTTTGCGTAATGACCATCAATTCGTCATTGTCGCTCACGGTTTTTAAATTTACCGCTTCGCCGTTTTTGTCGGTAACTTTTATATTAATTACGCCTTTGCCGCCGCGCGAGGTTAAACGGTACTCATCTATCGTGGTACGCTTGGCAAAACCTAGACTGGTGACGGTGAGGATGGCCGAATCTTTTTTCGGCACTACCATATCAATTACTTCATCTTTCTTCGCCAGAGAAATCCCGCGCACACCGCGCGCGGCTCTGCCCATATCGCGTACCTTGGCTTCGGAGAATCGGATCGCCTTGCCTTGCCGCGTGCCGATCAACAACTCTTCTTTGCCGTCGGTAAGCTCAACGCCGATCAGCTGGTCGTCTTTATCCAAGGTAATCCCAATGATCCCGCCTTTGCGCGGGTTGCCGTAGGCGTCAAGCCGGGTCTTCTTAATATTCCCCTCTTTGGTCACCATCACTAAATATTTGTCCGGAGAAAATTCTTTTACCGGAACAGTAGAACTGATCTTTGAATTAGCCACCATCTGGACTAAGTTAACAATGGCCTTGCCTTTAGAGATTTTGCTTGCCTGCGGAATTTCATAAACTTTGAGCCAATGCACCTGGCCCTTATCCGTAAAGATAAGCAGGTAATCTTTGGTTGAGGCGACAAAAAGATGCTCGATAAAATCCTCTTCCTTAAGATCCGCTCCGGTTGTACCTCTTCCCCCGCGTTTTTGCTTACGGTATGCGCTAACTGGCAAACGCTTGATATATCCGGCATGACTGATCGTCACTACTACGTCCTCTTCGGCAATTAAATCCTCTACTGCCAACTCCTCTACTTCGCCGACAATATCAGTCCTGCGCTCGTCACCGTATTTATTTTTCAGGCCTTCCAGCTCTTCTTTAATAATGGCTTCGATCTTTTTTTCAGAGGCAAGGATCGCCCGGCAAAGCTCGATCTTCTTTAAAAGTTCCGCATATTCTGCGTCGATTTTATCGCGCTCAAGGGCAGTGAGGCGCTGCAATTGCATTTCCAGGATTGCCTGCGACTGGATTTCCGAAAGCTCGAATTCTTTCATCAGGCGTTCCTTCGCGGCTTCGGTATTCTTTGAGGTCTTTATCGTCTTGATAATCCGGTCTATAAACTTTAAAGCGATCTTTAAGCCTTCCAGGATATGCGCGCGCTTTAAGGCCTTGTCTAATTCGAATTGCGTCCTGCGGCGGATAATTTCTTTTCGATGGGCAATATAACAATCCAGTATCTGGCGTAAATTTAAAACCCGCGGCCGGTTCTCCACCAACGCCAGCATAATAATTCCGAAGGTGGTTTCTAATTGGGTGTGCTTAAAAAGCTGGTTTAAAATTATCTGCGGCTCAACGTCGCGCTTTAGCTCCACCACAATCCGCATCCCGTCCTTATCGGATTCATCGCGGATGTCGGAAATACCTTCGATTTTTTTCTCTTCCACCAAACCGGCAATTGCTTCAATCAGCCCGGCTTTCTGTACTTGATAAGGAATTTCCGTAATTACGATAAAATCTTTTCCGTTCTTCTGTTGCTCTACTGCCGCCCGGGCGCGTACGGTTAATTTGCCCTTACCCGTGGCATACGCTTCTTTAATTCCGCCCTTGCCGCAAATTACACCGCCCGTCGGAAAATCCGGGCCTTTAACATAACGCATCAAATCTTTAATTTCTGCCTGCGGATTTTCCAGAATATGAATAATTGCGTCTGCGATTTCGTTTAAGTTGTGCGGCGGGATATTGGTTGCCATGCCTACGGCAATACCGCTGGAGCCGTTTACCAAAAGATTAGGTAGAGCTGCCGGTAACAACAACGGTTCACTTAAAGAGGCGTCGAAGTTTGGCCCGAAATTAACCGTTTCCTTATCGATATCCGCAAGCATCACATCGGAAATAGCCGCGAGCCTTGCTTCGGTATAACGCATTGCCGCTGCCGTATCGCCATCGACAGAGCCAAAGTTTCCCTGGCCTTCTACCAGAGGATAGCGCAAAGAGAAATCCTGCGCCATTCTCACTAAAGTATCATAAACCGCAACGTCTCCGTGCGGATGGTACTTGCCTAATACCTCTCCGACGATACGCGCGCATTTTTTATAGGGCTTGCTATGGTCAAGGTTCAGTTCCTGCATCGCAAAAAGAATCCTGCGGTGCACAGGCTTCAAACCATCGCGCACATCCGGAAGGGCGCGGCCGACGATTACGCTCATCGCGTAATTTAGATATGAATCTTTTACTTCTTCTTCGATATAAACCGGGACTACTTTTTCGTTTCTGGCGTACATTTTATAATTCCTTATTAAATATCCAGGTTCTTTACCTGGTGCGCATAATTTTCGATAAACTCGCGGCGCGGCTCGACCTGATCCCCCATTAAAACGGTAAACATCTTATCGGTTTCCACCGCATCTTCCAAAGTCACCTTTAATAGCGTGCGTTTTTCCGGGTCCATGGTAGTATCCCAAAGCTGATGCGGGTTCATTTCTCCTAAACCCTTATATCTTTGAATATGCATCCCCTTTGTGGCAACTTCTTTGACAAAAGTCAGCAGTTCTTTCAGGCTAAACAGATCTTTATCCTCTTTTTCATTCGTAACGCGGAAAAGGGCTTTTACTTTTTTTTCTTTCGCGCCTTTAGCAGGCGCCTTCTCTGCCACAACTTCCGGATTGTAAGATTCAATCTCTAAACCCAGTTTTTCGATTTTAGCAACAATCTCTTCAATTTCCTGGGCTTCAAAAAGCTCCAATACATCCTGTTCAATATCTTTACCTTCTTTTTCTGTTAAAGCCGCCAATTCCTTATCAGAATAGAGAAAATGGTCTTTCCCCTCCACTTTTACCCTATAAATAGGTAATTTTTTGGACTTAGACTGTCTAAAACTCAAGTATTTTTCAAATTCTACTCCCTTTTTATCTAAATTCTTGCCAAGTTTTTCTAATTCCACAAGCTGCTGCAGCAAGTCCTTGAATTGATTAGCAGTAAAGGTCTTTTTGTCTTTCAAAAACACCAGGCTATGCCCCTCTAATCCAAGATCCAGCAGCATATCATCAAGTTGCTGTTCAGTTTGAATATATTCTTCGCGTTGCCCTCGCTTAATCTTAAAAAGCGGCGGTTGAGCAATGTAGACAAAGCCATCTTCAACTAATTTTGGCATCTGGCGGTAAAGCAAGGTTAAAAGAAGTGTCCTGATGTGCGAACCGTCCACATCTGCATCAGCCATTAAAATTAGTTTATGATAACGCAATTTCGCCAGGTCAAATTCTTCGCCAACGCCCGTGCCTAAAGCAGTAATGATCGTACGGATTTCTTCATTGGATAAAATCTTATCCAGCCGAGATTTTTCCACGTTTAAAATTTTCCCTTTAATCGGCAGGATCGCCTGGAACCTGCGGTCGCGGCCCTGTTTGGCTGAGCCGCCGGCGCTATCTCCTTCTACAATATACAATTCACACAGTGCGGCGTCGCGCTCCGAACAGTCTGCCAATTTTCCCGGTAGCCCTGCTCCTTCAAGTGCACCCTTTCTGCGTGTTAATTCCCGGGCTTTACGCGCTGCTTCGCGCGCGCGCGAAGCAACAATAACCTTGTCCACGATTTTATTGGCAATCGACGGGTTTTCTTCAAAGTACCCGCTAAGCGCCTCCAAGCTAGTCGAAGCGGTAATTCCCTCTACCTCTGAATTACCTAGTTTAGTTTTAGTCTGGCCTTCGAATTGCGGATTCGGCACCTTAACACTAATTACCGCGGTTAAGCCTTCGCGCGCATCCTCACCGCTAATACCCAGATCGTCCTTAATCAGGTTTTTTGATTTGGCGTATTGATTGATCGCGCGGGTAAGCGCAGATTTAAATCCGGAAAGGTGTGTCCCTCCTTCGATAGTATTGATATTATTCGCGAAAGAGAATAGTGTTTCCGCATAACCGTCATTATATTGCAGAGCACCTTCCAAAATTACACCGTCTTGTGTTTTTTGAAAATAGATCACCTTATTATGCAAAGGGTTTTTATTTTTATTCAGGTACTCCACGAAAGAAACTATCCCGCCCCCAAATTCGAATACCGCCTCTTTTTCCGTACGCTCGTCGGTAAGCTTGATCTTTAAACCTTTGTTTAAGAATGCCAGCTCCCTTAAGCGCTGCGACAGGATGTCATAAGAAAATTCGGTTTTGAGAAAAATCGTTTTATCTGGCTTAAAAGTTACCTTCGTGCCGGTGGTAGCACTCTTGCCGATAACCGTTAATTTACTGACGGTTTTTCCGCGCTCATACCTCTGGTGATAAACCTTGCCGTCTCTTCTAACCTCGACTTCCAGCCATTCGGAAAGCGCATTGACGCAGCTGACACCCACGCCATGCAAACCGCCGGAAACCTTGTAAACGCGGTGGTCAAATTTCCCTCCGGCGTGTAATGTAGTAAGTGCAACCTCCACTGCCGGCTTTTTCTCGGTCTTATGCATATCCACCGGAATACCGCGGCCATTATCTGCAACACTGACGCTATTATCATGGCGAACTACCACAATAATCGTATCACAATAACCGCCCAACGCCTCATCTACGCTATTGTCCACAACTTCATAGACTAAATGGTGCAAGCCGCGCGTCGAGGTGTCGCCGATATACATGGCAGGCCTGCGCCGTACTGCTTCGATGCCTTCCAGGACCTGGATTGTAGTAGCATCGTACGGCTTATTATCTTTTTTCGGTTGCGCCATTGCTGCCGGCACATCCTGTTTTTCTTTTTCGTTTTTTTTCTTGCTCACTTTACCTCTCCGAGATAAAACCTGATTCCCTTAATTTCCGGCGCGCTTTTTTGCAACCCGGCCAGAAGGTCGTTTTTGTGCAAATTAAAAAAATAAAGCCAGCTGGATGAATCCGCGTGCAAACACAAGACGCCTTTCTTAAAATATTTTATTCTTATATGCCGGAATTCCTCTTTCGTCAAGATTTTTTTTAAGAGCTCTTCGGGGTTGGCACTGGAAATTTCTTTTTGTTTGGCGGCCAGATTCTCAAAAACGCCCTTGATTGTCTCTTTAATTAATTCCATTTGCATAATAAATGCACACTGGCCAATCCGTCCTTACAAGGACGCACTTGACAATCCAATATGCCAACGTGCGACATGGACAGGTGTCATCCTAAGCGCATCGGCAACACGATATAGATATAGCCGTCGATACGGATTACTGCCGGCTTCTCGCTGTCGCTTAATTCCAGTTCCACGGTTTCCGTGGTTAAGTTCTTTAAAACATCGATCAAATATACCGGATTAAAGCCGATGACCAATTCTTTGCCGCGGTAATCCACCCCTACTTCTTCCCGGGACTCTCCTATATCCGGCGTAGATTTAGAAACCACTAATTTATCTTTGAACACTTCCAATTTCACCGCCTGATAATCCGGGGTCACCAATAAAGCCGCGCGCTTAATTGCCAATAACATTTCTTCCCTGTTAACCTTGATTTTATTTTCTGAAACCGCGGGCACTACCTGGCTATAATCCGGAAACTCGCCTTCAATCAAACGGGAAATAATCATCACTTTGCCCAGGTCAAACATTGCCTGATTGGCGCCCAGCACTAACGAAAGCTCCCCCTCTTCTTTCAGGTTGCGGTTTAACTCCTGGATAGTTTTAATCGGCACAATCATGGTAACTTCTTTATCCACATCCTGCCTTAATTTACGCTCCACAATCGCCAGGCGCTTACCGTCGGTAGCCACCAGGGTAAGGATATTTTTCTTAATCCTAAAAAGAATGCCGTTCAAAATATAACGGGTTTCGTCAAAAGAAACCGCGAAAGACGTAAGCCCTAAAATTTCTTTTAGGCCGGCCTGGTCCAGCTTAATCACTTCTTTATCCTTAAATTCCGGCAGCCGGGGAAACTCCTCTTTTGATAATCCCATAATCTTAAACTGGCAGGTTTTACTTTCAATCACCACTAAATCATTCTTTTTAGTATTTACTCCGACGCTCTCACTCGGCAATTCCCTGATAATATCGCCAAATCTTTTCGCGGGAATCGTGATTGCTCCTGTCTCCTGGATATTCACAGGTATTGCACAACTTATCCCGATATCCAAATCCGTAGCAGTGAGCCTTAAATTACCCCCTTGCGCTTCTATTAAAATATTCGATAATATCGGCAAAGCTGTTTTAGGAGTAATTACGTTCTGCACAGTTTGAATTCCGGAAAGTAAGACGTCTTTTTCCACACTAAACTTCATTTTTCAACACTCCTTTACATAAAAATGTACCCCGATTTATCCTTTAAAGTCGGGTGCTATTATTATAAATATATTAATAAATATAAACCGTATTAATAATAAGAGGGCTGTATTTCTGTTAACAAGAATATAAATTATTGATTTTAAATAACTTATTCAAAATAGTTCTTGTGAATATCTTCTGGGTTTATTGTTTAATAATCTGTAAAACCCGCTCTATTTTGTTTTTTAATATTTCATTATGACTAATATCTTCCTTTATTTTATTTACTGAGTGTAAAACTGTAGTATGATCTTTTCCTCCAAAGAAGTCCCCAATTTCGGGTAATGATAAGTCGGTTAACTCTCTGCTTAAATACATGGCAATCTGGCGCGGCAAAACCACGGTTTTATTACGCTTTTTAGCGCGGAAGTCCGCTAAGGCGATTCCAAATTCCTCGGCGACACAGCGCTGAATAAAATCAACGGTAATTAATTTTTGCGGTTCGCGCAATAAATCTTTTAAAACCTCTTTTGCCAGATCCAGGGTAATAGGCTTTTCCTCTAATAATGAATAAGCGATGGTGCGGATAAGCGCCCCTTCCAGTTCCCGAATATTAGTCTTGATTAATTGTGCGATAAAAAAAATCACTTCTTGCGGCACAGCTACTGGTTCGCGCTCAATTTTCTTTTTTAAGATTGCTACCCGGGTTTCTAAATCGGGCGGCTGAATATCAGTTGCCAGCCCCCAGCTGAAACGCGACACCAGGCGGTCCTGCAAGTTGGAAATCTCTTTTGGCGGCCGGTCGGAAGAAATTATAATTTGTTTGTGTGCGTCATATAGGGCGTTAAAGGTGTGAAAAAATTCCTCCTGCGTGGATTCTTTGCCGGCGATAAACTGGATATCATCGACAACCAGGACATCAACCTTATTTCTGTATTGTTGGCGAAACGAAGAAGTAGAATGATGTTGAATCGCGTCGATTAATTCATTGGTGAAGCGCTCCGAAGTAAGATAACAAATTTTTGCGCCTGGGGAATTTTTTACGATTTGATGGCAGATCGCCTGCATCAAATGGGTTTTGCCCAGGCCTACTCCTCCGTAAATAAAAAGCGGGTTATAAGTTTTTGCCGGGGCCTCAGACACTGCCAGGGAGTACGCGTGTGCGTGGCGGTTAGAAGAGCCAATCACAAAATTATCAAAAGTGTAGCGCGGGTTTAAGCCAGCGTAAGACGGCTGGTCAGTGCTTATCCTGGTCGCCCCCTCTTTCTTATTTGCTCCTTCTGTTGCTGATGCAACAGGCAGGGTGTTGACTGCCAGGCTAATTTCCATCTTTTTGGTAAAAGCACGTTCAGCTGCCTCTTGAAGCAAGGGCAGATAATGGCTCTCTACCCAGTCTTTAAAGAAATTGTCCGGAGCCAGGATGATTAAGCGGCCCTCTCCATCCGGTTGGGCGTTTAGCGGCGCAATCCAGGTGTCAAAGGTAGTTTTCCCCAATCGTTCCGTGAGGTGCTGCCTTGCTTTTTCCCAGGCTGTTTGAATGTCCATTACGATCTTTTCTTTGGCTATCCACAGATTATGCACATCTTGAATAAATCTGTGGAAATGTTCTAAGAGGGCGAAACCTCATTACAATAAAAAAAGTTACGTGTCTGTATTATACAATATAATTAACCGCAGTCAACAAAAAGTTTTTTCTATTGACCGCCAAGGACTTTATGTTATAATGTGTGAAACTTTTTGAAGGAAGGACTGTCTCTATGAAGAAAAATATCAAGACTCCCACAAAAATTGTCGCTAAGAGGCGGCAAGGGTTTCGTAGCAGAATGAGCTGCAAGGCCGGCAGGGCTTTATTGGCCCGTCGACGGAAAAAGGGCAGAAAACAACTGTCTATTTAGTTGATGCTCAAAAGGATAGCACTCGGTTTAATCAGGCTGTACCAATGTTTTTTACGGCCTTTACTGCCATGCAGTTGCCGCTTTGTTCCCAGCTGTTCTGAATATGCAAAAGAAGCGCTGGAACGCTACGGTTTTTTTAAGGGGGCAACTTTGTCCCTAAAAAGATTGCTAGCATGCCATCCTTTTTCCGGCAAATCTGGATACGATCCACTAAAATAGGAAAACAAAAACTATGGAAAAACGTTTAATTTTAGCAATTAGTGTTTCAATGTTGGTGCTCTTGGCCTGGTCAGCAATTATGCCTAAACCGCCGGTTCCGGTTAAGGCTGAAGCAGTATCTGTTGTCACTAAAACAGCACAAGCGGTAACGCAAACAAGTAAAGAAAGTGTGTCCACGCCGCCAAAAGAACAAGCTGTGTTTACTGAGGCCAAGTTTGCCACCTCACTTTTTAGCTTAAATTTCTTTGAACCTATTGCCGCACTTAATGATGCAATATTTAAACAGTACCAATCCCACCGTGTTGTATTAAGTTCAAGTTTTTTGTTAGGAGGCCAGGATTTAATTTTCCATAGGGAAAATTCTGCACCTGGCACTTTAGTTTTTGTCCAATCTGACAACACTAAGAAGATTAAAAAAGAATTTATTTTTTCTAAGAATAGTTATGCCATAGATTTAGTAATAACAATTAGTAATTTGTCCAATCTGAATTTCAATTATAATTTACCATTGAGTATTGGGAAACTGAATTTTTCCGGAGATCAAAATATTGCCCGTTTTGAAGATGTAATGATTGCAACTAAGGAAAAGAAGTTCTTTCTTAATGGGAAAAAAGATGCCCAGGAAGACAATGTAAAATATGTCGCCATTAGAGAAAAGTACTTTACTCTAATTGCTGAGCCCGAGAACGAGAGCAGCGCGTTTGTTAAAAAAATCGATGCCAAAGATTCGGAAATCGGCTTATTGCCGAAAAATATCAATATCGCGCCTGGTGGACAATTTGTGCAAAAAGTGCATATTTATTTAGGGCCTTTGGATCTTAAGCAGATCAATGCGGTCAAGCCGGAGTGGGGAAATGTAGTAAATTACGGCACCTTTGATTTTATCGGCCAAATCGTATTGCAATTATTGGAATTTTTTCATCGCTTGGTAGGCAATTGGGGAGTGGCAATTATACTCCTAAGTTTAGGGATTTATCTTTTACTTTACCCCTTTACTTTGAAGCAGATGCGTTCAATGAAGGAAATGCAAGCCTTGCAGCCTAAAGTGGAAGCACTGAGAATTACCCACAAGGATAACCCGCAAAAATTGAATAAAGAGATCTTGGAGCTCTACCGCGAGCATAAAGTGAATCCTTTGGGAGGCTGCTTGCCCTTGCTCTTACAAATGCCGGTTTTCTTTGCGCTCTATCAGGTAATGATACGTTGTGTAGCGCTGAAGGGGGCAAAGTTTCTCTGGATTAAGGACCTTTCAGAGCCGGATAAGTTATTTTTGTTACCGACGAATTTGCCGGTTTTGGGGAATGAATTTAATTTGCTGCCGCTTTTAATGGCAGCTTTAATGTTCGTGCAGCAAAAAGCTTCTTTAGTCTCCTCAGGTTCAACTTCTGAGGAACAGCAGAAAATCATGATGATTGTGATGCCGATTATGTTCGGAGTGATTTTCTACCGCATGCCGTCTGGATTGGTATTATATTGGTTTGTGAATAGCTTGTTAATGTTGATTTATCAATTGAAAGTTAAGAGTGGAAAATGACCCCTGAGCCTTTAAAAACAAGCATAGAGATTGATGGAAAGACTGTTGAAGAAGCGGTGAAAAAGGCGCTCAAAACATTAAAGGTGGAGCGTAGCAAGGTAAAAATCGAAGTACTCTCTGAAGAACAGAAGGGGCTTTTTGGAATGCCTGGCGCAAAACCGGCCAAAGTACGAGTAAGTATTATTAAAGGTAAAGAAAAAACTTGACAAAGAAAGCATTTTTGTCATAATGAAAGTGTTCCGCGGGGAACGTTTTAGGGTTCCGCGTGGAACATAGCGTAACCATATAAATGTCAATGGGTAAGATAATTACAGTCTGTAATCAAAAAGGTGGCACTGGCAAAACTACCTCGGCAATTAATATTGCTTCTTTTCTTGCTGTATTAGGGAAAAAAGTTTTGCTTATTGATCTGGATCCGCAAGCTAACGCCACCAGCGGAACAGGCATTAATAAACATAACATTCAAAAAAGCACCTACCATGTTTTATTGGAAGAATTAGACGTTAACGAAGTCTTACAGCCCACCGCAATTCCCAATCTTTTTTTAGCTCCCTCGAATTTGGACCTTACCGGCGCAGAAGTAGAATTAGTTGGAGTGCTGGGAAGAGAATATCGTCTTAAGCGCGCCTTACATAAAATCAAAAATCAATTCGATTTTTTTATTATCGATTCTCCGCCATCATTAGGCTTATTAACCATTAATGGATTATGCGCGGCAGATTCAGTGCTCATTCCTGTGCAGTGCGAATTTTATGCCTTGGAAGGTTTGACGCAACTCAATAATACTATTAGACTTGTGAGAGATAATATCAATCCGCATTTAGAGATCGAAGGCGTGCTTTTAACCATGGCTGATTATCGCACTAACCTTACTAAGGAAGTAATTCAAGAAGCGCGCAATTATTTCAAAGACCGGGTTTACAAAACCGTGATCCCGCGCAACGTCCGTTTGACTGAGGCGCCAAGTTTTGGTAAACCGATTTATCTTTATGACAAAGATTCTTTGGGCGCAAAAAAATACGAGGAACTTTGCAAGGAAATTTTAGGCCTACCTTTAACTCCCAGTTTAGCCACCTCTACAGAAGGAGAATCTTAGGATGGAAAGAAGAGCTTTGGGAAAAGGAATCAGCGCGTTAATTCCGGAAAGAGAAGCTGAGCACAAAAATGAAATTATAAATGTCCAATCTGAACAAATCAAGCCGAATCCTTTTCAACCACGTGAAGATTTTGATAATAGTAGCATAGAAGAGCTGGCACAGTCGATTAAAGAAAAAGGCGTGATCCAGCCGTTGATCGTTCGGCGTAGGGGCGATTATTATGAATTAATCGCTGGTGAGCGCAGGTTACGTGCTTGTAACTTATTGAATATCAAAGAGATACCAATTATAGTGCGAGAAGCAGAGGATCGCGATGCTTTAGAACTGGCCTTAATTGAAAATGTCCAAAGAGAAAATTTGAACCCAATTGAAGAAGCGCATGCTTTTCAGCATCTGATTGATAAGTTTCAAGTGACCCAGGAAAAAATCAGTGAAGTGCTAGGAATCTCAAGAGTATCAGTCACTAATACATTAAGGCTTTTGAAATTGCCGCACGAAATTCAGCAAGAAATGAAAAAAGGAAGAATTAGCTTTGCGCATGGCAGGGCCCTTTTGGAGATCGAAGACGCTAATCAGCAGCGCCGCCTGGCACAGGAAATCATCAGTAAGGAATTATCCGTACGCGAGCTGGAGAATTTAGTAAAGGTGCACCGCCCGAAGAATTCTAAAAGAAAAATTGGCCCCTCGATCCGCGAGCCTTTTGTGGCAGTGCTCGAGGATGAATTGCAGCAAGCGCTGGCAACCAAGGTGCGAATTAGCAAGCGCAAAAAACGCGGGCATATTCTGATTGAATTTTATTCGCAGGAAGATCTGGAGCGTATCGCGAACAGTATTAGGGGAGGCAGAAAAACATGAGTCAGGCAGTCTTAATTCTTATTAAACCCGACGGGCTAAAGAAATCATTGACCGGTAATATCTTGACCCGTTTATCGGAAACAAAATTGGAGATCGTCGCAGCAAGAATGGTGCGTGTCCCTAAGGAGCTTGCCGAGGAACATTATAAGCATCTGAAAGAGAAGCCCTTTTTCTCGGAGATAATTAAATACCTACGCGGAGAACTGCATGACCGCAGAAAAGTGATGGCTTTGGTTTATTGGGGGAAGGATGCGATCAAGAAATGCCGCGAGCTTGCCGGCGCAACTAACCCGGAGGAGGCAGAGCCAACTTCTATCCGTGGCTCGTACGGGCGCATCACCACCAGCGGGGTTTATGAAAACGTGATTCACGTTTCTTCTGATGAGGCGGAAGCGCAGAGGGAGATAAAACTTTGGTTTAACCCGACGGAAATCATCGTCGACCTTTATCCGACAAAAGACGTAGTGGAAGAAAAAAAGAAAGTAAAGGTGTGGGCGTAAAATGATTAACAGTATGACCGGGTTTGGCGCCAAAGAATGCAAAGTGGCTAGTTTCGGCAAGGTTTGCGTGGAATTGAGGACCTCGAATCACAAATTTTTGGAGGTAGTGCTGCACCTGCCGGAAGGATTTTTAGCTTTAGAGGAAAAAGTGAAGAAAGAGATAGAAGCTAAAATCAAGCGCGGCCGGGTAGTTTGCGCGATTAATATTTCCGGCGGAGAAGCCGCGGCCGTATCCGTAAACGAAAAGCTGCTTAAAAACTATGTTGAAGCAACGAAAAAAATTCAGCGGCAATTCGCAATCAAAGACAGTATTAAGCTTGATACGCTTTTAAGTTTACCGGGGGTACTGTCATTAAGCGAAAGCACTTTGCCAAAAGAAAAAATCTGGCCAGTATTAAAAACAGTATTGGCGGACTCATTAGTAATGCTTTCAGCTGCGAGAAGAAAAGAAGGGGGGGCGTTGGCTGTGCATTTAAAAAAAGAAGCGCAGGCGCTTAAAGCTACCCTTGAAGGGGTCCGGCAAAGGTTTAAGAAGGTTATCAGGGAAAAAGCGCAGAAGATTGCGCTGGATGAAGAACGCGCAGCGTTTTTAAAAAACTCCGATATTACAGAAGAAATGGAGAGGCTGTCGTACCATATTGCAAACTTCATGGCTCGGCTTTCTAAGGGGGGCAGCGTCGGGAAAGAGCTGGATTTTATCGCCCAGGAGATGCAGCGCGAAACCAATACTATGGGCGCAAAATCCTGCGATACGGTGATCTCCGGAGAAGCCGTAGAGCTAAAAAGCCGGATCGAAAAGATCCGTGAGCAGGTACAGAACGTAGAGTAAGGTGAGACAGAATAAAGCACAAGTTTTCGTAATTTCTGGGCCTTCCGGGTCAGGGAAGACAACGCTCCTCTCCAGCGTGCTCAAGGAAAAAACGCTCCAGAAGAAATTTGCCCGGTCCGTATCTTTCACTACTCGCCCGCGTAGGTCAAAAGAGCAAAACGGCAAAGACTATTTTTTTATTTCCGAAGCAGAGTTCAAGAAGAGTTTACGGGCAAAAAAAATCCTTGAATGGACCCGTTATTTAAGCTATTATTACGGCACTCCTAAAGAGTTCGTAGATAATCAGTTAAAAACCGGAAAACATATTCTCTTGTGCCTGGATTTTAAAGGCGCTTTAAGGATAAAGAAGCTTTATGGCAACCACTGCACGACAATCTTTATTTTGCCGCCCTCTTTGACCGAGTTAACCAAGCGTATTGAAAAACGTTGCCACTTAACCAAAAGAGAAGAGATCGAGCAGCGCCTGCAATTGGCAAAAGAGGAGATTAGTACTGCCAGTAAATACGATTATTGCCTTTTAAACGATAACTTAAAAACGGTAGTTGAAGAATTGAAAGCAATTATTACAAAGAAAATTAATCCACAGAGCTAGAGGGGAGACGCCATGGTTTATGTGCCGCTGGAAAAAGTTTTGGATAAAGATGAGAAGTCAATTTATAAACTGGTGATTTTGGCTTCGAAAAGGGCGCTGGAGATTGCCGAAGGCCAGCCGAAATTGGTCAATGTAAACGCGGCCGTGAAACCTTCGACCGTAGCGCTTTACGAAATCGCCGACGGAAAAATCAAATACAAAGCAAACGCTAAAGAATAAAAAATGGCAAAACAAATAATTTTAGGCGTTACAGCGAGTATCGCAATTTATAAGGCCTGCGATTTGATCGGCAGGCTAAAGGACCAGAATATTGCTACTACGGTAGTAATGACCCGCGAGGCCGAGGAGCTGATCAGGCCGATTGTCTTTCAGAGTCTTTCGGGGAATAAGGTTTACCGAGGTTTGTTTGATTTGCCGGAAGCTTGGGAGATCGAGCATGTAGCTTTGGCTGAAAAAGCAGATTTGATATTAATTGCCCCTGCCACCGCCAATATTATTGCAAAGATCGCTTCCGGAATTTGTGATGATCTTTTAACTTGTATTGTAGCTGCCACGAAAGCCCCGGTATTGATTGCCCCGGCGATGAATGAAAACATGTACCAGAATAAAATTACCCAGGACAATATTAGGAAGCTAAAGTCCTTAGGGTTTAAATTTATCGAGCCAAGAAAGGGCAGGCTTGCTTGCGGCAAGGCCGGTGTGGGTTGCTTGGCAGAGGTTGAAGAAATTGTCCGGCAGGTAAAAAATAATTTCTAGGACTTCGGCGACGTAGCCAAGTGGCAAGGCAGCTCTCTGCAAAAGAGCTATTCAGCGGTTCGAATCCGCTCGTCGCCTCCAAAAAATTTTTCGACAAGAAAAATTTTTTGGATACTGAACGAGCGCAGCGAGGCGACAAGCCGAGCAGCGAGAGAAGTATCTGTTCATAATTTCGGGCAAGTGGTGGAATGGCATACACGAAGGACTTAAAATCCTTTGGCCGTAAGGTCGTGAGGGTTCAACTCCCTCCTTGCCCATTAGCGGGCTCATAGCTCAGTTGGTTAGAGCGTTGCGTTGACATCGCAAAGGTCTGAGGTCCGAGTCCTCATGGGCCCACTTTTAAAAATTCAAATTGCAAAATGCAAAACTCAAAAGATAATTTAGAAACCCTACGCCATTCCTGTTCCCACGTTTTAGCTATGGCAGTAAAAGAGCTCTGGCCGGACACTAAATTGGCAATCGGCCCGGCAATCGAAGATGGGTTTTATTACGATTTCGATAAGAATGAGCCATTTACCGACGAGGATTTACAAAAAATCGAAAAGAAGATGGCGGAAATTATCGGCCGCAATGAGCCTTTTGTGCGCAAAGAAGTTGCCAGGGCCGAAGCAGAGAAATTATTTTTAGGCCTGCATGAAGATTACAAAGTAGAATTAATCCGCGCAATAACAGAAGATCAAGTGTCGCTTTACGAGACAGGAAATAAATTCGTGGATCTATGCCGCGGGCCGCATATAAATTCTACCGGCGAAATCAAGGCATTTAAATTATTGTCGCTGGCCGGCGCCTATTGGCACGGGATTGAAACTAATCCCATGCTGCAGAGAATTTACGGCACCTGCTTCGAAACAAAAAAGGAATTAGACGAATACTTAAAGAACCTGGAAGAAGCAAAGCAGCGCGACCACCGTAAATTAGGGCCCGCCTTGGAATTCTTTAATATTTACCATGAAGAAGCAGGGGCCGGGCTGGTTTTTTATCATCCCAAGGGCGCGTTGCTGCGCACTTTGATTGAAAATTATGAAAAAAGCGAACACTTAAAGCGCGGATATGAAATCGTGATCACCCCGCATATTATGCAGGCAGAACTATGGAAGACTTCCGGGCATCTTGATTATTACAAAGAAAACATGTATACTCTTTTGGTTGACGGCAAAGAGTTTGTTTTAAAGCCGATGAATTGCCCGGGCCACATTTTGATTTACAAATCTAAGATGCGTAGCTACAAGGACTTACCAATCCGGCTTTTTGAATTGGGTACGGTTTATCGCCATGAAAAAGCGGGAGTTTTGCACGGCCTTTTACGCGTGCGCGGGTTCACTCAGGATGACGCACATATTTTTTGCCTGCCGGAACAGTTAAAGCCGGAAATAAAAGCGATCATTGACTTTGTTTTTGACACGATGAAAGTATTCGGGTTTAAAGATGTCGGCATCGAATTAAGCACGCGGCCGGAGAAATATATAGGTACAGAGCAGGACTGGGAAAGGGCTACAGCGGCACTGGAAGAAGCTCTTAAAGAAAAAGGCCTGAGTTATTCTGTCTGTGAAGGAGAGGGTGCGTTCTACGGCCCGAAGATCGACATTAAATTAAAAGACGCATTAAAGCGGCAATGGCAATGTGCCACCATCCAATGCGATTTTGCACTGCCCAAAAGATTCGGGCTCGCCTATATTGATAGCGACGGAAAAGAAAAGCAGCCGATCATGCTGCACCGTGTGCTTTTAGGCAGCCTCGAGCGTTTTATCGGAGCATTGTTAGAGCATTACAAAGGAGCATTGCCAGTATGGTTAGCCCCGTTGCAAGTATTGATTATACCAATTAACGATTCTGTGTTAGAATATAGTCAGTCGGTAAAACAAGCGTTGGAGACAATGGGAGCGCGTGTTGAGACTGACCGGCGCAATGAAACTTTGAATAAACGCATCCGCCTGGCAGAAACCGAAAAAGTTCCCTATACTTTGGTAATAGGAGAACGTGAAGCGCAGGCAAAAACCGTAGCAGTGCGCAAGCGCCAGGCAGGCGATCAGGGGAGCATGCCGCTGGAAAATTTTATCGGTATACTGAAACACGAAATAGAGAATAAAATATAACAAGGAGGTGTGCAATAAACAAGTACATCCGTATTAATGAAAGGATCCGCGTCCCGCAAGTACGTTTAATCGGGCCGGATGGCGGCCAATTAGGCGTTGTGACAATACAAAAAGCCCTGGAATTAGCCAATCAGCATGAGCTGGACTTGGTAGAGGTGGCTCCTTTAGCCAGCCCTCCGGTTTGCCGGATCATTGATTTTAGCAAGTTTAAATATGATCAGGAAAAAAAGGAGCGAGAGGCAAAGAAGCACCAAAAACAAGGGCGTTTAAAAGAGATCCGAATTAAGCCTAATATCGACCCGCATGATTACCAGACAAAATTAAAACAGGCAGTCGCCTTTTTAAATAAGAAAGACAAAGTGAAAATAAACCTCTTTTTCCGCGGCCGGCAGATGGAGCATATGGACTTAGGGAGAAAAATCCTCGATAAATTTATCACCGATACGCAAAATTGCGCCCAGATGGAAAAAGAACCGGTCTTAGAAGGAAGGGTTATTTCGTTGGTCCTAAGCCCTAAATAACGGAAGGGAATCGAGCAATGCCAAAATTAAAAACGAAAAAAGGTACGGCAAAAAGGTTTAAATTAACCAAGAGCGGCAAAATCAAGTTTTATTCCGGCGGGAAAAGCCACTTGGCTACCAGCAAACAGCCGGAAAAATTAAGGAAATTACGTAAGGCCCGAGTTTTTAAAAGCGGCAAAGAGCTAAAAGCAGTCAAAAGGCTATTGCCTTACGCATAACACCCGGCCTTATCTGATAGGCCGGTGTACATCTCTATGTAAAGGAGAACATAAGAAATGGCAAAGATCAAACATAGTGTAGCAACCCGAAGACGTAAAAAAAGATTACTCAAGAAAACCAAAGGATTTTGGGGCGACAGGAGCAAGCAGTATCGCCAGGCCCGTCGGGCGCTGGCAAAAGCGCTGGTGTATGCTTACCGCGACAGGCGCGCAAAGAAAAGAACCACGCGTGCGCTTTGGATTACGCGTATTAACGCTGCCTGCAGGCAGGAAGGCATTACTTACAGTCAATTTACCAGCGGCCTAAAGAAAGCGAAGATCGGGCTGAACAGGAAAATTCTTGCTGACCTCGCAGTCAGAGACCCACAGGTATTCAAAAAAATCGTGGAAGCTACCAAAGGCACACGGTAAAAAATGTATGTAATCATTGTCGGATGCGGCAGAGTAGGCTCAGAACTAGCTAAGCTGCTTTCCAATGAAAGCCACAATGTTGTGGTCATTGACAAGGCGCAAAGTTCCTTCGAGCGTTTGGGAGGGGCTTTTAATGGCCTGACATTGGTGGGCAATGGCTTTGATTTGGAATTATTAAAGCAGGCGGGCATTGAAAAATCCGATGCGTTCTGCTCGGTCACTAACGGCGATAATACCAATTTAATTTCCGCGCAAGTAGCAAAAAAAATCTTTAAGGTCCCCAAAGTAATTGCCCGCGTTTATGACCCGCAGCGGGCGCATATCTATGCGGCCTTAGGCATGGATATTATCAGCGGAACCATTCTTTTTGCGTCAATGTTAAGAGACAAGATTATCGAAAGCCGCTTTTCCAGCTATCTTATCGAATCAAAAGACCTAGGGGTTATTGAAATCGAAGTTAAAAATAACCTCATCGGAAAAACAATCCAGGACATCAATTTGCCAAGTGAATTTATGGTAGTATCGATCACAAGGCTGGACGGTGTAATTATCCCTGAGCCGCAGACGGTTTTGAAGGCTAAGGATATGTTGGCGGGAGTGGTAAAAGTCTCCAGCCTCGAACGGGTCAAAGAAAAACTCAGGCTTTAATTTTTTAGGGAAAATTATGTATATCATAATTGTCGGATCGGGGAAAGTGGGATTTTTTTTAGCCAAGCGCCTTTGTGCCGGTAAACATACCGTAAGTATCGTAGAAAAAGATAAGGGCGTTTGTGAAGAGATAGCCAAAGAAATAGAAGCTTTGGTGATTAACGGCGATGGCTGCGACCCGCGCATATTGGAAGAAGCCGGAGCAGAACGCGCAGATGTTTTGGCGGCGGTTACCGGAGACGACGAGGATAATCTGATCATTTGCCAGCTGGCTAAAGAAAAATTCAGCATTCAGCGCACGGTCGGACGAGTAAATAACCCTGATAACGAGCATACGTTTTCCGAACTGGGCATTGATGTGCCGGTTGACTCGACGAAAATCATTGCCAAGATCATCGAAGAAGAAGTTTCCTTCTCGGATTTTGTGAACCTGATGAGTTTTAAGCGCGGGAAATTAGCGATTGTGCGCATAGACTTGCCCAAAGACTCTCCTATAATCGAAAAAACAGTGCAAGAAGTTTCCTGGCCAACAGATTCGGCTTTGGTTTCCATTGTCCGGCAGGACGAAGTGATCGTTCCCAAGGGCACCACAGTTCTAAAAGCCGGAGACGACGTGATTGCTATTACCTTGGTGGGTAATGAGCCACAATTGTTGAATTTACTGGTAGGCAAGCTTTAAAGATGACCAAGAAATTACTTTTGCAAGCTGTCCTCGGAATTGCCACTGAGATATTTTATGCTGCGCTGATTATGTTGGCAGCGTTCTGCATTTGCCTGGCCTTAACCTTTAAAAGATGATCCTGCGGCCCACCTTAGAAGATATTAAACTTATCGGGTATTATTTGGGAAAAATTATCATCGCCTTAGGGCTAACGATGATTGTGCCGCTTGTCTTCGCGCTTACCCGCTCCGAGATAAATCCTACTTTGGACTTCCTGATTGCTACGGAAATTTCCTTGATCATCGGCTTATTATTGCTCAAAGTGTGCCGCACGGAAAAAGATTTGAACTGGATGCAAGGGATGATTGTGGTTTCGCTTTCTTGGGTGGTAGCCACTTTACTGGGGGCAATACCTTTGTACTTAAGCGGACATTGGCAGTCGTACCTGGATAGCTGTTTTGACGCAATGTCAGGATTTGCTACCACGGGATTGGTCTTGGTGCAGGATTTAGACCACTTGGCGCTTTCCCATAATCTTTGGCGGCACATGATTATGTTCATCGGCGGCCAGGGAATTGTGATTGTTGCATTGTCGTTTTTTGTCAAAGGCTTTTCCGGGGCTTTTAAAATGTATGTTGGGGAAGCGCGCGATGAGCGGATTTTGCCGAATGTGATTCATACTTCGAGGTTTATCTGGCTGGTGAGTTTCGTCTACTTAATTTTAGGGACGGTTGCGTTAGGGGTGGTCGGGATAATACTGGGGATGCGCCCCTTTAATGCCTTTTTCCACGGGGTGTGCGTTTTTATGGCTGCTTTTGATACCGGTGGGTTTGCTCCGCAATCGCAGAACATACTTTATTATCATAGCTTGGCATTTGAAATCGTAACTATCATGATCATGATTTTCGGGGCAATAAATTTTAAACTGCATTATTGCCTTTGGACAGGAAAACGCAAAGAGGTATTCAAGAATATCGAAACCCGCACCTTGTTTATTACGGTATTAATTACTTTTTTTATTACGGCATTGGGCCTGGCGCAGGTTAATATCTATCCCCGGGCAGTTGCCTTATTCCGCAAGGGATTTTATCAATTAATCTCCGGCCATAGCGGCACAGGGTTTCAGACTATCTATGCTGCGCAATTTAATCAGGACTGGAGCCATCTGGCAATAGTAGGAGTAATTTGCGCCATGGCTTTGGGCGGCGCCGTGTGTTCTACGACCGGAGCAATTAAAATGTTGCGTATCGGGATTATTTTTAAGGCGATGATCGAGGACGTAAAAAGGATTATCCTGCCGGAAAGGGCGATAGTGGTGCAGAAATTCCACCATATCAAAGAAATATTCTTGGAAGACAAGCAAGCGCGCAGCGCGCTTTTAATCACTTTAGCGTATCTTGTGCTCTACGGTATTGGCGCATGCATCGGGATGTTTTTCGGGTATTCATTTTTAGATTCTTTGTTTGAATCTACGTCTGCAGCTGCCAATGTGGGGTTATCCTGCGGAGTGACTTCACCGAGCATGCCGGTGGCGTTAAAGTACACCTATATCATTCAAATGTGGGCCGGCCGCCTGGAATTTATGTCTATATTTACCTTGATTGGTTTTCTTATTGCAGCGATAAAAGGGAAATAAAAATGAGAATCGGTTTTCTTATAATCTGCGCCTTAAATTTCTGTGTTTATGGGATTGCTTACGCACAGCCTTTAAATAGTAATGAGTTGATTAATCAGGCAGGCCGTTATGACGGTAAAGTTATTACCTATGCCGGAGAAGTAGTAGGTGATGTAATGGTGCGCGGCAATTATGCCTGGATTAATGTTAAAGATAGCAGCAATGCAATCGGGATTTGGGTAGACAAAACTAAAGTTCAGGATATAATTTATACAGGAAGTTATAAATCGCAAGGAGATTGGATAGAAGTCTCCGGTGTTTTTCATCGCGCCTGTAGCGAACATGGCGCAGACCTGGATATCCACGGAGAAGTAGTAAAAAAAATAGTACCCGGAAGGCCGATTAGTGAAGAAGCGGACCGGGAGAAAAGAAAAATCGCAGTGACGTTGTTAGGAGGCTTATGCCTGGCATTGATATTGCAGTTCTTCAAAAAACCATCGAAGAAGAAATCATCAAGATAAATTCCTCGCAGGAGTTAGAGGCTTTTCGTCTTAAATATTTAGGGCGCAAAGGTGTAATTGCCGGTTTAACCGCGGCAATTCCTACCTTGGCCAAAGAAGAGCGTGCTACTTTTGGCCAACAAGCCAATGCCATGAAAAATCGCCTCCTGGAATTAATTGCGGAGAAAGAGAAGTCATTTTCTGGCCAGCCTGCTGCAACGCAAAACCAGGCCATTGATATCGGTATGCCCGGGATTGCCCAGCAAATCGGCAGAGTCCATCCGATTACCCAGGTCGTCGAAGAAATCTGCACGATTTTTACCCGCATGGGTTTTTCTATTGTCGAGGGGCCGGAAATCGAAACCGAGTACAATAATTTTACCGGGTTGAATATAGCCTTGGAACATCCTTCCCGGGATGCCTTTGATACTTTTTATCTAAAGCCGCAAGAAAAAGGCTTGTTATTGCGCAGCCATACTTCCCCGGTGCAAATCCGGGTAATGAAAAGTTGTGAACCGCCTTTAGCCGTGGTTGTGCCGGGTAGGGTTTATCGTCCGGATGCTACCGATGCCTCTCATTTGTTCATGTTTCATCAAATTGAGGGGTTTATGGTGGATGCAGGAATAAGATTTTCCGATTTAAAAGGGATCCTGGAAACATTTGCCAAAGCTGTGTTTGGCGACGATATAAAAATGCGTTTCCGGCCGCATTTTTTCCCTTTTACCGAACCCTCCGCAGAAATGGATATCTCCTGTATTATTTGTAAGGGCAAAGGCTGTTCGGTGTGCGGCAGGAAAGGATGGCTGGAAATTTTAGGCTCCGGCATGATCCATCCAAATGTTTTTGAACACGTAGGATATGACTCGAAGAAATACACTGGTTTTGCCTTTGGCATGGGGATTGAAAGAATTGCCATGCTTAAATACGGTATTACCGATATCCGGATGTTTTGCGAAAATGACCTGCGGTTTCTGAATCAATTTTGAACTTAGAGAAAACGACAATTAGCTTTCAGCTATCAGACGTCGGCTTTCAGCATAAACCTGCCAGAGCTGACGACTGACAGCTGAGAGCTGACAGCTAAAATGAAAGTTACCTATAATTGGCTAAAAGATTTTGTGGAAATTAAAATTGCTCCGGAAGCACTTGCCGATAAACTGACTATGGCGGGAATTGAAGTAAAGTCGGTAGAAGCAAAAGGAAATGATTTTGTTTTTGAAATCGTAATTACCTCAAACCGCCCGGACTGGCTAAGTGTTATGGGTTTAGCCCGGGAAGTAGCGACAATTACCGGAAAAAAACTAAAACACCACAAGATCACCTGCCTGTCCGGCAGGCAGGCAAAGTCGCACACCATAAGTAAGGCTGCGCCGCCCTTACAAATAAAAATCGAAGAGCAAAAAGATTGTTCATTGTATACAGGCACAATCATTAAAGATGTGAAAGTAGCGGTATCGCCTGCCTGGCTCAGGGAAAGATTAGAAGCAGTAGGCCTGCGCAGCGTCAATAATATCGTAGATATTACAAATTATATTTTGCTGGAATACGGAGAACCATTGCACGCCTTTGATTTGGCTAAGCTCGCAACAGGCCAGAAGATTGATATTGCGGTTAGACGGGCAAAGAGCAGTGAGCAGATAACTACCATAGATGGAGTAGTGCGGAAATTAAGCCCCGAGACTTTATTGATTACCGCAGATAATAAACCTGTTGCTATTGCCGGGGTTATGGGCGGGAAAGATTCCGAAGTGTCCTTTAACACTAAGGATATTCTTTTGGAGGCAGCTATTTTTAATCCAATGTTGGTGCGCCGCGCCAGGCGTCAACTAGGACTGCAGACCGAGTCTTCTTATCGTTTTGAAAGAGGAATAGATTGTGAAACCGTACAAAGAGCAAGGGAGCGCGCAATTGCCCTGATACAGGAGATCGCCGGAGGAAAATTAACAACTCTAAAGATCGATGGGAATACGAAATTAAGCGTAAAAAAAGTCTCTTTGGATGTGTGTAACGTATTGAAAATTTTAGGCACAGAAATAGCGGCGCAAAAAATTAAAACCTTGCTTATGCATTTAGGGTTTAAGGTAAAGCCTGCGAGCAAGAATTCATTCCTGGTCGAAATCCCCATGTCCCGGCCGGATGTACAAAAAGAAATTGATTTAGAAGAGGAAGTGGCGCGAGTATACGGTTACGATCAGATTCCCACGACCCTGCCGCATGTGTCACTAAAACCGAAAACCAATACCGTTTGGGAATTGACCAGGGCATTAAAGTGTTTATTGAAGGCGAGCGGCTTAAACGAGGCCATTACTTACAGCCTGATTGAGAGAGAAGGGGTAAAAGATTTTTCCGTAAATGCCCTCCCCGTAGAAATCGCCAATCCTTTAAGCCAGGAGCAGGAAATTTTAAGGCCGACTCTGCAGCTAAGCCTGGCAAAGGCAGTAGCGTTTAATTTGAATCAGAAACAGGAAGCAGTACAAATTTTTGAAATTTCCAAAGTTTTTGCTTTGGCGCACAATTCTTCCCCAAAAGAGGAATTGGTTTTGGGGATTGTTTTGTGCGGGGCAAAATCCTTGCTTTTGCCGCAGGGAAAGACGAGCTACGAATTGGGCATTTTAGATTTAAAAGGAATCATAGAAAATATTTTTATGGGATTACGGATTAAAGACTACACCTTCGAAACTAATTCCGACGGAGCGATAAAGGTTTCCGTAAATAATATTAAGATTGGGGCCGTGAGCCTTCTGCCGAAGAATATCGCCCAGAAGCTTGACATAAAAAACAAGGACTTGGCAATCGCAGAATTAAACCTGGAATTGCTCTTTAAGCATGTAAATTTAGAGAAGAAATTTGCGCCCTTGCCGCTTTACCCGGGTATTACCCGAGATTTAAGTATTTTGATCAAAGAAGAGCTTTCGGCAAGCGTTATCCTGAAAGCGATCAAGGAGCAGGCAGGCCTCATCCTAGAGGAAGCGAAAATTACCGATTTTTATCGCGGAAAACAAATTCCCGCAGGATTCAAGAATCTGACCGTATCATGCTTTTTCCGTTCAAACCAGCGCACCCTTACTGAAGATGAAGTTCAGCCGATATTGTCTAAAATTACACAGGCCTTAAGCGCGCAATTCGGCGTACAGCTGCGCTAAACTTTCT